>CAYGQB010000045.1:0-17846 GCA_964351895.1 uncultured Caulobacterales bacterium
CCCCCACCCTGACGTGGAGCCCTACGCGCATCGCGACTATGGCAACCGGGTTGGGCACTGGCGCATGATGGAGGTCATGGACGCGTGCGGGGTGCGCGGCTCCATCTCCTTGTCCGTGGCCATGTGCCAGCACCATCCTGAAATCATTGAGGCCTGCGCGGCGCGTGACTGGGAGTTCTTCAGCCACGGCATTTACAATACGCGCTATTCCTACGGCATGACCCCCGACCAGGAGCGCGCCGTTTTGCGCGACTCCATTGAGACCGTCCAGGCGGCCACGGGCCAGCGCATTCGCGGCTATCTGGCGCCGGCGCTCACGCACACGGAAATGACCCTGGATCTCATTGCAGAAAACGATTTCTGGTACACCTGTGATCTCTTCCACGACGATCAGCCGATGCCGGTCAACACTGCGTCGGGCAAGCTGGTTTCGATGCCCTACAGCCTCGAAGTCAATGACGTGATCGTCTACAATTCCTACTGCCAGAGCCCGCGCGCCTATACCGACATGCTCAAGCGTCAATTCGACGTGCTGCTCGAAGAAGGGGCCCAATCGGGCACCGTCATGTGCATCCCGCTGCATGGCTTTCTCGTGGGTCAGCCGCATCGCATCGGGCCGTTCCGCGAAGCGCTGGAGTACATCACCAGCCACCGCGACGACGTCTGGGTGACGACCGGGACCGAGATCGCCGCACACTATCGCGATCACTGCTGGGACAGCGTGGTGGCGGAGTTGAAAACCCGCGGCCTGTGGTCGGATGCACGCGCATTTTCGGGAGACGCCTGATGGCCCTGCCTGACGTTTATCTGCGCTACCCGATGCGGCGCGCCGGCCCCGACCATGCACGCTATGACGCCGACCCCTTCCCCGACCGCTCACCCCTCAATTTGCCCGGCGGGGCGGACGTTGGTCTGTGGGTGACCGTGGCGCTGGAGTTCTTCCCGCTCAACACGCCCGCCGCCCCCTTCAAGGCGCCTGGCGGGATGATGACGCCGTATCCAGACTTGCGCCATTTCACCAGCCGCGACTACGGCAATCGGGTGGGTGTTTATCGCCTGCTGGACCTGTTTGACCGCCTCGGCTTACGCGCCTCGTTCGCCGTCAACGCCGCCGTCGCTGAACGCTGCGCGCCGCTGGTCGCCGATCTGAAATCTGCTGGCCATGAGATCATCGCCCACGGGATCGACATGGCGGCGCTGCATCACTCCGGGCTCGATGAAGCTCAAGAGCGTGATCAGATCAGGGCCGCCCTAGACGCGCTGGAGGCCGCGTTCGGTGAGCGCCCCAAGGGATGGCTCTCTCCGGCGCGGTCCCAGTCTTGGACGACGCCGGATCTCCTGGCTGAGGAAGGCGTGGCCTGGTGCCTGGACTGGCCCAACGACGACCTGCCCTACGCCTTTCGCACGCGCGCTGGCGGCCTGATCGCCCTGCCCCTCACCAACGAGTTGGACGACTGGAAGATGCACATGGTGCTCAAGCGCAGCGAGGAGGAGTTCTCGATGCAGATCCTCGACGCTCTGGCGACGCATCGCCGCGACGCCCAGACAGGCGGTGGTCAGATCCTGTCGCTCTCTCTGCGGCCCTATCTTTCTGGATTGCCGTATCGGGTTGGGCCGATGGGCGAGACGTTGGCGCGCGCCCTGGATGAAGGCTCTGTTCCGGTGACGGGCGGTGATCTCGCCGACGCATTCGAGGCAAGCGCATGACCGATAAGACACGCATGACCCGCCGCCTCGCGCTCGCCGGACTGACCGGCGCGGCGATCACCGCTGTGAGCGCGCGCACCGCCGTGGCCCAGTTCCAAGACGTGAGCGACACCGGCGAGGCGCGTCCCGCCGGCGCGGCCCCGGCGCGCTACATTGCCCTGGCGCTGCAAACGGTGTGTGACGCGGTCAATCAAGACACCAGCGTTGACGCGGCGCGCGCGCGCATGCGCGCGTCGCTTGATCGGATCGCAACGCAGATCGCCACCAGCAAGGGCTTCTTGCGCACCTTTGCAGGTCTCGACGCCAAGCTGATCGTGCTGCCGGAATACTATCTGACCGGCTTTCCCTTGCGTGAGAGCCCGGCCGAGTGGAAGGCCAAGGCGGCTGTCGATCCAGACGGGCCGGAGTATGACGCCTTGCGCGCGATCGCCCAGCGCTCAGGCGTGTATCTGGCCGGCAATCTCTATGAGACCGATCCGGCCTTTCCTGACCTCTACTTCCAGGTCAGCTCCATCATCTCGCCATCAGGCGACACCATCCTGCGCTATCGGCGCATGGTTTCGTTCTCCACCCCGACACCCTATGACGTCTGGGACGCCTTCCTAGATCACTACGGCTATGACGCCGTGTTTCCAGTGGTGAACACCGACATCGGCCGCCTTGGAAGCGTGGCGTCAGAAGAGGTCCTCTATCCGGAAATCACGCGCATGCTGGCGCTTAAGGGGGTGGAGGTGATCACTCACTCCACGTCTGAAGTCGGCGCGCCGGGGCTGACGCCCAAGGACATCGCCAAGCGCGCCCGCGCGATCGAGGCCATGGCCTATGTCGTCTCGGCCAACTCTGCTGAGATTTTGGGGGCCGGCTTTCCGTCTGCGTCGACCGACGCCATGTCCAAGGTCGTCGACTGGAACGGCAAGGTCATCGGCGAGGCGCAATCGGGCGAGAGCATGAACGCCAACGCCGTGATCGACCTGGACGAGTTGCGCGAAACCCGCGCCCGGGTGGGCATGTCAAACGTATTGGCGCGCCAGCCCTATCCCGCGTTTGCGCCCGCCTACGCAGAGGCCATGGCGCTTGAGCCCAACACCATGGAAAGCCAAGCCCCGCTTGACCGCGCCGGCCTGATTGACCGCCAGCGCGCCGCGATTGCGCGCCTGGCCGCTACTTCCCCTTAGCTGGCCCCCTATCCGGCTCCTTAGCCGGCCGCCTCATAGGCGGCGCGCAGCCACGCCACGACTTCGGCGTCAACCTCGGCTTCCGCGCTGAGACGCACGCGGTGGCTGCACATCGTATTCCAGGAGCCCGCCGCCTCCAGGCGGCCAGACGGCTCTTGCCCCTTCAGGTTCAAGCCGAGGTCAAGCCGCGAGGCTGTAGACGGTTGCAAGATGGCAAGCTGCTTGGCCCGCCGCACCGAGACATAGGCCTTCTTGGGCGCCAATTCGACGTCGTCGCCGAACGCCAAGACCGCGCGCGTCAGCGCGTCATAAATCGGCTTCAGGCCAGCCTTGGGTCCGTCGTACTGGGCGCGCACCAGGTCATCGGGTTCATGTGACGCCGCGTCGCTCGCCAGCGCTTTCAATGCAATCAGATTGGCGTTGCCGTAGGTGAGGCCATGCTCAGATTTGAGATAGGCGACAATTTTGCCGTGCTTTTGTTCCGGCGCGGCGCGGGCGCGCGTCACCCACTCGGCCAGTGTGACGCCGGTTTTCTCTTCGATGTTGGCGATCTGACGCGCCGCCTGGTCTTCAAGCTTTGACATCTCGGTTTTCTCCCAGACGGAGGTCCTACCGCACTGGGAGCGCCGCGGCCAGCCTACTCGGCGGCCTGCTTGGCAGGTTCAGCATAGCGCTCGCCGTCGGCCAGCATCTCGTCCAATCCCAAAACCTCGTTAAGGCTGGTCAGGTCGAGCATTTGATCGCGGAAGGCGGCAGTTGATCCACTGGACTTCAACTCGCTCAGAAACTCCTGGGCGGCGAACACCAGGCGTCGCACCAGCGCGCCGGGCGTAATCACCAGGCGAAAGCCGGCGCGATCCAGCTCATCAATGCCGCGCAGCGGCGTCTTGCCGCCTTCCACCATGTTGGCCAGGAGCGGCGCGCGCCCTGAAAAGCGCGCTGAGATTTGGTCCATCTGATCGCGCGACTGAGGCGCCTCGACGAAGATCACGTCAGCGCCTGCGGCCAGGTACATTTCCGCGCGCTCCAGTGCGGCGTTGAACCCCTCAACCGCGATCGCGTCGGTGCGTGCAATGATCAGTGTTTCCGCGCTGTCGCGGGCGTCGACGGCGGCGCGCACCTTGCCGGCCATCTCTTCGCCGCTGACCAGCACCTTGCCGGCCAAGTGCCCGCACCGCTTGGGCAGGGCCTGATCCTCAAGCTGGATGGCCGTGGCTCCGGCCCGCTCGAACGTGTTCACCGTGCGCTTTACGTTAAGAGCATTGCCGAACCCGGTGTCCGCATCGACCACCAAGGCGAGAGACACGCGCTCTCGAATGCGGGCGATGACGTCGGCCACCTCAGCGGCCGACACCAAGCCAATGTCGGGCCGACCAATCCGCGTGTAGGCGATGGAGGCGCCCGACAGATAGGCCGCTTCAAATCCGGCCTGCTCGACCAGGTGCGCAGACAGGGCGTCGTAGACACCAGGCGCCAGAACGGCGCCAGGCGCGGTGAGACGGGCCTTCAAACTCACCATCAGGTGTCTCCAACATGGGCGCGGGCAAGCCGCGTCTTGAGATGCGCCATAAGGCCGCCAGCTTCGATCATGTCCATGAGGTGATCCGGGATTGCAGAAAGTGTGAAGTGCTTGCCGGTGGAAACGTTTTCACCAACGCCCAATCGCGGGTCAACGCGCACCTTGTCACCCTCGCTCACCGGCGGGGGATCTGCTGCGATCAGGGCGAGAAGGCCAATGTTCAAGGCGTTGCGATAAAAGATGCGGGCAAACGATGGGGCAACGACCACGGCCACGCCCAGGCGCTTGAGTGAAATGGCCGCCTGCTCGCGGCTGGAGCCAATGCCGAAATCTGCGCCGGCAAACAGGATGTCGCCGGGCTGAACCGCCTGAGAAAAGCCGGGCTTAACGGCCTCCAGACAGTGAGACGCCAAGGCGTCCGGATCAAGCTTCATCGCCCAGCCCGGAGCCAGAACGTCGGTGTCGATCCGGTCGCCCACGCACCAGGCGCGGCCCGGCTGGTTGCCCGACCCCGTCACGCCGGCTCCAGTGCGTCTGCGAGAAACGGGCGTGGATCAGCGATGCGCCCTTCGATGGCGGACGCCGCCACGGTATAGGCTGAGCCCAAGAAGACGCGCGCGCCGGCATGACCCATGCGCCCCTGGAAGTTGCGGTTTGTTGAAGAAATACAAGTCTCTCCGTCCGCCAACACCCCAGCGCCCAGCCCTGCGCAGGCGCCGCACCCAGACGGCAGGAGGATCGCGCCGGCCTGCGTCAGGGTCGCCAACGTGCCGTCCTTTGCGGCCTCGGCTGTGACCGCCGTGGTCGCCGGAGCCACCAGCAAGCGCACGCCCCGAGCCACCTGGCGCCCTGCCAAAACTCGGGCCGCCATCTGGAGATCCTCAAGCTTTGCGCCGACACAGGCGCCAATATAGGCCTGGTCAATCGCCTCTGATTCAACGGCGTCTACGCTGTCGGAATTGACGGGCGAATGGGGCGCGGCGACTTGCGGCGCCAGCGTCGCTGCGTCCACCCGATGGCGCGCCGCATAGTGTGCGTCCGGGTCGGGTCTCCAGCGCTCAAGATCGTCGTAAGTGCATGTGCCGCCATGGGAAAGTATGTGTTCTCGGGTGATTTCGTCGGGCGCAATCAGCCCCGTTTCCGCCCCCAGCTCGGCGGACATGTTAGACAGAACCATGCGCTCGGCCATGGGCATGGCGTCCACGCCTGTTCCGCCATACTCCATGGCTGTGAAGTGGGCGCCCATGCCCAGCCTGCGACACAGGGCGAGCATCACATCCTTGGCTGCAACACCTTGATTTAACACGCCATCCAGTGAGATTTGGACCGTCTTGGGGACCACCGTCCAGGTCTCGCCCGTGGCCGCGATCGCGGTCATGTCCGTTGCCCCAAACCCCGCCGCATAGCAGCCAAACGCACCGGCGTGCGGGGTGTGACTGTCGCCGCCGGCGATCACCATTCCAGGTCGCAGATGGCCGTGTTGGGGGAGTATGGCGTGGCAGATTCCGCGCATGTCGTACGCATGGCGTACCCCATAGTCGCGCACAAACTGTCTAAACTCGCGCAAGATCTGCGCACTCTCTAGATCGACGGCCGGCACATAGTGATCGGCGACGAGAACCACCTTGTCGGGGTCCCACAAGCCCACGCCAAGCTCCTCTAGACGCGGGCGCCACCGGCGCGGGCCGGATGAATCATGCGCCATCGCCAGATCGACTTTCAGGGTGATCATGTCGCCAGGCGCAACCGGCGCGCCGCCACTGGCGCGCGCGAGTATCTTCTCAACCAGAGTGGCGGGCAGAGTTGCGGGCGAGCCGGCCGGTCCGACCACGCGGGATCTGATGTGGGCGCTGTCGCCGCCACCTGTCCCCTCTTGGTTTTCCGGATCGCTCACGTGGTCAAACTCCTTTTCAGGGCTGGCCCCTATACCAGCCCCAGCGCCAGGCGCGACGGTCGGGCGGCGCAGTGTCCCTGAGCCCGCTTGAAAAAGGATATATCATCTGGACGTCGCGCGCCAAAAGGATATACCATTTATAGCCTGTGAGAACCGCCCCGGGTCGTGTTTCGTGCGCGGGGTCATCCCTTGATCGTGGCGCTCACGCCGTCGCTGATGGTAATCTCTCAGGAGGTGCGGATCGTCTTGCCGACACCGCCAGACCGTCCGTTTCCCTGGCCCGGCCGTTCAGCCGACGCCCCTGTGACCGAGAAGAGTAGCCGCCCATGCCCGCCTTGGACCTGACATCCGCTGACACCGTGACTTTTGACTGGGCCGACCCCTTGCACTTGGGGCTGGCGCTGACTGAAGAGGAACGGCTCGTCTCTGAGGCGGCGACCGGCTACTGCCAAGACAAGCTGGCGCCGCGTGTGATCGAGGCGAGCCGCACTGAAACCTTTGACCGCGCCATCATGACGGAAATGGGCGAACAAGGGTTTCTTGGCGCCACCATCCCTGAAGAATATGGCGGCGCCGGCCTCGGGCACGTCGCCTATGGGCTCCTGGCGCGCGCCGTTGAAGCGGTGGATTCGGGCTATCGCTCGGCCATGAGCGTGCAGTCGTCCCTGGTCATGCACCCGATCAACGCCTTTGGCTCAGAAGATCAAAAGCAGCGCTTCTTGCCCGGCATGTCACGCGGCGATCTGGTGGGCTGTTTCGGTCTCACCGAAGCGGACGGCGGGTCTGACCCCGGCGCCATGCGCACGACCGCCAAGGCGGTGGACGGCGGCTATGTCTTGAACGGCGGCAAGATGTGGATCACCAACAGTCCCATCGCTGACGTCGCCTTGGTTTGGGCCAAGCTGGACGGGGTCATTCGCGGCTTTCTGGTGGAGCGCGGAACGGAGGGCTTCGAGACGCCGAAAATCGAGGGCAAGCTGAGCCTGCGCGCCTCGGTCACCGGCTCGATCGCCCTCTCAGACGCCTTCGTGCCCGAGGCCAATCTGTTGCCGGGGGTAAAAGGCCTGCGCGGTCCCTTCTCTTGCCTCAACAAGGCGCGCTACGGCATTGCCTGGGGCGCCATGGGAGCGGCTGAAACCTGTTTCCACGCCGCGCGTTCCTACGCGCTCGACCGCATCGTTTTCGGCAAGCCCATCGCCGCAACCCAGCTGGTGCAAAAGAAACTCGCCGACATGCAAACCGAAATCGCGCTTGGTCTGCACGGGGCCCTGGCGCTCGGCCGGCTGATGGACCAGGGCGCCTGGGTGCCCGAAGCCATCTCGCTGATGAAGCGCAACAACTGCGGCAAGGCGCTCGCCATCGCCCGCGAAGCGCGCGACATCCACGGCGGCAACGGCATCGCTGAGGAGTATCACGTGATGCGACACGCCATGAACCTGGAGACGGTGAACACCTACGAGGGCACGCACGACGTGCACGCCCTGATCCTGGGGCGCGCCATTACTGGCATTCAGGCGTTTCAATAGGGGCGTGGGTATGACCGCTCACGACCCCGGCTCTGGATCAGGAACGGCGCCCGCATCTGATGCAGCCCCGCCCACCGTGGAGCGCATGCCCGGTGAGTGCTTTTTGGTCATTTGCCGCGACGGCCCCAACGCCAAGGCGCTGCGGGTTGAGCACCTGGACGGCCACCTGGCCCACATGGAAGCCCATTGGCGCAGCTACATTGTCGCCGGCCCCATGCGAGAGCCAGGTGAGACCGAACTGGAAGGCTCGGTGTTTTTGGTCCTGGCCGACAATCTGACCGACGCCAAGGCGCTCATGAACCAGGACCCCTACATCTCGTCCGATCTCTACGCATCGGTCGAGTACAAGGCGTTCACACGCTCCATCGGCCAGTATGTCGGCGGCAAGATCTGGCCGTCCGCTGACGCCATTCGGCACTTGGCGACCGGCGGCTAGGCCGACCGTCCGTGAGCCACGACCCGCCGCTTCCCTCACCGCCCGCCAGTCCGCCTGAGCTCCACCGGCCGATCATCCGCCGCCTGCGTGGAAAGATCGTTTACCGTCATGACGTGCACGGAGAGACCGGACGCGAATGGTTTGACATCTGCGTTCACACGGACGGACGGCGGGTTCTAACGGCGCAGTGCGAGTTGGACGACGCCGCCCTGATGCGCGACGTGACCTTGTGTGTCGGCGCCGACTGGGCGCCGCAAGACGCCTATGTGCGCCTGGCGCGCGCCGGCGCGTTCCAAGGCGCGGCCTGGTTTCGTTTTGCGCCCGACCGGATCGAGAGCGAGCGCTGGCTTGCCGATGAAGGGCGCTCCAGCGATGTCATCGACGGCCCGCGTCCGCAGGTCTTCGCCGCCCACCCCGTGCAGGGCGACGCCTGGCAAACGGCAAGCTGGAACCCGAGCGGACCGGCGCGTCAGACCATTCGCGGCGCCAATCCGTGCCCCAAGCCGGACGGAACCAGCGGCCCCAAGCTGCACCTCACGGTCAAAGACATAGAGCGGGTTGGCCCTGAGCGCGTCACCACGCCGGCCGGCTCTTTTGCAGCTGAGCACTTCCGTATTCACCCGGAGCACTTTGACGCCCCGCTTGATCTGTGGGTGCACGGGCCCGACCGCGTCTTGACGCGGCTCACCTGGGCGCATCTGGCCTCCACCTATGAACTGACGGAGTTGACCACGACATGAGCCGCCTTCCCCCGCTCGCGCTCGACGACATTGGCCCTGAAGCGCGCGCCGCCCTCGACGGCGCTGAAGCGATGATGGGCTTCATGCCCAATGACGGGCTGATTATGGCGCGCCGGCCCGACATTCTGTTGGCGTTTGGCGCCCTGGTGAACGCCATCTACGGCCCGGGCGAGATTGAACCGGGGCTCAAGCGCCTGATTGGCGAGGCGGCGTCTAAGGCGGCCGGATGTCTCTATTGCGTCGCGCACACGGCGCATGGCGCCGCCAAGCTGGGCGTGCCGGCGGAGAAAATCGCCGCCGTCTGGGAGGCCGAAACGTCGCCCCTGTTCTCGCCCGCCGAGCGCGCCGCCATCCGGGTGGCGATCCGCGCCGCCCTGACCCCCAGCGCCGTAGAGGACGAAGACTTGGCGGAGTTGCGCACCCACTATAGCGACGCGGCCGTGGTCGAGATTATGGCGGTTGTCAGCCTGTTTGGCTTTCTCAACCGCTGGAATGCGGGTCTGGACACCACGCTGGAAGCCATGCCGGCGCAGGTCGCCGCCCGCGTCGGGGCCGTCACATGACCAGCGCGCCCCCGCCCAACAGCGCCGCGGACCGCTACTTCGCCGAAGACCAGAACGTTGACGACGAGCGCCAACGCCTGGCGACCTTGGCCGAATTCTATGATCCACCAACGCAGGCTTGGCTCCGTGAAGCGGTGCATCTGAAACCTGGAGACCGGGTTCTAGAAGCCGGATGCGGTGCGGGCACCATGCTGGCCTGGTTTGCCGCCGCCGTGGGCCCGCAGGGCGACGTCCTGGGCATTGATCGTGATCTGGGACACCTTGTCGATCAGCCGCCAGGGGTGCGCACGCTGGCCGCCGATCTCTACGCGGCGCCCGTGCAGCCAGAGCGCTTTGACTTGGTTTATTCGCGCCTGGTGCTGGAGCATCTGGCCAAGCCGCAGGACGCGCTGACCCAGATGATCGCGTGGTTGAAACCTGGCGGCCAGGCGGCGGTGCTGGATCTTGATTGCGTGTGCGTGCGCGCGCGCGACACCAACCATCCCGACGCCGACGCATTTGACGCGGCGGCCGCCCAACTCACCCAGGCGCTCGCTGACAGCCAGCTCGCCGATCCCGCCTTTGGCTTGCGCTTGGCTGACCTGGCGCGCGCGTGTGGTCTGGAAAACGTCACGCAGACCCGGCTGGATCGTGAAGAAGTCACAGGCGCGCCGTGGGCCAAGTTTCAGGCTTTCAACACGCGCATGATCGGGGCCATGGTTGGCGCGCAAGACGCCGGTGATCGGGTGGCGGACCTCCTCGAGCGCCCTGGCCTGCGCTATCAGGACCAGGCCTTGATCGCCGTCACGGGCGTCAAGCCCGGATGAGCCCTTGGCCAAGGAACCGGTCCGCTATCCCTCTTCGGCGATCGCCTGGATGGCGGCCGGTGCGGCGGTGTTGGCGATCAGGGCCTTGCGCCTAAAGAAGCGTTGAAAGCCCGCCTCGCCCATGCGTGACGGGCCCATGCCCGACGCCTTGAATGACTGCTTCTCGGCCTCGTGAAATGAGGCCGTCAGAGCGCAGTCATTAAGCGACACCGCGCCCGCTTCGAGCTGGCGTCCGACCGCTTCGGCTTCCTCCAACGTCCCGGCGAATACGGCGGCAGAGAGGCCAAACTCGGTGTCGTTGGCGAGCGCGACGGCTTCCTCGACCGTGTCGAACGCCATGAGCGGCAACACCGGGCCGAAGGTTTCTTCGCGCATCAGGTCCATGTCGTGAGTGACGTTGATCACCACGGTCGGGCGCAGCCAGCAACCGCCGCCGTGGTGTTCAATCTTGCCGCCGGTCCGGATGGTGGCCCCTTTGTTGAGCGCGTCCTCGAGCTGGGCGGCAATGATCTCAGCCTGGCGCGCAAAGATCAGCGGGCCAAGCTCTCCGACGCTGATGTCTTCGGCGTTCAGACGCACGGCCTTGGCCGCCTCGACCAACTTCTCCAAGAACTCGGCGAAGACCTTGCGGTCGACATAGATGCGTTCGATCGACTGGCAGGCCTGGCCGGTCGCCGTGACCGAGCCGCGCAAGGCCGCCGTCACAGCCATGTCCACATCTGCGCCGTCGAGCACGATCAGAGGGTCTTTGCCGCCCAGCTCCACGGAGACCGGAATGAAACGTTCAGCGGCGCGCACAGCCACCTTGCGCCCGGTCGCGACCGAGCCGGTGAAGCAGATCATGTCGCTGGCGTCGATCACCGCCTGGCCGATGTCGCCCGCCCCTTGCACGACCGTGAACACGTCGCCCAGACCGGGCGCGTCCGCCACCGCCTCCATCAGCGGCGCGGCAAAGCGCGGCGTCACCTCAGACGGCTTCAGCATGACCGCACACCCGGCCAGCAGTGCTGGAATGGAATCGATCAGCGACAAGGTCAGCGGAAAGTTCCAGGGGCTGATCACCCCAACAATCGAATAGGGAACGAACTGAGGTCGGTGACGGATGTGCGGGGCCATGCGCCCGTCAACCCAGCCGTCGGGCACAAGCTGAGGGGCGCGCGCCGCCCAGCCACGAATAGAGGCCGCCGCCCCCGCCACTTCCATGTGGGCGATGCGCCGGCGACCCGTGTCGATCTCCAGCGCCGCGACGATGTCGGCTGCGCGCGCTTCAATGGCGTCCGCCCAGGCCAGCATGACCGCGGTGCGCGCCTCCAGCCCGGCCGCCGCCCACGCGGTCTGGCCTGCCCTCAGACGGGCGCCTTCACGCGCCACATCGTCAGCGCTTGCCGTGGCCAGGCGGGTGTCGAATTCACCGGTGCGCGGGTTACGCACGTCGATCACAGGACCGGTCCAGGCGGCCTGCGCAAGGTCAGGCTGACGTTCTTGCGGCGACAAGGCGGCCGACTTCTTACCGCGTCCAAAGAGGTTCATGACCTACTCCAAGCCCAAGGCGCCAGGGTTGATGCGACCATCGGGATCGAGCGCCGCCTTCAGCGCCGACAACAGGGCCCGGCTCGGCGCGTCGCGGCTTTCCAAGTACGGGTACGTCCGGCCGATCTGGAAGTGCGCGGCCTGGTGACGCTTGAACACCTCCACGACCGCCTTGCGCGCATCAGCCACGACGGCGGTCGCTTCCGGGTTGGGCTGATGGCGCGGCAGCTTGGCCAGGTGATCGCGCTCCACGGTCGCCTCGTGCACGGCCTCCAGAGCCTCTGGCCACAAGAACACCGGCTCAATCAGAACGCCTGTCGTCGCCAGCGTGGTGATCAGATAGCCGGTGAGCACCCCGTGCTGCTCGAACACGTCCGCCCGCGCAGCAAAGAGCGCGTCCAGCTCCGCCCAGCAGCTTTGCGCCTGGGCGTGCGAAACGATCCCATGCACCGGCACCCAGCGCTCGCCATCGGGGCCAAGGATGTTGTTGAGCGGCGTGAAGGGATTGGCGCGGATCACCTTGGGAATGGTGTTCTCTGTGACCCGTCCGCCCGCCTCCTGCGCCAAGGCGTTCACGATCGCAAACTCAGCCTCCACGCCAGCTTCGGTGCGCCCCTCCACCACCACGTGCAGCGAGTAGGACGCATCGCCCAGGAACTCGCGCCCCGCCATGACCATGCGCGCGCCCTCTTTCAGGCCGCCTAGAATGTTGCGCTGCCCTTGCACCACCTTGGCCAGGGTCTTGGCGTCCGACATCAGGCTGGCGCGGCGCATCCGCAGGCGCGCCAGGTTGGGGTCGAAGCCAAAAACTTCGCAGGCCAAGTTCGCCCGGCCGATCGCCGACGCCGCCGCACAGGCGCCTGCCGCGTCGTCAAATTCGTACGAGCCCCAGCGCTCAGCTTGCGGCGCCGGGATCAGCCGCAGCGTGATCTCGGCCTTCAGCGCCAGCGCTCCCGCATCCCCGCAGAACAGCCCGGTCAGGTCAGGGCCATAGTGGCGAAAGAAGGCGGTCCGTCCGGTCGGCCCGTCCTCGGCTGCGACTGGAGCAACCACGCCCGCCGTGTCCAGCACAGTGGCGTCCGCCAGCACCAGCTTCATGGCGAGCACGCTTTCTGAGGTTGTGCCGTGCAGCCCCGCGCCAAAGAAGGCGTTCTGCTGCGCCACGCCGCCGCCAATGGTTGACGAGACGCCCGACAAGGGCCCCCAGAACGGGGTGCGCAGCTTGTGATCCTCCAGCGCGGCGTTGAGCGCCATCCAGGTGCAGCCGGCCTCGACCGTCACCGTCATATTCACCGGATCAATGTTCAAGACGCGGTTCATGCGCGTCAGATCCAAAAGGATGGTGTCCTCTCGATCAGATTGATAGCCGCCGGTGTAGGACATGCCGCCCCCGCGCGGGACGAGCGGCGCGCCTGTGCGCGCGGCAATCTTGGCGACGGCCACCAGCTCTTCGGTGTTGGCTGGCGCGACCACCACGCCAGGGCGGGCCTTGCCGCGCGAGAAGATGTCATGGGCGAAATAGTCGCGCGTCGCCTCGTCCGTGGCGACGTGGGCCGCCCCGACTGCATCGGCAAGCGCGTCCACGAGCGCGTTGGAGCCCGCCGTCAGTACGCCGTCACTGGCCATTGTCGCGTTTCTCCATCGCACCGGGCGCGCCAAAGCCGGCCGCGCACCTCAACCTCAACAGTTTAGATCGGCGTGGCGACGCCCAGCGCCGCAGCCGTAATCAGACACGCCCAAATCAACATCACCAGCGGCTTGACCCGGGCCAGTGACCCGGCGATCGCCGCATTGGTTTCATCCGTCGCGCCGGTGGCCATCATGGCCCCAAAGGCGGGACCAAAGGGTCCAAGCGCCGCCCGGATCAAGAGCCCCAGCACCACGGCCGCGCCCAACAGGCCCAGCTTCAGCCCGAAGAACAAGGGCGCATCCAACACCCCCGCGACAATGGCGGCCCCCGCGCCAATCAGCGCCGCCGCCACGGCCATACGGATCAGGCGATCAACACCGGCCAGCGCTGCGCCTGCAGGACCGTGGCGCACATGGATCGCGACGGCCAAGGCCATCCAGGCGGCCGCCGCAACGAACGCCGCCGCCACCACCAGCCATCCCACGCCTGGCAACCAGCCCTTGGAGACGGCAAGCGCCAAGCCCGTTGGAAAGGCAAAGATCAGCCCGGCGCGCGGGGCCATGTCGACATTCATCAGGATGTTGGCGGCGGCCGCGCGCGCGTCGGCTGAACGCTTCGGATCGGCCACCAGCGAGGACGAGTAGAAGGCGCCCAGGTCGCCGCCAAGCCAGTAGACGAACACCAGGATGTGCAAAAGCGTCAGCGCCACCAGTTCCATTGACGCCATCAGTTCCGTTGACATTGTGTCCGCGCGCCGCCTTCTTACATTTGGCCTAATGATATATCTTTTAGGCGACCAGTCTCAAGCGTTGCGACGCGCCAAGCCATCGCCAGTGCGCGTTGTCGCGGCGCGCCGAGCCCGGATGCTGACTGTTCGCGGGGCGCACGGCCCGTCAGATCGGCGGGCGGGGTCTTGGCTAGATGGCCGCGCTAGGGACGATCGACATCGGCGCTCCAGGCCTGCGCCCCGTCCTTGGAGTCAGCCCGCCGCGAGAGGTGCATGGTGTAGTGAAAGCGTTCCGGCCGATAATAGGCGACCACGCGCTGAACGGGGCGCCCGCTTGCGTCGCGCATCAGGCGCGTGATCTGCAACAGGGGCGAGCCGGGCGCGATGCGCAGGGCGCTGGCGACCGCCGGATCAGCGGCAACTGCGGTGATGGTTTGCTCGGCTTCAACGGCCGCAACACCGGCGCGCTCCAACAGGGTCAAGAGCGGCACCGTGCGCAAGTCTTCCTCGGCGAACTTGGCGGCGATGGCGCCAGGCACATAGGTGACGAGATAGGAAAAGGTCTCCCCCTCCAATCGGCGCAGGCGCACGGCGCGCTGCACCGGCGCGCCGACCTCAACCGCCATCACCTCAGCCACTTCGCGCCCGGCCGCCACGGTGACCACCTCCAACAGCTCCACCTCCGTGCCCAGGCCCATCTGCTTGAGCATGGTCAAAAGGCCGTCAAAGCCGCCGCGCACCACCGGGATGGCGGCGTTATACGTGACCACCGTGCCGCGTCCGCGCTGACGCGTGACAAGGCCATGGGCGGCCAGTTCGTTGAGGGCGCGCTTTACCGTGATGCGCGAGACGCCAAACCGGCGCGTCAGTTCTTGTTCGCCAGGGATGACCTGTTCGGAGCGAAACTCGCCGCTGCGAATGCGGTCCTTCAAGACCAGATAGATCTGATGGTAAAGCGGGGTCGGCAGCGAATCGTCCAACAGGTGCGGACCAAGGTCAGACTGGTCGGCCTCCGGCGTCGGCGCGTCAGTGTCCTGCGTCATTTCCACCCCACTGCCTGAGCTTAACGCGCACCTTCGACCGGGTTGCGCTTCCTGTCACCATAGAGAGCCCGCGTATGACCGTCGCCCCTTCTTCTTCAAGTTCCCCGGCTTCTTCAAGTTCTCCGGCTTCTTCAAGTTCTCCGGCCGCACCCGTGGCCGGTCCCTCATACATGGCCCTGGCGCTTCAAACGCAATGCCGTGCGGTCAATGCTCTAACGGACGTGGCCGAGGCGCGCGCTAAGATGCTGGCGAACGTGGCCCGCATGTCCAGTCAGGTTGGGGCGGCAAAAGCCTTCATTGGGCCTGACCTCAGCCTGGTTGTGTTGCCAGAGTATGTGCTGACCGGGTTTCCCATGGGCGAGGACGCAGAGACTTGGCGTGTCAAGGCGGCGCTGGAGATGGACGGGCCAGAGTATGAGGCGCTGGGACAGATGGCCCAGGCGCACGGCGTCTACCTGGCGGGCAACGCCTATGAGCGCGACCCCCATTTCCCCGCGCTCTATTTCCAGACCAGCTTCTTGATGGACGATACAGGGAACATGGCCCTGCGCTATCGCCGGCTGGTCTCCATGTTTGCGCCCAGTCCTTATGACGTGTGGCAAGCCTATCTCGACATCTATGGGCTCGACGGCGTGTTTCCGGTCGCCGACACGCCGCTGGGGCGGATCGCCGCCATCGCGTCAGAAGAGATCCTCTACCCTGAGATTGCGCGCGCCTTGGCCCTGCGCGGGGCGGAGATCTTTGTTCATTCGTCCAGCGAAGCCCAAAGCCCGGCGCAGACCATCAAGGACGTCGCCAAGCGCGCCCGCGCCATTGAAAACCTTGCCTATGTGGTGTCGGCAAACACCTCGGGCATTCACGACACGGGCATCCCGGCCGCCTCCATCGACGGGGCCTCGCAGATCGTCGACTATAAGGGCGCGATCCTCGCCGAGGCGGCTGTGGGCGAGAGCATGGTGGGCAACGCCGAACTGGACCTCAGCGCCCTGCGCCGCGCGCGCCGGCGTGTTGGCATGGGCAATATCTTGGCCCGCCAGCCGGTCGCCTTGTGGGCGGCCGCCTACGCAGGTCGCAGCGTGCACCCCGCCGAGAGCCTGACCCGCGATGGCGGCGTGACGGCGCCTGACCGCGGCTTTTATCGCCGCCGCCAGGAGGACGTCATCGCGCAGCTCGCCCGCGACGGGATCATTTAAGACCCCCTATTTCAGCCGGGCCTCTTTGATGCAGGTGCGCTGGAACAGCTCGTCGTTCTGGAACCAGTGCCAGGTGCGCCCGCGCTTGGCGTTGTCGTCGCTGATTTGGATCATCTCGTAGAGATAGGAGCCCGGCATGTCTTTGCGCCGCCACGTCAGACACACGGTGCGCGGATCAATCTCCCAGGCCTTGCCCTCAATGCGCTCGGTGTCCCACCAGATGCAGCCTTCAGCGTAGGTGGCGGGAAAGTGCATCTCCTCGGTGCGTCCGTCGTCCCACAGATAGGTGTTGATCTGGTAGTAGTCGTGCGCACCGTCGTCGGGAAAGCTGCACTTGAGGTGGGAGCGATGCTGATCCACGATCTGATTGTCTGTGTCGATGTGAGTGTAAACGCCTTCCCACTCGCCAGCGTGGCGGCACAGCACCGGCATCTGCCATTGAATCACGCGCATGGATGCTCCTCATGACTGGCGGTCGGGTCGAGGCTCGACACCGTTGACCTCTTCAAGACTAATTTGTCCGGACAAATGATCGGTCGCAGGGCGGCCGGGTCAAGCCCTAACCATCACGCGCGTGCGCATTGGCTGTTCCAAAGAGGCGCGCCGCGCGGCCAACACGAGAGAGCCCCGCCGTGCCGAACGACGCCCCCTCACGCCAAGCTGACACAGACGATCTGATCCTCTCGCGCACCGGTCCGGCCTGGGTCTTGACGCTCAACCGGCCCGCCAAGCGCAACGCCTTGACGCACGCCATGTGGGCCCAGCTGCCCGGCCTTCTGGCCGAGGCCGCCGCAGCGCCAGAGGCGCGCGCCCTCATCGTCACCGGCGCAGGCGGGGCGTTTGCCGCCGGCGCTGACATCGGCGAGTTTGAAATTGTCTACGCCACGCCTGACAGCGCGGCCGCCTACTCTGACGCCATCGCCGCCGCGCTCAACGCGCTTGCCCACTTTCCCAAGCCCACCTTGGCCAAGATCACCGGGGCGTGCGTGGGCGGAGGCTGCGGCCTGGCGCTGGCGTGCGACATGCGATTTGCCGCCGAGGGAGCGCGTTTCGGGATCACGCCGGGCAAGCTGGGCCTCGCCTACACCCTCAACGACACCCGCCGCCTCATCGACGCCGTCGGCGTGGCCAACGCCAAGGACATCTTGTTCACCGGGCGGCTTCTGGACGCCTCAGAGGCCCTGCGCATGGGTCTCTTGACCCAGCTCACCACGCCGGACGCTCTGGACGCGGCGGTCGACGATTACGTCGCCTTGATCGCCGCCGCCTCTGCCCAGTCAGCGCGCACCGCCAAGAACATCATCGCCCTCATTCAGTCGGGCGTGAGCGAGGACAATGAGCAGACGCGCGCCTGGTT
>CAYGQB010000046.1:0-17479 GCA_964351895.1 uncultured Caulobacterales bacterium
CCCACACCCGCCAAAACGCCGCCCACAATGGCGCCGCCGATGTAAGGAACGGCGACCGCAAGAAACACAACCAGCGCCGAAAGAAACGCCCAGATCTCCGCCGATCCCAGCGCCAAGCCCAAAACCCAGCCGCGATCACCGTCAAACACCAGAGACCGCAACAGCGCCCCCTAGACGACAATCCACGCGAAGATGGCAAGCAGATAAGTCCAGCCCACCGCGCCGAGGAAGGTCATGTTCGCCGCCATCACCGCATTCGCGTCGTCTGGCGCACGCAACGTCACTTCCATCAGATCGGCGTAGGCGGGCAGCATGACCAGGCCCATGACGACGCTGAGGGCGGTCATCAGCAAGACGACGCCGATAAACGTGAGCGGATCGCGGCGCGGCAGCCCAAATCCGAAGGTGGCGGCCGAGACGGCGCTGAATGTCGACATGAGTCCCCTCCCACGGCGCGCTGATCCCATGGGCGCGCCGGAGCGTCTTAACACGTCAAGTCCGGCGCGGGGAACGCACGATGCGTCTTGACGTTGGCCTTTGGCCTGCCCAAACCGGCGCTATGACATCTTTCACACACACCTCAGACGCCGCGCCCGCGCCCGTCCACATCGTGGGCGGCGGCCTGGCGGGATCCGAGGCCGCCTGGCAGCTTGCGCGCGCCGGCGTGCCCGCGGTCATCCACGAAATGCGCCCGGTCGAGGGCACGCCCGCGCACGAAACCGATCAGCTTGCGGAGCTTGTGTGCTCCAATTCGTTTCGTTCAGACGATGCGGCGACCAACGCCGTGGGCCTGTTGCATGAAGAAATGCGCCGCGCCGGCTCGCTGATCATGGCGTGCGCTGACGCCGCCCGGGTGCCGGCGGGCGGGGCGCTGGCCGTCGACCGCCTCGACTTTGCGCGCGCGGTGACGCGCCAGCTTGAGGCTGAACCCCTGGTGCGCGTGGAGCGCGAGCGCGTGGACGGCTGGCCGCCCGTTCCATGGGGGCCCACCATCATCGCCACCGGCCCCTTGACCGCGCCAGCTTTGGCTGAGGCCATCCAGGCGCGCACCAGTGTTGACGCCCTCGCCTTCTTCGACGCCATTGCGCCGATCGTGCACCACGACAGCATCGACCTGGACATTGCCTGGTTTCAGTCGCGCTACGACAAGGGCGAGACGCAGGAAGAGCGCGCCGCCTATCTCAATTGTCCCATGGACAAAGACCAGTACGAGGGCTTCATCGACGCCCTCTTGGCGGCCCCCAAGACCGAGTTCAAAGACTGGGAGCGCGACACGCCCTACTTTGAGGCGTGTCTGCCCATTGAGGTGATGGCCGAGCGCGGCCGCGAGACGCTGCGTCATGGGCCGATGAAGCCGCGCGGCCTGACCAATCCCCGCCAGCCCGACATCAAGCCCTACGCGGTCGTGCAGCTGCGCCAAGACAATGCCGGCGCCACCCTGTTCAACATGGTCGGGTTCCAAACCAAGCTGAAGTATGGCGCGCAAGCCGAGGTGTTTCGTTCCATTCCCGGCCTGCACAACGCTGAGTTCGCCCGCCTGGGCGGCATACATCGCAACACCTTTATCAATGCGCCGCAGCTGTTAAACCCAAGCCTCAGCCTGAAAGCTGACCCGCGCGTGCGCTTTGCCGGTCAAATCACGGGCTGCGAGGGCTATGTGGAAAGCGCGGCCATGGGCCTGTTGGCGGGCCGCTTTGCGGCCGCCGAAGTGCGCGGCCTGTCGGCACCGGCGCCGCCCTCAACCACGGCCATGGGCGCGCTCCTGGCCCACATCACCGGGGGCCACCTGGCCGGCAAGCCCGGGGCCTACCAGCCCATGAACGTGAACTTTGGGCTGTTTGACCCGGTGGACGCCCCGACCCACGACGCTGAAGGAAAGCGCTTGCGCGGGGCCGCCAAGGCGCAGGCCCGCAAGCGAGCCTGGACGGCGCGCGCCCTGACCGACGCCGACGCCTGGCGCGCCGCATCCGACGCAGCCCACGCGCGCGTCGCGGCCGAGTAGGCGGACATGGAAACCCTCGCCCTGTCGCTGGCTGGCCTGGTCACGCTGGCCACGGTTTCGGGGGCGTTTTGGCGACTGGGCTGGCCGTTTGATTTTACCCCGCACCTGCGCCCGCAGCTCTTGGCCTTGTCTCTGGTCGCGGCCGTCTTGTGCCTTGCGACGGGGCATCTGGGCCTAGCCTTGGCGGCCATTGGCGCCGCCTTGTTGAACGCCCAGCCCTACGTCACCTTTGCCCGCTTTGAGCGTCCAATGGGCGCCGACGAGGGCGTCAGCGTGGCCTGGCGGGACGCCGGACGACGACGCGCCGGCATGGCGCGCCTGGCCGATCACGCCGACGCCGATGTTTTGGTTGTCTGCCGGCCGCCGCGCATGACCGTCGCCCAGGTGCGCGCCCAGTTTCCCGATCATCCATACCTGGCGATGAGCGCGCCCAACGACACCGCCAACGACACTGGCGAGGCAGCGTCAACCGAACCGGACGCGCCGGCTGCGCGCCTTGTCGTCGTCTCGCGGCTGGCGCTGACAAGCCCGCGCACCTACTGGCCCGTGCACCGCAGTCGTGATCGCTGCGTCATGACCATTGATGTGGCGACCAGCCCACGGCCTCTCACCCTGGTGGTGGTTGATACGCCGGCGCCTCTCACGCCCGCACGCGCCCGCGCACGCGACGCCCTCCTGGATCTGGCCGCAGAGCGCGCGCCAGCCCATGGGCGCTATCTTCTGATGGGGGCGTTCAACGCGTCTCCTTGGAGCGGTGTCTTCCGCCATGTGCCCGGGCGCCGCGCTGGCGACCCGCGTGCGCGCGCCACATGGGGTTCGGCCTTCCCGCTCCTCGGGCTCACGCGCGACCACGTGATGATCGGAGCCTCGGTGCGCTTGCAGGCGTTCGTCAACACAGCCTTTGCCGCTGGCGGACACACCACCTCTCGGGTGCGAGTGACGATCGCCGCTGAATAGCGGGTCACCTGCCCATGCGCCCCAAGCCGACCTGAAACCGAAACGAAAAGACGCGCCAGCGGCGGGGTCAGCCGCTGGCGCGCCTTGTCGAAAGACGTCTCGTGGGGACGTCACATGGGGACGTCACATGGGGACGTCACAGGGAGACGTCACAGGGAGACGTCAGATGGGCGCGCCGTTGCCGGGCGCCCCTGGTCCCAGACTAGCCGTCAGACGACACGTCCAGCGTCTTCACTGCGCCGCTGGAGACATGCACTTCGCAGTACACCGGCGTCTCAGCATTGCGCATGTTCAGCTTCATGTAGCGACCGCGGGTGCGCCACGAGCGCACTTCGGTGTCAAGCGTGTCGACGCTCACCTCAAGCTTCTCAGCCAGGGCCGAGTTACACGCCGAAACGGCGTCGTCATAGCTGATGTCGGCAAACGCTGCGCCGGCGACGAAGGAGGCGGCGACCAGCGCCGATCCGATCATGGTGGGGAGGCTCATCTCATTCTCCGAGAAAGACATGGAAAACTGCTGTGACCGATGGCCGTGACATCGACTGTGCGTCGATCTCTGCGACCCTGAAGAACCCGATCTGCGCCGGGCTAAGTGAACAGCGTTTACACTACAGTGAACGCCGTTCACTGCAAGCGCTTTCTTATCGCAGAACGATCATGTTTTCAGCGCCGACTGCGCCGCGGGCCAGCGCTGCACCTAGATGGCCACTGCACGCAAGAGCTTGACGCTGCGTTGGTTTTCCGGGCTTCGGCGGATGGAAGCGCATCCCCCATCGACGCGGCGTCCGCCCTAAGCCGCAGGCCGCGCACGTTTTTGTGATCGCGCCGCGACGCGCGCCTTGCCCGCGATGATGACGGAGCGCGCGGGGGTTAGAAGTCGGCGTCCAGCACCAGCCGATAGCGCGCCTCGCCCGCATGCAGCCGCTCCAGAGCCGTGTTGATCTCTCGCATCGGCAAGTGCTGGGTCACGGGCGCAATGTCGTGGCGCGCGCAAAAGTCGAGCATGGCCGCGGTTGTCGCCGGGCTGCCCAGCGGGGAGCCTGACAGCGACTTTTGCCCTCCGATCAGGCCAAAGGCGTGCATGCCAATCGGCTTGGGCACGACCCCGACCAGATGCAGCCGTCCCTTGGGGGCAAGCGCAGCCGTGTAGGCGCCCCAGTCAAGCTCGGCGTTTACGGTCACTAGAATAAAGTCCAGCCTGCCATTGAGACCTGCGATCGCGTCGCTGTCGCGGCTGTCGACGACATGGTGCGCGCCCATCGCGCGCGCCTCTTGAGCTTTGGCCTGGCTGGACGTGAAGGCGGTGACCTCACAGCCCCACTTCTTGAGAAACATCAGCGCCAGGTGGCCCAGTCCGCCAATCCCGACAACGCCCACTCGGTCCAGGGGGCTGACGTCAAACTCGACGATCGGATTGAACACGGTGATGCCGCCGCAAAACAGCGGCCCGGCGCGCGCCGCGTCCACGCCTTCTGGAATGGCGACAGCCCACTCTGCGCCCGCCCGCACCCGATCTGCAAAACCGCCAAATCGACCAAGGATCGTCGATTCCACCTTCGAGCACAGATTGTGGTCGCCCGACATGCAGGGCGAACAATGCATGCAGGAGTGCGAAAACCAGCCCAGCCCGACACGGTCGCCATCCTTCAGGTGACGCACATTGGCCCCGCGCGCCGCGACGCGCCCCACGACTTCGTGGCCGGGCACCAGGGGATACTGGGCGTTGCGCCAATCATTGTTGCGCACCGAAAGATCAGAGTGGCACAGGCCACAGCTTTCAACGGCGATCTCAACCTCGTCGGCGCCCAGCGGGCCTGGGTCATAAGCATAAGGCTTAAGCGCCCCGCCAGCTTCAAATGCTGCATAGGCCTGGATCATGAGATGGCGTCCTTGATGCTGCGCACGTCCGCCGCACGCCCCAGAGTGTCATTGTCCTCGCCGAGCCCGGGGGCCGGCGTCAAAGGTGCATTGTCATAGCCTGAATAGCGCACCGGCTGGCGCACCGCCCACGTGGGCGCGCCGTCCGCGCCCGCATAGGTCTCAAACAGGCCCCGCGCAGCCACATGGCGGTCAGAACGCACCTCGTGGGCCTCGTGGGCGGGCAGCGCGGTCACGTCCGCCTCCCACAGGTGGGCGATCCAGGCGTCGCGCGGCCGGGTTGCAAAGACGGCCCGCAGACGGTCATTGGCTTCTCCCCGGCGCGCCACCCGGTCGGCCCGGCTCCAGCTTGCCATGTCGTCGAGCTCCAGCGCCTCACACAGGCGGGTCCAAAAGGCGTCTTCGTGGGCAATTGAGAGCGTCAGTCGACGGTTGTCGGCGCAGTTGAACATGTCATAGGCCGGCTCCGCCATGGGCCCGTCCCAGCTTCCGTGCCCATTGGCGGCCATGGCCAGCGGCGCGGCGACCAGGGACAAGAGCCCGTCAGCCATGGCCAAGTCGGCGTGACAGCCGCGCCCCGTGCGCTGGCGCGCCTGGAGCCCGGTCAGGGCGGCCGTCACCGCCCACAGGGCGGCGGTCACGTCGGCGTGGGTCATCTCGCAGGCCGTGTCGTCGCCGGCTGCGATCTTGTCGGCCAGCCAGCCCGCCACGCCCTGATAGCCCAAGTCATGTGAGGCCCGGTCGCGATAAGGGCTGTCTTGACCAAAGCCGCTGATCGAGACGTACACCAGGCCGCGATTGGCGCTTGAGAGATCCTCATAGCCCAGCCCCAACTTTGCCAACTTGCCGGGACGAAAGCCGTCAAAGAACACGTCCGCGTCGGCGGCCAGCGCGACCACGCGGGCGCGCCCTTCCGGCGTGCGCGCATCAGCCGTCACGGCGCGCTTGCCGCGGTTCAGGGCCTCGAAAAACGGCGGAAACAGGCGGGCTGGATCGCCGACGCCGGGACGCTCGACCAAAATCACCTCAGCCCCGAGATCAGCCAGGAACATGGTGGCCAGCGGCCCCGGATACTGCTCGGCCATGGAGACGACGCGCAGGCCTGCAAGCGGGGTGTCGGTCATGTCGGGTCTCTCAACGGTGCAGCGAATGAACGTGGTCAAGCTAGAACGTCCCGGCCGGGTCGGCCAGCGCCATGCGGGGCGCTGGGCGCGCAACTGAAGCGCTTCTTGGGGGTCATACGTTCGAGCGCAGAAGCGCTGAAATGAGGCGCAGGCGCGTCATCACGGGCGCTGGGCGCACGCCCTCGCCATAGGGATTCTTGATGGCCGCCGCTGCGCGCAGATAGGCCGGCGCCAAGGCGGCGTAGCCATAGGCCGGCCAGACCGCTTCAGGCGCGCACCGCAGGTTGATGCGGGCGGCCTGATGGGCCTCGCGCGCCGCCGCATGCAGCGCGTCTAAGGCCGCGCGCGCCTTCTCAGGCTCGGCCGCCACCGCCAAATCAGACCGGCGCAGACGCGCGGCCACGCGCACGTCTTCGGGAATGGGCGGACGTTCAGCGGCAACAAGATGGGCGAAGGCGCGCACCAGCCCGGTCAAGCCCCACGCTCGCCCCGCCTGACGCAGACCTTCGGCCATCTGATCTGGAGTATCTGTGCGCGCAGCATCAGACCCGTCTCCAGTCTCAACGCCCGAGACCAGGCACGCGGCGGCCGTCCCCATCAGCGCCCCGGCGGTGGCGTCGACATAGGCAATGAGGGCGCTCATGTCGGCGAAGCGATCCGGCTCTAAGTCGCGTTCGCGCGCATCGATGAGGCCAATGAGCTGGGCGGCGGCGGGTCGCGGGCCCTGGCTGCGTTGCAGCATCGCCAGCCCGCGCGCGACGGGATGATCGCGCACCCGGGTCTGCGGCGCGCAGGCTTCCTCCACCGCCTCGCGCCACCATTGCAGACGAATGCGCCCGACCATGGGATCGGACACCACGTCCGCCACCTTGGCGACCTCCGCGTAAAACGCATAGAGCGCCGCCAGCCGCGCACGCGCGTGGGGATCGGCAAAGCGCGCCGCCAGCCAGCGATCTTCATCGGCTTGGCGCGACAGGGCGTCCAGCTCTTGAATCTGAGATTCCGGCTGGCGCGGCGTGACTTCTTCGTGGTCGCCGATCACATCGTCTCTTCGATCTGGAGCGCTTTGGAGGTGACGCGCGCGCTCACGCGCTTATGTAGGAGGGAGCGCGCCCATGTCTGGCCGCGCTCTTGTGTTCTTGAACCCGAACTTTCGGAGTGTCTCATGGCCGTTGAACTGCCGCCGCTGCCTTATGCCCGCGACGCCCTCGTCCCGCACATTTCTCCCAACACGTTTGACTATCACTACGCCAAGCACCACCAGGCCTATGTGACCAACTTTAACAAGCTGGCCTCCGGTACGCCCTACGACGAACTGTCTCTGGAAGACGCCATCCACAAGGCGTGGGCGGAGAAAAACGCCGGCGCATTCAACAATGCCGCCCAGGTTTGGAACCACACCTTCTACTGGAACTCCATGGCGCCCAACGGCGGCGGAGCGCCCACTGGGGCCCTGGCGGGTCACATCGACAAGGACTTTGGCTCTTACGACGCCTTCAAAGAGGCCTTCGCCAACGCCGGCGCGACGCAGTTTGGGTCTGGCTGGGCGTGGCTGGTGTTGGCCGGCGACAAGCTGGAAGTGCGCAAGACGCCCAACGCTGAAACCCCGCTGACCGAGGACGGCGTGACGCCGCTCTTGACCATGGATGTCTGGGAGCACGCCTACTACCTGGACTATCAAAACGCGCGTCCCGCCTACATCACCACCTTCTTGGACAAGCTGGTGAATTGGGACTTCGCCAACGCCAACCTCGCCCAGGCGTGAAGACGAACGCCTAAGCCTTGCGGCTGAAATGGGGGCGCACCTCTGCACGGGCTTTCAAGCCGTCGACAGGGCGTGCGCCCTTAGGCCATTATGGCACTGAAGATGACAGTTCGGCGCACACGCCGACACGAGGGGAGAAACCGATGATCACGCTCACTCAAGCCACGTCTGCGCGGCGCGGCCTTGCGCTGGCAACGGCGGGTCTTGCCGCCTTGGCGCTGGCCAGTTGCGCCTCAACCGGGATTGGAAGCGGTGACGCGCCGTTGGCGAGCGCCGCGGCGCCCGCGTCCGACGCCCTTTACGCCCCGGCCGCCAGCCTCGGACTGGACACCGCCGCCTTGGCCACGCTGGACGCCGCGCTTGCGAGCCTCGCGGCCGATCAAACCCGGGCGGGCTATGTCGCCATGGTCGGACGCGGCGACAAGATCGGCCACGTGTCGGTCGTCGGCGCGCGCGACTTGGCGAGCGGCGCCCCGATGGAGGCTGACACCCGGTTTCGCATTGCGTCCATGACCAAGGCCGTGACCGCCGTCACCGCCCTGTCGCTGGTGGAGGACGGCCTCCTGAAGCTCGATGATCCGGTGTCCAAGTACATCCCCGCGTTCGCCGACCCTCAGGTCGTGGTCTCGCCGATGGCCGACGCGGACGGCAAGATCGCTACCCGAGCCGCCAACGGCCCCATCACGGTGGAGCATGTCCTGACCCACACCTCTGGCGTGGGCTACATCTTTGACCCGCAAACCGACCTCGGCCAGCGCTACATCGGCGCCACCCTCTACGCAGGCGAAGGCGATCTGTCGTCAAAGATGGATCAGCTTGCCCAGATGCCCCTCTACTTTGATCCCGGCGAGCGCTGGTTCTACAGCTACGCCCAGGACATCTTGGGGCTGGTCATCGAACGCGCCGCCGGCGCCCCGTTTGAAGACGTCATGCAAGAGCGCGTGCTCGATCCGCTTGCCATGACCTCAACCACGTTCTTCCCCGACGCTGCGGCTGAAGCCGCCTTGGCGACGCTCTACACCCATCACCCTGAGTACGGCATCGTCCCCGCCTTTTCCGAGGAATATCCGGAGTATCGTCCGACCTGGCCGTCGGGCGGCGGCGGCCTGGTGTCGACGGCCGAAGACTATATGCGCTTTGGCATGATGCTGTTGAATGGCGGCGCGCTGGGCGAGGCGCGCGTCCTGAAACCTGAAACGGTGGCGCTGATGGCGACACCGCACGTCGGCCCGGATCGACTGCCCGAGCGCATGGACGGTTATGGGTATGGCTATGGCATCGGGGTGGTGATCCCGCCGCAGGACGAAGCCAACGCCAAGGGCGTGCCCGGCGATGTGGCGTGGGGCGGCGCGTTTGACACTGACTTCTTCGCCAGCCCGGCCCTCGGGCTTGTCGCCGTCCTGATGACGCAGGAGTTGCCGGGCGCAGAAGGCCAGCACGGCGGCAACTCCGCTGCGATCTTCAGGCCGCTGGTTTACGCGACCGTGCCCGCGCCCGCGCAGGCCGCCGCGGCCGAGTAGCCGTCGGGCGGAGTGTTCGCAGGCGCCCCTGCGGGTCTTGTGTCTGGTCCTAGAGGGTCAGGCGCAAGGCTCGCAGGGGCGGTCTTGGTTCAGTCCACCGCGATCAGCGCGGCGGCGATGATGCGCCCCTCGCCGATGATGCGGGCGTAAACGCGCGCCGCCGCGCCTGTGTCCATAAACTCCAAGCCAATTGCCGCCTCTTGAAACGCGGCGCGCACCTCTTCCGGCGGCGGAGCGATCCTTGCGCCAACGCCAAACAGCACGAAATCGAGCTTGGGTTGGGCCTCAAGGAGCGGCGCAAAATGGGCGGGCGTGACCTCGGCCAGGCTGCGCGGCGCGAACGGCGCAATGGCCCCGCCAAGAACGATCACTGAGCCCTCGACACGTTGGCCGTCAAAGCGAAACCCGCCGTCGCCATAGGCGTTGAGTTGGGGAAAGCGCACGCCCCTTGGATCGGCCGGAGGAACGGGGCGCGGATTGGGGCGCGGATCGGGGCCCGGATTGGGGCGCGAACCCGGCCCACCGGGGCGATCGCCGCCAGCACTCATGCGCGATCGGCGACGGCGGCCCCGTCTTCGTCTGATTCAGTGCTGCGCGCGCCCGTGAGCAACAAGAACG
Organism: uncultured Caulobacterales bacterium; assembly: GCA_964351895.1. GTDB lineage: Bacteria > Pseudomonadota > Alphaproteobacteria > Caulobacterales > Maricaulaceae > CAYGQB01. The sequence goes on from CAYGQB010000046.1 coordinate 9,865, forward strand.
GGGCGGCGATAAAGATCGACGAATAGGTGCCCACCAGCACGCCCCAGATCATGGCGAACGAGAAGCCGCGCAAGACCTGGCCGCCCAGAATGTAGAGCGACAACAGCGCCACAATGGTCGTCAACGACGTCATCAAGGTGCGCGACAGGGTCTTGTTGATGGCCAGGTTCAACAGGTCCGCCAGCGCCATCTTTTTGAACTTGCGCATCTTCTCGCGCACCCGGTCATAGACGACGACCGTGTCGTTCATCGAATAGCCAACGATGGTGAGAATGGCGGCGATGATTGAAAGATTGAACTCAATCTGGGTGATCGCGAACATGCCAATGGTGATGATCACGTCGTGCACCAGGGCAATGACCGCCCCGAGACTGAACTGCCACTCAAACCGTAGCCAGATGTAGAGAAGCATCAGGGCCAGAGAGACCACAACGGCCAGCGTGCCCGCCTGGACCAGCTCACCTGACACGGCCCCGCCCACGACTTCGGTGCGCGCCACAGTCGCGCCAGGAACGGCGGCCTGAATAGCCTCGGTCACGGCGCGGGCGGCGTCCTGTTGGGCGCGCTCAGCCTCTGGGCCTGTGCCAGGCACGCGTTCAACAATGACCAAGACGTCATTGGGCGCGCCAAACTCCTGAACCCGAATGTCGCCCAGGCCCAGGCTGTCCACGGAACTGCGAATGACGCTGAGGTCAGCCGCCTCTGGCGTCACCAGCTCGATCAGCGAACCGCCGCGAAAGTCGATGCCATAGTTCAGGCCGCGCGTCAGAAACGCGCCAACCGAAATCACGATCGCCAGCGCTGAGATAGCGAACGCGATGTTGCGATGATTGATGAAGGCGAAGTTGAACTCGGCTGGGAACAGCGAGTAGCTCTTGAGCTGGCTCATGATCGTTTCTCCCGCCCCCTAAAGCGCGAGGATCCGCGGACGCGTCCGCTTCACCCACAACGCCACCAATAGGCGGCAGAACACAAATGCTGTGAACACCGACGTCAGGATGCCGATCGCCAACGTCACCGCAAAGCCGCGCACCGGTCCAGACCCCAGCTGATAGAGCACCATCGCGGCGATAAACGTCGTGATGTTGGCGTCGATGATGGCCGACTGGGCGTGTCGAAAGCCCGCTTCGATCGCGTTGATCGGACTTCGCCCACCACGCGCCTCTTCGCGAATGCGCTCATAGATCAGCACATTGGCGTCAACCGCCATGCCGACCGTCAAGATGATCCCGGCAATGCCCGGCAAGGTCAGGGTTGCGCCCAGTGTTGAAAGCGCGGCGACCATCAGACCCACGTTGGCGATCAGAGCCATGTTGGCGAAGACGCCGAACAGGCGATAGGCCACCAGCATGAACACGATGACGCCGGCAAAGCCGATCATCAGCGCTGTGCGCCCGGCCGCCACGCTGTCCGCGCCAAGCTGAGCGCCGACCGAGCGCTCTTCCACAATGGTCAGCGGCGCAGGCAAGGCGCCCGCGTTCAACAGCGCCGCCAGATCGCTGGCGCTCTCAACCGAGAAGTTGCCCTGAATAAAGCCTGAGCCGCCGCAGATGGAGCCATTGATGCGCGGCGCTGTGATGACAACGTCGTCGAGCACGGTGGCAAAGCGCTGGCCGACATTGTCCGAGGTCAGCTTACAAAAGATCGTCGAGCCGGCCATGTCGAACGAGAAGTTGACGATCGGATTGCCCGATTCTGGATCGAAGCCCTGGCTGGCGTTGCGCAGGTTCTCGCCGGTCAGGGCCGGGCGCTTGCGCACCAGAAGCACCGGCTCTCCGGGTTCTTCGGTTGGCAACAACAGCTTGAGCGGCGACACGCGACCGGCGATGGCCTGCTCCATCTCCGTGCTGGAGCCGGGCGTCACCATGTGAAAGCTCATCTTGGCGGTCTTGCCGATCTGTTCTTTCAGCCGGGCGGGATCGTCAACGCCAGGCGCCTGCACCAGGATCCGCGAATCGCCTTGGCGCTGAATGGTGGGGTCCGAGACACCGGTCGAATCAATCCGTCGGCGAATGATTTCAATCGATTGGCGCACGGTGCGCCGGCGAATGTCGGCGATGGCCTCGGGCGTGATTCGCAGCTCAATCTGCCCGGGGCTGGCGACCGACACGGCCACGGTGCGCGGCCCAATTGCGCCCAGCGTGCCTTCAATCGGCTCTGACAATTCGCGCAGCGCTTCGGCTGCGGCTTCGGTCTGGGCCGGGTCTTCGATCGCCACCCGCACCGCATCGTCTTCCACCGTCACGCGTGGATTTGCGATGCCCGCTTCGCGCAATACCGCCTGGCTGTCTTCCTGCAGCGCTTCAATGCGTTCAATCCGCACCGCGTCGACATCGACCGACAACAGAAGGTGCGAGCCGCCCTGCAGGTCGAGGCCCAGGTTGATGGTGCGCGTCGGCAAGAAGTTGGGCAGGCTGTCGCGCATCGCCTGCGACATCAGGTTCGGTGAGGCCAGAATCGCCCCCAGGACCACAGCCCCGACGACCAGAATGATTTTCCATCGTTCGAAGTGAAGCATGGGGTCGGCGCGCCTAGTCTTGTTCGTCGTTTGCGGCCGGAGCCGGTTCAGACTTACTGCGCACCGACGCAATGGTCTCGCGCACCACGCGCACGCGCACATTGTCCGCCAATTCGACGGTCACCTCGTCGTCGGTGAGCCGGTGCACCTTGCCGATCAGTCCGCCTTGCGTGATCACCGCATCGCCGCGCCGCAGCCCGGCCACCATCTCGCGATGTGCTTTCAGGCGCTGCTGCTGCGGTCGGATCAGCAGGAAATAGAAGATCACGACAATGAGGACGAGCGGCAGGAACTGCATCAGAAGGCTCGGCCCGGCGGGGGCTCCGGCAGCCGCCGCATAGGCGGGCGTCTCAAACATGGCTGGTGTCCTCGGTCGGAAAAAGGAGAAGGCGCGCACGCGCCCGGGTCCGGGCCTGCGCAACGGCGCGGACTATATCGTTCGCGCCTCGCTTTGCAATCAGAACGCGAAGCGCGCGCCAGCGGCAGGTGTTGCTCAACCATTCGGTTTACTTTTTCGGGCGCCGGTATTATTCAACCTCCTGGTTATGTTTTGACCGCCGCCGGAGCCCGCAATGTCAGAGACGTCAGACACGACCAACGCCCGCCTCGCCGGTCCCGGCGCCATTGAGATCGTGCGTGTGTTGCCCGGCCCGATCGAACGCGTGTGGAGTTTTCTGGTTGAACCAGCCAAGCGCGCCCAGTGGCTCGCAGCCGGCGTGATTGGCAATGCGCCAGGCGCGCCGATCGCATTCGACTTCGATCATCAGCGCTTTGCCGGCCCGCCGCCGCCGGGCCAATCGTCAGACGCCGCGTCGTTTCAAGGAACCATTTTGGTCTACGAGCCGCCGCGCCTGTTGTCGTTTTCGTGGCCTGAGGCGCGCGGCGGTCCCGACACCGTCGTGATCATTCGACTTGATGAGAGCTCCGACGGGGTGCGGCTGCATCTGCGCCACGAAGGTCTGACCGATCCGCGCGACCGCAACGGGGCGGCTGGTGGCTGGCACGCCCACCTGTTTCAGTTGGGCCAGACGCTCGCCGGCGAAAATGGCGATGAATTTTGGCAGGTCTATCAGCGCGTCCACGTCCGCTATGAGACGATGTGGCCCGGCGATGAAACGCCCTAGACCGCTTCCGTCTTTGACGAAATCGGTCGTCGGCTTCTTTGCGCTCACGGCGTGCCGGCAGGAGCCGCCAGACTGCGTGGGGGCAGCCTCCGCGGGGGCGGCCTAAACGGCCGACGGGCCTTGCCCGGGGGAGCGTTTCCGCCGAAGGCGAAAACGCCCTAGCGCGAGGGCAAGAGCGCAATCGGGTCGGCCGGGCGACCGCCACGGCGCAGCTCAAAGTGCAGCTGCGGGGTTTCCACTGCGCCGGTGGACCCGGCCGTTGCGATCTGCTCGCCCTGGCGCACGCGCGCGCCCTCTTGCACGGTGATGGTGCGATTGTGCGCGTAGGCCGACACCCATCCATCGGCATGCTTGACCAGTACAAGCTGGCCATAGCCCTTCAGCTCGGCGCCGGCGTACATCACCACCCCGTCGGCCGCAGCGCGCACTGGATCGCCTTCGACGGCGGCGATGTTGACGCCGTCATTGCGCTTGCTGGTGCCGGTTTGGCCAAACTCGCCAATGATCCGCCCACCGTGGGGCCAGGCGAAGGGGGGGGCCGGTCCCTGAACTTCTGGGGTTTGCGGGCGCGGCGTTCGAGGCTGAACGGGCGCGGGCGCTTGCACGGACGCCTCGGGCTGCGGCGCCGAGCTTGTACGGCCCGTGCCCGTGACCGGCCCCTCGCGCGGGGCCGGCGACGGCGCGGCAACAGGCGCCTGCGCCATCTCCAGCGGTTGCGCCCGCGCGCCCCAGTCGACGGCTAAGGCGGGCAAGTACACCGTATCGCCCACCTCCAGCGTATAGGGAGCGTCGAGCCCGTTCATGACGCCCAGCGAGCGCAGATCGACGCGAAAGCGCTGGGCGATGGAGAAGAGCGTGTCGCCGCGGCGCACGGTGATCTGATTGGCGGGGGGAATGGCCAAGGTCTGTCCGGCGCTCAGCTCAAACGGAGGCTGAAGCGCGTTGGTGTCGATGAGGGCGCGCAAGGCGACCTGGTGTTCTTCAGAGATGGAGTAGAGCGTGTCGCCCGGCCGCACCGTGATGGTGCGATCACCGGCCGGGCCGGCGGCGGTCCGGGAGCCCGTGTTGGCGGACGCGGCGACGGGCTGCGACGCGCCGGCGGCCTGGTGCCCGCCCACACTCGACGCCTGCGCCGCGCCAGGGCGCAGGCGGTAGTCGATGGGGGCTGATTCGCGGCGCGCGCCCGGTGCGGCGCATCCCGAGGCGATCAGAGCCAGAACGAGCGCAAGTTGCTTCATGCTCTCGCGTCTAGCGCGTTAAGGCTAACGGAGCCCTAATCGCCTGTTGCGCCCTCATGGCCTGTCGTCTTGGAGCGCGGCAACTAAGGGCGGGGTCCGGCCCGATCAAACGCGCAGGCGCTCAGCGCTTCAGCCTCAACACCTTGGGGTGTCTTGCGATAGCGCATGAGGGTCTGATTGGCGCCCGCCGAGGCCGATGCGTCTTCGATTGGCGCCACCAAAACCCCGCCGGGCTTGAGCTCGCCCAACAGCCGCTCCGGGCGCTCCGGCAGGGCGGCGTTGATGATGATGCGGTCAAACGGCGCCTGTTCCAGCCAGCCCTCGCGTCCGTCAGCACATCGGCAGGCGACCGTGTTGACGCCGGCCTGGGCAAGGCGCGCGCGCGCCGTCTCCATCAGCTCGCCATGGCGCTCTATAGTATAGACACGGCGCACCAGGCGGGCGAGCACGGCCGCCTGATAGCCTGGGCCCGTTCCCACCTCCAAGACCTTGTGGTCCGCGCTCAATTCAGCCGCGTCCAGCACCAGAGCCACCGTGGCGGGCGGCGTGGCGCGCTCGCCGTGGCCAATGGCGATCGGTCGGTCAGCGTAGGCCATCGGGGCAAGCAGCGGATCGAGGAAGGCCTCGCGGCGCACCGCCTCTATGGCGCTCAGCACCCGCGGGTCCGTGACCCCGGCGCGGCGCAAATCCATGATCAGCTGGTAGGTCCGCGCATCCCCGTCCGCGGTCGGGACGACCCGTGACGCGCGCGGTTCTGGCGTCTCGGGCGCGCTCACGCTGGCGGCTTGTCGCGCGGCGCCAGGTCAGCCAGCGCCGTGGCCAGGTCCGCGCGCGTCGCCTGGTCGGTCAGTTCCAGGCGCAGCGGCGTGATCGACACCTGATTGTTGTAGATGGCGTGCAGATCGTCTCCCGCCGGCGGATTGGACAAGGCGCCCTTAAAGCCCAGCCAGTAGTAGCTGCGTCCGCGTGGGTCCTCGCGCTTCTCAGCCGTGGTTTGCCACTGATCGCGCCGCCCGTGCTGGGTGATCACCACGCCGTCGACCTGCGACGGATCGGCCGGTGGAAAGTTGATGTTCAAGACCACGTCGCGCGGCCATCCCTGGGCGATGAGCCGGCGCAGAAGTGGGGGCGCCAAGGCGGCTGCGGTCTCAAACGGCGCCTCGTCAGACGCCATGAAGCCGGCGAACGCCTGGCTCAGCGCGATGGATGGAATGCCCAGCTCCATGCCCTGAAACGCAGCGGCAATGGTGCCCGACAGGGTGACGTCTTCGGCCAGGTTTTGCCCGCGATTGACGCCAGACAAGATGAGATCGGGCCGCTTGCCCGGCACCAGGTCATGCACCCCCAGAAAGCAGGCGTCGGCGGGCGTGCCATTGACCGCCCAGCGCCGCTCTCCGGCCGTGCGCACCCGCACCGGCTCGGTGAACGACATTTTGCGCGAGGCGCCCGATTGCTCAAATTCCGGCGCGCCCGTCCACACGTCATCAGACAGGCTGCGCGCCACCTCCTCCAGCACCGCAATTCCGCGCGCGTCCACCCCGTCGTCATTGGTCACCAGAATACGCGGATTGGCGGGAATTTTATGGTGCTCAGAGGTCATTCGAGGCGGTCTCCGGACAAGCGGGCGAGGTGTTCGCGGGCGCTGATGCGCTTAGGCGGCGGTCGAGATGCGGTCGACGCCGCCCATGTAGGGGGCCAGACAGGCCGGCACGCGCACCGACCCGTCGGCTTCTTGATGATTCTCCATCACCGCGACCAGGGCGCGCCCGACCGCCACGCCCGACCCGTTGAGCGTATGAACGAACTCAGGTCGCGGCTTTGGCGCCTCAGAGGTGGCGGCTGGACGATAGCGCGCATTCATGCGCCGCGCCTGAAAGTCGCCGCACGTCGAACACGACGAGATTTCCCGATAGGTGTTCTGGCTGGGCAGCCACACTTCAAGATCATAGGTGCGCCGGGCGGCAAATCCCATATCCCCGGTCGCCAGCTTCATCACCCGGTACGGCAGCTCCAGGCGCTTGAGCACCTCTTCAGCGCATGCGGTCATGCGCTCCAGTTCTGCGTCGGACTGATCGGGCGTGACCACGGACACCAATTCCACCTTCTGGAACTGGTGCATGCGGATCATGCCGCGCGTGTCGCGGCCCGCCGATCCCGCTTCGGAGCGAAAGCACGGCGTCCAGGCGGCGTGGCGGCGCGGCAGGCTGGCCGCGTCCAAAATCGTTTCGCGCACCAGGTTGGTCAGGGACACCTCAGCGGTCGGGATCAGCCAGTGTTCGGCGGTCGTGCGGTAAAGGTCGTCGGCGAACTTGGGCAGCTGGCTGGTGCCGTAGAGCGCATCCTCGCGCACCAGAAGCGGCGGCGCGGTTTCCAGGTAGCCGTGCTCTGAGACATGCAAGTCGAGCATGAACTGCCCCAGCGCCCGCTCCAGGCGCGCCAAGCCCCCCGTCAGAACCACAAAGCGGCTGCCCGACATGGCGGCGGCTGCTTCAAAGTCCATCTGCCCCAGCCCTTCACCCAGGGTGACGTGATCGCGCGGTTCAAAGCCCAGCGGCGTTGGCGCGCCCTCGCGGCGCACCTCCACATTGGCGCTTTCGTCCGGCCCGTCGGGGGCGTCCTCGGCGGCGAGGTTGGGCAGGGCTTCGAGATCCTGAATGACAAGCTGGCCGGCCTGAGATTCCACCTCGCCCAGCCGCTCCATGTCCTCTTTCAAGCCCGAGACTTCGCTGCCCAGG
>CAYGQB010000047.1:0-17298 GCA_964351895.1 uncultured Caulobacterales bacterium
GACCAGTCCCGTCTAGCTCTGCGTCGCGCTAAGCCTTCTTGGCTTCAGGAACCGCCACGTCATCCCCGGTTAAAAGCTCAGGGCGGTCCAACTCTGCGCACAGCGTGCGAAAATCGAGTTCAGGCTCTAGGAGCGAGACGAACGGGTTCATTGAGAACACCTCAACACCGCGCTTGCGCAAGGCGACCCTCACCTCAACAAGACCATCATAATACTGACGATACCGGTGAGCGGGGTCTACACCCTTCCAGCGGGTGTGCTGGGCGTGCGCGTGATGGTTGCCGAGCAGCGAGCCATTGTCGCACCCCACGAGAATGACGTTCTTGGCCCCCATGTTTGCAGCCAGATTCACCGCCGTTTGAGAGATGGAAGACCACTGGTAGAGATTGTCGCCGCTGGGCTCTTCAAGCCAGCTGACGATCCGACCTGCGTCGCTGGGCTCATAGTCTAGGGCGGTGTTCTTTTGGCCCTTGGACTCGAAGAAATAGAAGTGACGTTCAGCATGCGTCATCTGTTCAGGGGTCAGCAGAACCTGCGACTTTCGGTGTTTTGTGATCCAGGTGATCTCGGGGCGCGCGGGTTGGCCGTCCATGAACTCGGGGACGTTGAGGTCGGGATGAATGGTGACCGCGTACCTGATCGGTGCGGACCGCCATGCCATGTTGCACCCGATCGTGATCTTGCCTTTCAGGAACTCGACGGGAAACACCCGCAGGCTTGATCCCGCCCCGACGACATAAATGTCTTCACCTGGGTATCGGTCATACAACTCACTGACACGCCGATAGCTCATGTGGGCTTCCTTGAACGCGTGGGACAAAATCAATCGAGTGCCGGTTGGCGTGAGCCTACTCGGCTGCGACCGAGGTCAGTTCGCGATAGCGGGCACCGCGGTACCGCTCCACCAGTTCGAGGCTGTCATGGCGCACATGATTGTGACGCATCTCAGAGCGGATCATGCGTTCCGTCACGATCCCCAAATCAAGGCACTCAGCAACCATCGAGTAGAAGTAGGCAATCTGGGCCTCGTCAGGATGTTCAACGTAAAAGCCGTGCGGCGCATACACCTCGCCCTTTAGGCGGGCCATCATGGCGTCGTACTTCGGCTTTGGAATGACCCCCATGACCTTGGGAGGGGCAGGCTGGGGACGCTTTGGAAAGAAGTCGAGCGGCAAGCCGGCCTTCCATGGCTGCGTGGTGCGCGCCGTGTTGTGCAACAGCTTGGTGGTTTCGTTGAGCGTGTCGAAGGCGTTCCACTCTTCCTCAAGGTCGCCAATCGTCTCTGCGTCCTCAGTGTCCAGCGAAATCCAGTCGCGATAATCCAGCGTGCCGTCGAACATCGCCTTGATGTTCTTGGACCAGTTCCAGTGCGATAGCTTGGCGTTGTCCAGGAGCATAACGCTGGAGGCCCAGTACGGCTTGCGCCCCTTGTTGGGAAAGATTCGACGCGTGACGATCGCCTTGCCTTGCATGTCGCGCTCAAACAATTCCCACACGTCGGTGAACGCGAAGACGTCGGGATCGACCACGATGGAGCGCCCCTCAAACCCCATCAGTTCAGGTGGCAAGTATCGAAGCGGCGTAAAGGATTGCAGGTCTTCGTTGTTCCACTTTGGCCAGTGGCCCTCGCGTAAGAATGGGCGCCCATGCTTTTTGTGGAGTTGGGGGTAGTCCGAAAGCTCGATGATCTGAACATCAAACTTGTCAGCGTTCTGGGTGGTTTTCTCAACGGAGTACTTGGCCACAATCGCTCCAAGGAGCTGCTTGTGATTTGAGTGGATATAATAGGTGGCTTTCATCCTGTTGCTCCACGCAGTGTTGAGATCCTGATCGGCAGTCAGATAGACGCCATGGGCGGTCAATTGCAACCAGCCGTCAGCTGATCTCCTCAGCCCGCCACCTAGGCGCGCATCACGCGTCGCAGGGCGTGGTAGGCCGAGCGTGCCGCGTTGCGTGCCGGGCGCCATTGCAACAGCGTGCACACTCCGGGCAAGGCCGCGATGCGGCGGACCAGGCCCGCGTCCAGAAGTGCCGCGCGCGACCGTGCCATCGCCGAGCGCACGGCAAGCAGTGGCTCGCGCGCCAGCCGACGGGCCGAGCTTGAGCGCGATCTCACCGGTCCAAGACCGAGTTCTTCGGGGGCCCGCACGACCGGCGCGCGGCGCAGGGTGGATGCGATCTGCGGATTGCGCGCGAGAAGTCGCGCCTTCTCTCCGGTTTCATCGAGTTTTCCGCGGCTCTGCCCAGGCGCGTGGGCGACGCGGATATGGCCAAGACACACGCTCGTCAAGCCGGCGGCATGGGCCGCGCAGGCAAAGGCGATATCATTGAAACCATTGGGAAAACGGTCAGCGTCCAAGCCACCCAAACGCCAGTAGGTCTCGCGGGCAATCGCCGCGCACGCGAAGCTGGCACCAAATGTCTCATGCACAAACGGGCCAAGCGCGCTGTTGGGGCGTTCCTCGGCCACAGACTCCCATGGCTGCGCGGCCAGGCGGGCGGTCATGCCGGCGCTCACATCGCCGGTCTGCGGGTTTACAAGCGCCGGCCCGGCACTGGCAATCCCGGGATACAAGGCCCAGCACGCCAATGAATCAAGCCCATCCGGGCTCAAGAGCGCAGCATCATTGTTGAGCATCACGAGCACGTCAGCGTGCGTGACGCGCGCCGCACGGTTGCACTGTTCGGAGTGATTGAACGCCTGATCAAAATCTAAAATGCGCGTTTGGATGGAGGCGGGAAGCGCATCAACGGCCGCGTCGACGGCCCGCCGAGCGAGCGCGGTCGATTGATTGTCCACAAGCAGAAGCTCGATCTGCGCCCGCGTGCGCTGCTCAGCGACCGAACTGAGAGCGCGAATTGTCAACTCGGGCTGATCGCGAAACGGAATGATGACGGCGATCGATGTGGCGACTTGGCGGGGCGACAGGGCGTAAGGCGCTGGCCCGGACTGGCGGGTCAGAGCCAGCGGGCCTTGTTCAAGGCGTGCTGCGTAGCGCGAGGGATCTTGGTCGAACAGGGTCGAGGCGAGCGACAGCGGGCCGGCTGGGTCATCTGCCGGGCGTGTGAGCAAAATCTCTGACGCTGACGCCCAGGCGCATTGTGCATCCAGCGCCCATGCGATGTGCGCCACGTGCAGGCGCGCGTCGATTGAACAGTCCGGTTCGAGCACAATGTGGCGCGCAAGGTTCGGGCGAAAGGCGGCGGCCGATCCCACAAGTGGCGCGTGTAACACTGTGGTGCGGCTGGTGGCGCTGTTTTGGACCACGCTAAGCGCTTGGCCCGCCGAGTCGATTTGCAGAACATCCATCAAGATGACGTCACACGCGTCATGGTCGCGGCGGGCGATGCTCGCACAGGCGCTCGGGTCTAGAATCTCCCCGGCCTGCAACACAACAAGGCGTTGCGCGTCTGGTTCTGCGACGGCCTCTGACCATGACTGCCAGATGGTCGCCTGGGCGGGGGCAACGTCCAACCCGGCCAGGAACGCTTCCAGCGCGCGCTGGTCACAGCCGGCACCGCTGGCCAGGCCCTGAACCAGTCGGCACGTCACGCCAGGGTGTGATTGAAGCGCGATTGACGCGAGTGTCTGGGCAAGGTCACCGCCTGGTGCACGATCAACGAGCACCACAATCATCAGCGCCGACGTCTGGTCGGGCGTCTCGCCCGTGAGGGCGCGTTCCTGGCGCAAGCGGGCGACGACGCGATCAAGCGCCACGCCGCGCATCAAGCTGGCGAGCGGGAGGCGGGCAAGCGCGGTGAGTTCCTGCGTCCGCGTGAGATAGGCGGGTGACGCAGGCACTCCCTGGTCGACCGTCTGCGCGCCGACATGCGCCGCTCTTGGCTGGACGTCCGAGACCGGAGCGTCGACGGGGCCTGAGACTGGGCCTGACGAGGCGGGCGCTGATGGGCTGCGGGCAGCCAAGGGGGCGCGCCGCCCTGGCGTGTCGATATCGTCAAGGGTGGCGATCTCGTTCAGCGTCGCGCGCCAGGCCGCGCCGAGCGTGTGGTCGTTGTAATGCTGGCGCACGAAAGCCTGGCCTGCGCGTGTGCGCGTTTTCACGGCGGGGTCGGCCTCTAGCGCCGAGCGAAACCCTCTGTCCCAATCATCCATCGACACAAAGCCGCGCAAAGGCTCGTAAGACGGAATGGCGTCTGCAGCGACCGGCGCTCCATGCCAGAGGGCTGAAGCGATGCGATTGGCTGATTTGCAGCGGGTGAATGGGTTCGGAGTGATCGGGATGACCACGAGATTGGCCTGCACGAGCTCAGCGCCAAGCACGGCGGCGGTGTGCTCACAGTATCGTGCTGGCATCGCAAGCTGGTGCTTGAGGGCGTCAAACTTCTCAACACTGTTGGACACCACGACAAGTTCACATCGGCGCATTGAATTGGCCCACGCCAGCTGATCGCGAATGCGCAGAACATCGGACATGCCGCTTGGCGCGTTGGGTGACCCGTGAGAGCCAAACCAGAGGATAGAAAAGGGGCCATCCGCAGGCGGTGCAAAGTTCGTCGCTGGCTTTGCAGGAACGGGTAAGGCTTCGACCGCGTCGCCGACGACATAGGGCGCGCGCCGCAGATTGGCGTGTGTGCTGACGATGTCCGCGAGGGCGCGGCTACAGCACACCACCGCGTCAACTTCTTCGCACATCGCCCTCAGGTTGCGCGCGACCTGTTCGTAGCTCGATAGTTCAAACGGGTTGTAGAAGTGATTGTCGGACAGATCGAGTACGGTGCGCACACCCTGGCCACGCATCCGGCGTGCAGTTTCCTGATCGGCTTCATCGTAGCGTTTGGAGAAGACGACGAGTTGGTAGACCTGATCTGGGTCGTAGAGCGCGGCGTTGACGCCGTCGGCCTGCAGCACGCGAATCGGCGTGAGGCAGCGAAATCGAACGCTCGCCACACGCACGTTCGTGGACTTGGCGAGCCATCCGACGTGCATCTCTTCGCGGCTCCGTGCCTATCAGTTTTGCGCTCATACGCGGCGTGGACGAATAAACCTCTTGAACGGCGCGGTCCAATTGCGCTTCAGCCGGGCGCCGTCTGGGTGTGAGGGAATGCCTGCCCACCGCGGCAGAAGGGGCGAGACGTGTCCCAACTCCATGGCACGATACACTTCATCAAGACTGATAAAGCCGTCGTCGATCGCGCGCCGCAACTCGGCGTACCAGATGCCTCGGTGCCGGTTGCGGTCGCTGACCCACGGCTGCTTGGGCATGTCGGTGTAGTGCAGGAGCTTGGTTCGGTTTTCTTCGTAGTGTTCCAGTGAATTCCACTCAAACTCGAGGTCTGGCGATTTTTTCTCCTCCGGCATCATCGCGAACTCGTGCATCAGAGAGGCATAGTCGAACTCGCCAGAGTCGAGGCGATTGACGAGGTCACTCGCGTTCCAGCCTAGTTTCTCGCAGTCCATAAGCATTACCGAATACTGCGGCGTGCGCCCCGTTTTCCCAGGGGCTTCAGAATAGAGGATCCAAGCGTCCCCGAAGTCGCGCGACCACAGGTCTTTTATGTCCGTGAAGACCTGCATGTCGGCGTCGACATAGATTGCGCGGCCCTGGTAACCGCACAGCTCTGGGATCTTGAATCGGCAGAACGAAAAGCCCGTTCGAGCGCGCCGCTCAGGGTCGATCGGGACCGGCAATCCTTCATTGTCGATGATGTCGAAGGTGGTGGAAATCGACGCCCAGCGACGCACCGAGTATTCCAGCACCCGCGCTCCCAGAAGCTGGGTTGCATCAGCGCCGACGAAGATGCGCGCCGGCGATTGCATGTCCGCCGGGCCGAACACCAGTTCAGGATGGGCCCGCAGAGTGGCGGCAAACTCTCCAAACTGCGGGTCAAAGCTCTCCTGGCCGTTTGCCAGCCGCGTCCGATCAGTTAGGTCGGCAAACTGTTCAGCATACAGATCGCCGCCGTCGACGCCCAGCGTGCGAATGTCGCCCACGCCATTGTCGGCCAGGACGTTGAGACCGGCCTCGGCGCTGAAATAGCGCACCCGTGTCACGGGCATGTCAGCACGGTGACCGCCGTGGCGCTCGGCCGTCAGAGCGTTAAACATCACCAGACGTCCCTCGCGGGCCAGGTCGGCCAGGAGCGGGTGCTCCTGAATGAAGTGATCCAGCGTGTGCTGCGAAGGGGCGTTATCAACGTGGGGACGCCACGGCATGGCGATCGCCTTGGCGTTCGCGGCGATGGCCTGGCCGGCTTCCAAGACGACGTCGAGGTCCATCATGAGGGCAAGGTCGCAGGGATACGCGCGCGCCACATGATTGAGCGCCAGGACGCGCCGGCTGGTGTCTGCCGGGTCATGGCGAGCCAGGCTCGGCCCTTTGCCCAGGATCAGCCAGGGGGCGGCGGCAGCGTTTTGCGCGCGCAGCCAAGATCCAACCGGAATGGCCTGTGTCATGAAAGCGTTCTCATCTTGGCGTTGGACGTCACACCAAGCCCTCAGGGTCGTCGATCGACGTAAAGGCGTCTAGCCCAGAGCGCGTTGAAGCGATCATCAGCACCCGCGGGCCGTTGCGCTCGGCGCGAAAGCGCAAGAGCTTGATTTGCGTGTAGCCGGCCCGGGTGAGAGCGGCCCGCAGAGCGGTGAGGGTCAAGTGCTTGGCGTAGCTCTCGGGGCCGGAAAATGGATCGCGCCAGCCCCCCTCGGTCACCCGCCGGTAGGCGTAACGCTCAGCGTCTATGACGTCGTGCGAGGTGGCGTCCTGGGGCGCGGCGACATGGGTGTCCAGGTACAGGACGTCGCCCCGTTGCGCCATCTTGGCCAGGTGTTCGACGGGCTCGGTCAGGTGATAGAGGACGCCGAAATGAAACACGATGTCGAAATGACCAAACGCCGGGTCAATGTCTTCGCAATCGGCCAAAAACACAGGCGTGCTGTGTCCGTAAAGACTAAGCCGCATCAGGGTTTTCGCGACGTTGACCGGGCGAATGTCCACCCCGGTCACCTGCGCGCCCAATTCCAACATCCCCAGCGTATGAATGCCCTCAAAGCAGCCGATTTCCAGGACAGTTTTGCCGTTCAAGCGCATCCCGTCATTAAGGAGCTTAATCCGCCGGTCCGGAATGTCGTTCAAGATCGGGCGCTTGTTCGCGCTTGGCTTGCCGACGACCCGTCCATCAGGCAAGGCCGTTGACGCGCGCCAATCAAGAAGCGCGTTCACTTCAGCAAGGGTGTCGTCGCTGACGTGGAGGGGAATGGCGGACGGGACTTTCAAGGGCGCTCCGCTGGGTCAAGCGTACGAGCTGCGCGGACGCCAGAGATCGAGCGCGCGAGGCGCGTCTCTCGACTTAGCCGGCTGGGCCAGTCGATTCAAGCGGCGCGCTCATCGGTGCCCGAGGATCGTCTGCGCACCGGGCGCGGATCGGCGGCGCGCCGGATGAGGCGAAGCGGCGACCAGGTGAGCGCGCGTGCAATGTCGCAAGTGTTGGCGCGTCGATCAGCCTGGGTCTGGCGACGCACGGCGCGCAGCTGCGACAGGCCTGCATAGCCGTCACGCAGGGCGCGCCAGTAGGTTGGGCCGACGCCGCGCGCGAATGCGCGCGCCAGAAACACGGCGTTTGCGGCCAGACGAAGCGGCCACATCGGCCAGTAGATCGCGCCGGGCATGTTTTTGTACATCAACCAAATCCGGTTGCGGTTGCCGTGATAAACCGTGAACGCGCTGGCGCGCCCGCTGATGGCTGAGCCCTCGTGGTCCACGATCGCGTCAGGGACCTGCACCGCCCGCATCCCCGCCAGGCGCAGGCGAAAGCCCAGGTCAACGTCTTCGCAATAGCAAAAGAACCGCTCATCAAAACCGCCCACCGACCAGAACGCGCTGGCGCGGTAGAGGGCCGCAGCGGCGCAGGGGGCAAAGCATTCGCTCTCTGGCGGTAAGCTTTCAATCGGCCATCCCAAGTGACCGCGATACGGCACGCCCAGCACAAACAAAACATCGCCCGCCCCGTCGAGGCGATCTGGGTTTGCCGCCTCAATCTGAGTGGAGCCAAAGGCGTCGACGTCGCCGTGTCGCCGGGTCGCCGCCATGAGGCGCTCAAGCCAGTCAGGCCGCGCATAGGCGTCTGGATTGAGAAACGCCAGCCAGGTCCCGCGCGCCGTCTGGCAGGCGCGATTGTTGCCCAACGCAAAGCCAAGGTTTTCGCCCGCTTCAATGAAGGACGCCCACGGCGCGGCCGATCGGGCTTGCGTCAGCGAGCCGTCTTCAGATCCGTTGTCGATGACGATGGCCTCAAAGTCGGTGAAGGTTTGCGCGGCCAAGGCGCTCAAACACCGCGCCAGACGTGGGCCGGCATTGTAGTTGACGATGATGACGGAGATCGCGGGCGCGTCATGCGCGCGCCGGGTGCCAGAGCTTGCGTCGGTTGGTGGAGACGTGGTCACGCAGGGCTCGGTCTCGCGGCGCCGTCCAGGCGGCGGTCAAATGTGTGCATGTGGCGGGCCCTTGTGGTTCAGCAGTCGCGTTGACGCCTCACACGGCGGCGTTGCGTCGCACACTTGGCGTGTGGCGGCGTGCTGGCAAGCCTCGAACGCGCCATTTCTCGCCCAAGCTAGATGTCTGCGTCCACGTCGGTGAGAGACAGAGGTGTGGCGCGGGCGATGTCGACACGCGCGCGCTGGCCCAGAACGGCGTCGAGGTGGCGGGTGTGCGCGCCACCGGCCGGGCGTATCGAGCGCAGATTGGCTGGCGTGAAGGTCTCACCCGCCTTGATGTCGGCGACGACCCACAAGGAGCGGCGGAACTTGGCGCTGATTTCTTCCTTGGCTGAGCGTTCAAATGTCACCTGGCCGAGGGCGGCTTCAACGCTGCGCACGTCGGTAACCATCTGGGCGAACTCATCGGGGAGCATGGAAAAGCTGGCGTCGGGGCCCGGCACGTCGCGCGACAACACAAAGTGCTTTTCGATGATCGCCGCGCCAAGGGCCGCAGCACCCACCGGCGCGATGGATCCCAGCGTGTGATCAGACAGGCCCACCACCACGTCGAAGGCCTGCGCCAGGTGCACCATGGTGCGCAGGTTGGCGTCTTCGATGGGGGCGGGATAGGCGGCGGTGCATTTGAGAAGGGCGATGTCGCGGGCACCGGCCGCACGGGCGGTCTGAACCGCCTCCTCGATCTCGTGTCGCGTGCCCATGCCGGTGGACAGGATCAGCGGGATCCCGGTCGCCGCAACGCGGGCGATCAAGGGCAAGTCAACCAGCTCGCTGGAGGCGATTTTCCAAGCCGGCGGATTGAACGTGAGAAGGAACTCGACCGCCGTGTCGTCAAACGGAGTGGAGAAGGCGATCAGGCCAAGCGCCTTGGCCAGCTCAATCAGCGGCCCGTGCCACTCCCAGGGCATCGATCCTGCGCGGTAGAGCTGGTGCAGCGTGGCACCTTCCCAGATCGTACCCGTGACCTGAAACGCCGGCGCGTCACTGTCGATCGTCAGCGTGTCAGCAGTATAGGTTTGCAGCTTGATGGCATCGGCCCCGGCGCGCGCGGCGGCCCGGACCGTTTCTTTAGCCAACTCCAGGTCCTGGCCGTGATTGGCGGAGATCTCTGCGATCAGGAAGGCGGGGGCGGCGTCGCCGACGGGCCGGTCGCCGATCATGAAGCGTGGCATCAAGATTGGGCCTTTCAAGCTGGCTCGATCATTCGTCAGTCCCGGTTAACACGCCTTCAACGTGGTGCTGCGCCTCTACCCGAAAGCGCGGGGTGCCGGGGGCGGCGTGTGCTCAGGTCTCGCTAGGACCGGTGACGCGCTTCGTGGTTGCGCTTTGAGCGTCTATGCACTCTTTTGCGCCCGGTCTTGTGAGACGTTTTCATGGGGCGTGGTGGTGAAACGGGGACGAGACGCCGAATGAATGGTCTGTCCAGGTGGGACAAGGACACGCAAGCCAGCGATGCCTCAGCGCTGGCGCGTGACTGGCTCACCACCGCGTTTCGTCCGTTTTGGCTTGAGCGCGCCGCCCATCCTGATGGCGGGTTTCGCGAGCGTCTGGCGCGCGACGGGGCGCCGTTGGACGAGCCTCATTCGCGGGTCCGGGTCCAGGCGCGCCAAACCTTCGTGTTCGCCCACGCTGTGGTGGACGGGTGGCGCACGGACGCGTGCCGCGACATGACACGGCGCGGCGTGGCGTGTCTGTTGAACGCGTGTCGCCGCGCTGATGGCCTGTTTGGTCGGCGCGTCGCCTTGGGGCGCGGTCTGAGCGACGACACCTTTGAGCTTTATGACACGGCCTTTGCCATTCTCGCGCTCGCCTGGGCGGCGCGCGCTCTTGATGAGCCGCGTCTGATCGACGAAGTGGACGCCACGCTTGACGCGCTTGACGCCCTCAAGCGCCATCCTGAGGGCGGCTATGTTGAGACCGGCGCGGACAGCACGCGGCGTCGACAGAACCCCCACATGCACCTGTGCGAGGCCCTGCTGGCGCTCGGCGAAACCACGGGGCGCGCTGATCATCTGGCGCGGGCTGATGGGTTGGCGAACTTGATGCTGACCCGGTTTGTGCACCCTTCTGGGCGTCTCTTGGAGACCTTCGGGCCAGACTGGTCTCAGGCCTGTGGCCCTGACACGGTGATCGAGCCGGGACATGAGTTTGAATGGGTGTGGCTCTTGGACCGGTGGTCCCAGGCGCGCGGCGCAGACCTTCCAGACGCGGCGCGCCAGATCTACGCCCACGGAGTTGCATCGAGCGACGCCCGTGGCCTGGCCCCGCAGGGCGTTCGACTGGACGGCGCGGTGCACGACGCCAGTCGGCGCACCTGGCAGCAAACCGAAGCGCTTAAAGCGCACCTGGTGATGCACCGGCGCGGTGACGCAGACGCGCTGTCGCGCGCCCACCAGACCTTTAATGCTCTTTGGGCCGATTATCTTGCTCCCGCGCCTCGCGGCGGCTGGGTTGATGCGTATGACGCTGAAGGCCGTCCCGACGCCGCCGACATGACCGCCGCCACCGGCTATCACCTGGTGCTTGCCTTTGATGAGCTGGCGCGCCTGACCGAGGACGCCGCGACGTGACGACGCACGAGATTACACCGGTCATCTTGTGCGGCGGCGCCGGTCAGCGCCTGTGGCCCCTGTCGCGCGCCGGCGCGCCCAAGCAGCTGCATCGCCTCACAAGCGACACCCAGTCCATGCTGCAACAGACGGTGCAACGCACAGCGCCCACCGAACATGGGTTCGCCGCGCCCATCTTGGTGTCCAGTGCTCAAATCGCCGAACCGTTGAACGCCCAGCTTGCCGGGACAGACTGGGCGCCGCGGGCCCTCATACTGGAACCGACCGCGCGCAACACGGCGCCCGCCATTGCCGCGGCCGCCGCCCTTGTCGCTGAAACCGACCCCGGCGCCCTGATGCTGGTGCTTCCCGCAGACCATCATGTCGGTGACCCCGAGGCCTTTCGCGCCGCCGTCTTGAACGGTGTCGAGGCGGCTCAGGATGGGCGGATCGTGACCTTCGGCGTTCGCCCCGACCGCCCTGAAACGGGCTATGGCTATATCCGGCGCGGGGAGCCGCTGGGCACAGCTCACACGGTGGCCGCCTTTGTTGAGAAGCCAGACGCGGCGACCGCGGAGCGGTATGTGGCGTCGGGTGACTATTCTTGGAACGCTGGCGTCTTCCTCTTTCGCGCCGACACCATGCTGGCGGAGATGGGGCGCTGGCGTCCGGACGCGCGCGACCCGGCGGTGCGGGCCTTGGCCGAGGCGCGCCGCGACGGCGATCATGTCTGGCTCGACGGCCCGGCGTTCTCCAGCGCCCAGTCGATCTCGGTCGATCACGCCGTGATGGAGCCGACCAGTCTGGCGGCTGTCGTGGAGATGGACGCGGCCTGGTCGGACGTTGGCTCTTGGGCATCGATCTGGGAGGCCTCGGAGCGAGACGTAGCCGGCAATGGCGTGCGCGGTGACGCCCTGCTCCTGGACTGCGCCAACACGCTGGCCTTCGGCGACGGGGTGACCGTGACCGCGGTCGGCGTCAACGACTTGGCGATCATCGCCACGCGTGACGCCGTGCTTGTGGCGCCGTTGTCAGAGGCCCAGCGGGTCAAGGACGTCGTCGAGGCGCTTAAGGCCAAGGGCCGCACGGATCTTCTCTAGCGGGCCAATTACGCCTCAACCGCCGCATTCAACAAGGCGTGCGCCACCCGGTCTGCGCCGTCGCCGTCAACCAGGGCGTGGGCCCGCGCGGCCTGGTCGGCGCGGCCGGTCTTGTCAGCGAGGAAGGCGTCGAGCGCCGCGCTAAACGTATGAAGCTCCAGCCCGTCGCGCGCATCGATCACGGGCGCGAGCTGTTGGGCGTCAAGCCAGGCGCAGACGCCTTCTTGATTGTCCGCGATCACTAGGACCAGCCCAGGCAGGCCCAGGCAGGCGCGCTCCCACACCATGGTGCCGCCTGCGCCGACGGCGGCCTGACACTGGGCCATCTCACCGGCGATGTCGTCGGCGCCCAGCAAGAGACGCACGCGGGCCGGGTTGGCGCGGGCCTGGGCGCGCAGGCGATCCACGCTGGGGGCGGCCGGGCTACAGGCAACGGTCACGTTCAAGTCCGGGTGCGCCAGCAGGGCATCGAGCGCGACGGGCAGAAGAGACAAGGGATCAAAGCCGCCAAAGCTGAGAAAGACCCGCTCCAGCCGGCGCTGGACAGGCGCGGACGGGCGCAGGCGTGCAAAGCTGGGGCGCAGCATGGCGTAGCGCGGCCCGATCAAGAGCCGCCGCGCCCCCGGCGATACGGCGCGATAGCTGGCCGCGCTGTGGTGGGCGTTTTGATCGATGAGGAGGTCGCAGGCATGCGCGCGGTCGGCCAGATCGTCGATCACGGCGAGGCGTGCGGGCAGCCCCGAAAAGTCTGCTTCGGTCGACGCGCTCGCGTCATAGGTGTCCAAGAGAACCCAGGCCGCGTCGGGGGTTTGGCGGGCCGCACGCGCCATGGCGGGCACGCCGGCGGGGCGTGGGAGCACTGGCAGGCCGGCGGCGCCGAGCGCGCTGGCGAGCGTGGCCGCCCCGTCTTCGTTGACGCTGAGGAGCGGGCGCCCGCCGGCGCGGTCGATGGCGCTGGCGAGCGTGAGCACGCGGCGGACATGACCTGACCCGATCGTGGGCGAGGCGTCTGCGCACAAGAGGATGCAGGGGCGTGTGGCCACCGCGCTAGTGACCGTCTTTGTCATCGGGGCGCACCAGCACTTCGCGGTCGCGGCGATAGACGCGCGCGCCGATCTGCGCCGTCCCCGGATCGCAAGGCCGGCCTGAAGCCGCTTCGACCCAGGCCACCAGGTCGGTAAAGCCGGCAAGGTGGCGCATGCGCAGTGTTGAAGACAGGCGCGGATTGATCTCGAACACAACCGGTCCGGCCTCGGTCAGCCGAAGCTGTACGTTAAAGCAGCCGTTCACACCGGCCGCCTCGGAAATCTGATGGAGGACGTCCGTGATCGCCGGGTGGGCTTCAACGGTGATGGACTTGGACAAGCCGCCCGCCAGGCGTCGCCGCATGATGGCTGAGCGCACCAGACCGTTCCACGAAAACACCGCGCAGGTGAACTCCGCCGTGTCGTCCACCAGAAGCGTTTGCGCCACATAGGTGTCGTCCAGGCGAGCCTGGAGGGCGTGCACGTCGCGGGGCGTGTGGGCGGCGTGCAGACCGCGCGAGCCAGAGCCCGCGCGCGGCTTGATGAAGAGGGGCGCAGCGGCCGGATCAGCTTGCGACAGAAGCAGTGTGGTTGGCGCCGGGGCGCCAATCTCGGCAAGCCACTGGGCGCTGGCGAGCTTGTCGAGCGCCATCTCAACGAACTCAGGAGCCAACATCACTAGTCGCGGGTCTGACCAGCCGGCGGCCTGTGCGCGGGCCAGGGCTCTCAGCTCATGCTCATTGAACGGCACGATGAGGTCGGCGCCCCAATGATCAGCGCGCGCGCTCAGGTGCGCGCCGTAATCAGCTGCGTCAGGGCGCGGCGCCTGTTCGATCACGTCGCAATAGTCTCGGCCCGGCCAGGCGCCCGGTTCAAGGTCGAGCCCGATAAGAAACAGGTCGCGATAAACCTCGCGCAGCGTGCGCGCTGCGGCCTCGGCGATGTCGCCGTGCGCGGCTGTAATCAGGACCCGCACGAGCCGCCGCCGTCTTCGGGGTTGCGGGTGCGTGTCAGGACGTCGGCCAGGAAGGCGTTGGCCGGCTCGCGGGCGTTGATTTGGCCCACCAGGCGGCTCGGGTCATAGGCTTGGCGATGCTGCGTGACGGTGTGGGTGCCGGTGTCCCACAGCGCCCAGCAGGCCCCGGGGATGCGGTCGCGCGTCTGTCCGACCGAGCCGGGATTGACCAGGATCTGATCGCCGCGCCGGATGAGGTTGGGATAGTGGGTGTGGCCGTGCACGATCAACTCACACCCGGTGGCGAAGAACGGATCAAAACGCTCAGGCGCGGCGTTCGGATAGACGTATTCGCCGGTGCGTGCTGGTGATCCGTGGCACACAAAGACAGAGCGACCCGCGACCGTGGTTTCCAGCGCCGCCGGCAATTCGGCCAGGATCTCGATCTCCAGGCCGACCAGATGACTGCACGCCACACGCATGCCTTCCTCGTGCCGGCTGGAGATTGGCTCGTGCGTCTCACTCTCTGCTTCGGTGTGGGCGCCGCGCGATCCAGCTTGAGCGCGATAATAGCGCCCCAACATCTCTTCGTGGTTGCCGCGCACCATGATCGTGCCGGGCCACTGGTCTAGCGCGTGGAGGACGCGGTCGGGCTCATAGTAGTAGCCGACCATGTCGCCGGCCACGATAAGACGCTCCGCGCCTGCGCGACGTGCGGCGTCCAGCACTGCGTCAAGGGCGTCCGCGTTGGCGTGAATGTCCGCCAGAAGCGCCACCTTCATGACGCGCCCCCGCCGGTGGCGGCGCGTGCATGGGCGTCGCGGTCCAGAAGCGCGGAGGCGACGATCTCCGCATACGACCAGTCGGCCTCAGTATCGATATCAACGCAATACTCTTGGGGCAGAATGTAGCCCGCCGTGGTGCCTTGCCAGATCGGTCGCTTGTGCGCCCAGGCGTCCAGACGCCCGATCAGAAACTGGCCAGGATCATAGTAGTGCGGCTTTAGGTCTTGCGTGCGCGTGCGCAAGACGTTGGCGGGCATGGAAAGGCGTCCGCGCGCGTCGGCGCTTAAGGCGCGTTCAACGGCGGCCGGGAACTCCACCACGGCGCCCAGAAAATCAAGATCGGGCGGCGCGGCGCGCGCCGTTTCCAGCGCCGCGGCCAGGTGATGGGCCGGCAAGAGGGCGGCTGTGGCGTAAATCAGCACCACCCAGTCGGGCTGGGCGCCAGCCGGCGCCTCGTCGATCAGGCGCTGGCATTCATAGGCCATGACGTCTTGCAAGGTGGCGTGGTCATCAGACAAGGCGGCGGGCCGAGTGCCGGCCGCCTCAGCGCCCGCGTCGCGCGCCACCTTGGCGATCGTGTCGTCATCGGTTGAGACGCGAATGTCGGTGATCACGCCGCTGTCTCGGGCCGCCTGGATCGGCCAGGTCAGCATCGGTGCGCCGCGAAACGGGCGGATGTTCTTGTTCGGCAGGCGCTTTGATCCGCCGCGCGCCGGGATCACCGCGACCGTCATGACAGCGCCTCGGCGAGGGCCTGGATCACCTGATCCTGGTCGGCGTCGGTCAGGGCGGGATAGAGCGGCAACGACAAGGCGCCTGCATAGTAGCGCTCCGCATTCGGAAAATCGCCGGGGCGAAAGCCGCGCGCGGCGTAGAAGGGCTGGGTGTGAATGGGAATATAGTGGACGTTCACGCCCATGCCGGCCGCGCGCAAGGCGTCAAAAACGGCGCGCCGACGCTCAGGCGCGTCCAGCGTGATCGGATAAAGGTGTAGGGCCGAGCGCTGGGCGGGGCTGCGTGCTTGCGTCTTTAGCGGCAAGTCGGCGAGGGCGTCGTCATAGCGCGCCGCGAGGCGTTCGCGGGCACAGATGAAGGCTTCCAGACGGGTCATTTGAACCACGCCCAGCGCGGCCAGTACGTCGGTCATGCGATAGTTCAGACCCAGGTCGTGCTGTTCGTACCACCAGGCCCCTTCGCCCGGTCGTTCCAGGGCGGCGGGATCGCGCGTGACGCCATGACTGCGCAGGCGCGTCATGGTTTCGGCCAGGGCCGTGTCTTGGGTGAGGGCCGCCCCGCCTTCAGCCGTCGTCACAATCTTGACCGGGTGGAACGAGAACACGGCTGCGTCGCTGTGGGCGCACGCCCCCACCGGGGCCCCGGCGCAGCGTGCGCCAACAGCGTGGCTGGCGTCTTCGATGACCTTGAACCCGTAGCGCGCCGCCAGCGCCGCGATGGCGGGCATGTCGCACGGCTCGCCGCCAAAGTGCACCGGCATGACAAGATCGGGCATGCGCTCGGCCGTCTCCAGCTTGGCGGCCAGCGCCTGCGGGCACATGTTGAACGTGGACGGATCAATGTCGACAAAGTCGACGTCCGCGCCGCACAAGAGACCCACATTGGCCGAGGCGACAAAGCTGTTGGGGGAGGTCCACAATAGGCTGCCTGGCCCCAGCCCAAGCGCCAGGCAGGCGATGTGAAGCGCTGATGTGGCGCTGTTGACGGCGACGGCGTGGGCGGCCCCGGTCGCATCCATAAGAGCGGCTTCAAAGGCGGGGACTTGCGGGCCCTGGGTCAGGAAATCGGAGGTCAGCACCGCGGTGACGGCCGCGATCTCTTCTTCAGCGATCCATTGGCGTCCGTACGGGATCATGCACGTGGGCTCGCGAGTTGGTTGGCGCGGGAGGGCGGTCAGCGTCTAGGCGGCGGCCAGAAGGGCGTGGATCTCCGGCGGTGTTAAAAAGCGATCATTGCGCTCAGAGCTATACTCGAAACCGTCGGCCACCGGCGCACCTGTTTCCCCAAGCGCATTGGTGTCAAAATCATTGGCGCGCGTGAAAAAGCGGATCGCGGGACGGATCACGAAGTGGTCGTGAAACTCCAATGTCTGGTGGGCTTCGTCGCCTGGGCACATAACCTCGTGCAGCTTTTCACCGGGCCGCATGCCGATGATCGACTGCTCTAGCCCCGGCGCCATGGCGCTGGCCAGGTCGGTGATGAACGTGGACGGAATCTTCGGCACATAGATCTCTCCGCCCTGCATCCGCGCCAGGTTTGCCAGCACAAAATCAACGCCCTGCTGGAGCGTGATCCAGAACCGGGTCATGCGCGAATCGGTGATGGGCAGAGACGTGGCGCCTTCGTCGATCAGCTTACGGAAGAAAGGCACGACCGACCCGCGCGAGCCCACCACATTGCCGTAGCGCACCACCGAGAAC
>CAYGQB010000048.1:0-17062 GCA_964351895.1 uncultured Caulobacterales bacterium
CAAGGCGCCGTGTGGCGCTGGGATGGATACCGTCAGGCCGACAATGCCCCGTCCCGTCAAAGCCAGTGGCCGCGAGCGCGGCTTCCAGCGCCAGGATGGCCGCGTCCCGGGCCTCAACGGCGGCGAGGGCGCGACGTTCACCGTCTTGGGCGTGTGCGAATGCAGATTGGGCGGCCTCAAGATCCGCGTCGCGCGCCTGCGCGTCGGCGAGCGCGACGCGCACGGCTTCGATGTCAGCCACGTGCGCCTGTTGGGACGCGCGTGCGGCGCGATCAGCCTCGTCCTGCGCGGTGATGAGCGCGTCAACCGGTGTGAGGGCGTCTTGACGGGCGACAAGTCGGGCGCGCCGCTCTGCGAGAGCCCGCGATTGCGCCTGGGCCGCGCGCGCCGCGCCGCGCGCTTCGGCCAGAGCTTCGGCTTGGCTTGAGAGGGCGGTCTCGGCGGCGTCGCGCCCGGACTCTGCACGGTCCTTGTCAGCCGCAAGCTGCGCCAGCGCCGCATCGGATGGTGGGGCCGGGGCGTTGGCCTGGTCCGCCTGAAGTTGAGACATCGCAGAGGCCGCGTCGTCGAGCAGCGCTTGTTCGCGTTGCGCTTCGGCTTCGATTTCGGCTGGACGAGCTTGCGCCGCGGCAACCAGGCGCAGGGCTTCGTCGCGCGCAGCGACGGCGGCGTCGCGGGCGGCCAGGGCGCGCGCCTCTATGGCCACAGCCACAGCCTCTTCCTCGCGCACGCCGGGTAGGCTCTGTTCGGCGCGCTCGCTGGCGCTGGACGTGCGCGCGACCTCGGCCTGACACGCGACCAGCTGGGTTTCCAGCCCCTGCGCCTCTTGCGTGCTGGCGGTCAGAGCGTCGCGCGCCTCTGCCCAAAGGAGTGCGCACACGCGCCGCTCAAGGTCGGTGATCTGGCCGCTGAGCGTACGGTAGCGGCGCGCCTGACGGGCTTGTCGGCGCAACGCTTCAAGCTGACGGCCAACGTCGCCCAGCGAGTCATCGAGGCGTTCAAGATTGGTCTGGGCGGCGCGCAGCTTCAGTTCGCCTTCATGGCGGCGCGACCGCAGACCCGACACGCCCGCCGCCTCTTCCAGTACCAAACGCCGGTTCTGCGGCTTAGCCGCGATTAGCTCTGCGATCTGGCCCTGACGCACGAGCGCCGGCGAGTTGGCCCCAGTGGAGGCGTCGGCAAACAACAGCTGGACGTCGCGCGCCCTGA
The DNA here is from genome assembly GCA_964351895.1 of uncultured Caulobacterales bacterium. Taxonomy (GTDB): domain Bacteria; phylum Pseudomonadota; class Alphaproteobacteria; order Caulobacterales; family Maricaulaceae; genus CAYGQB01. The sequence goes on from CAYGQB010000048.1 coordinate 1,210, forward strand.
CCTCGCGCCCATTGACCCGATAGGTCGAACCGCCGCCGCGCGTGATCCGGCGCGCGACCTCCAACTCGTCAGCGTCATTGAACATGTCGGGCGCGAGCCGATCGCGATTGTCTAGAACGAGCGCCACTTCGGCATGGTTGCGCGCCGGGCGCTGATCGGTGCCGGCGAAGATCACGTCGTCCATGCCGCCCGCGCGCATGGCCTTGGCGCTCGACGCGCCCATCACCCAGCGCAAGGCTTCAAGAAGATTGGATTTGCCGCAGCCATTCGGCCCAACAACGCCTGTGAGACCCGCTTCGATCGTGGTTTCAACGGGTTCCACAAATGACTTGAAGCCGGCAATGCGCAACCGGGCGAGTTTCACCGCGCCACACGCTCCATCGCGCCAAAGATGAAAACCCTACTCCGCTTCAAGCAACGGCCCCAACACGGCGTCAAAGTCTTCGATTGTAATTTCAAACGGCTCACCCGCCTCCTGGGCGAGGGTGTCGCGATAAATCCCGTTGATCACGAAGCTGGGCGTTGAGGTGACGCCATAGGTCGCCTCGGCGTCCGCGACCAAGGCGCGAATGCGCTCGATCTCCGCTTCGTCTCGTACGCAAGCGTCGAACGCTTCGTCTGTCAGGCCAGCTGAGCGCGCAATGTCGCGATAGATGTCGATGATGACATTGGGGTTGGTTTCAAACTCAGACTGGGCGCGTTCAAAGATCGTGCGCTGCTGGCGGAACTGAAGGTCGATCATGTCAAAGTAGGCGTCCGGCGCCACGCAACGCGCGACCAGGAAGCCCGCCATGGCCATGCGCACGGGCGGCGTGGGAAGTTCGCGGAAGATGAACCGAACGTCGCCTGTGTCGATGTACTTCTCTTTCAGCTCCTTGAAGGTGCCCTCGTGAAACGTTCTGCAATGCGTGCACGTCACCGACGCATATTCGATGATCGTGACGGGCGCGTCGCTGGCGCCGAGCGCGCGATCTCCGGCTGCAACGGCGGGATCGCCATTACCTGAGCCGCCTTGGCAGGCGCTGAGTGCAAGAGCCAAAAGAGGGGCAAGCAAGGCCGCGGCGCGGGGGAGGCGAAGCGAGGGCATGGCAATTCCGTTCGAACAAGTGTGAGACCGGGGGAAGGACGCGAGCTGTCTGCAGCGCTGGCCTGACGAGTGGGGGCCTGACGAGTGGTGGCCAGGCGAGTAGAGGCCTGACTAGGTGGTTTTGGCGCGGCTGGCCGCGCCCGCGCCCATGCGCAGGAGCGCTGCCTTTAAACCGGGGTGTTCAACCTGCGCAAGGCCGCGCTCCAGCTTGAGCCGCTCGCTGGGCTTGAGGCCTTGACGTGGGGGAGCGTCGGCTTCTGCGCGGCGCGCCGACTCGCGCACAATCGAGAGCCGATGGGCGACGGTAACACCGCAGTAGGTGTTGACCCGCTCGACAATGCGCCGCGACTCCGCCTCGATCAGAACCGCCGCCGGCCCGCGCGCTGCGATATGCAAGGTTGCCGTGTCGCCGCGCCCGGTTAGCTTCAGCGGTGCGCACAGGCGCGCTGTTCGGGCGCCAACGATTTGCGGCCAGCGCGCGGCGATCTCAGCCATGCTGGGGCCAAATCGGTGGCTTTGGGCCGCCAGGAGAGCGGCAATGGCGCGGCCGAGCCGCGGCGGCGGAGGCGCTGCCCGGCGCCCGCGCATGTTCGTGGGCGGCGACGCGCGTCGAAGGCCGCCAGGATGTGGCGCGCGAGGAGGGGAGCCAATGCGAGAACCGTTTGTCATGAGAGCGACAATCGCCCGAATTGCTTTGCGGGTCCAGGTGTGATGCACCCCACGGCGTTGCCGAACACCGCGTCAGGAACGCCGCAGCTCACCGCGCAGGTGCGCGCCAGCATGCGCGCAGCTCTCCTGGACTGGTACGATGCGACGGCGCGGCCGTTGGCGTGGCGCGTGCTGCCGGCAGATCGGGCGCGCGGCGTGCGCCCAGACCCATACGCAGTCTGGCTGTCGGAGATCATGTGCCAACAGACCACGGTGGCGGCTGCGACGCCCTACTATCAGCGGTTTCTCGCACAGTTTCCCAGTGTCCACGCCTTGGCGGACGCTGAGCTAGATGAGGTGCTCAGGCTCTGGGCGGGGCTTGGATACTATGCGCGGGCGCGCAATCTGCACGCGTGTGCGCAGGTGATCGCGGCGCGCGGCGGCGCGTTTCCTTCGTGTGAAGCGGACCTTTTGCAACTGCCGGGCGTTGGCCCGTACACCGCGGCGGCGATTGCGGCGGTGTGTTTTGACGCGCCAAGCAATGTGGTTGACGGCAATGTGGAACGCGTCATTGCGCGGCTGTTTGCCATTGCCGCCCCATTGCCGGGGGCGCGCGGTCACGTGAGGGCGGCGGCTGCAAGCCTGGTCGACACAGATCGGCCCGGCGACTACGCCCAGGCGCTGATGGATTTAGGCGCAACGGTGTGCACGCCCAAATCACCCGCTTGCGGGGCGTGTCCGTGGCGCGCCTGGTGTGAGGGCGCACGCGCCGGAGCGCCAACCGCCTATCCCGTCAAGACGCGAAAGGCCGCCAAGCCGCATCGACAGGGCGTTGTCTTCGTTGTCGAGCACGCAGGAGCCGTTTGGCTGCGGCGGCGCCCGCCTTCCGGACTACTGGCGGGCATGACCGAGTGTCCAGGCACGCCGTGGCGAGAGGCGGCCTGGAGCGACGATGAGGCGCACGCGCACGCGCCGATCGCATCTGCACCTTGGCAAGCGGTCGGCGCGGTTGCGCACGTGTTCACGCACTTTACCTTGTCGCTCGATGTCCAGTTGGCGCAAATCAACTCCGGCGCCGCAGCCGCGCTTGGCGCGGGCGCATCAGGCTGGTGGGCGGACGCTGACGGGCGCAAAACGGCCGCCCTGCCATCGGTGATGCGCAAGGTGATCGAGCGCGCGCTTGGCGCTTAGGCGGCGCCTGAGACGCAGATCAGCTGGCCTTGTTCAGCTCGCCTTGTCTGGGGTTTCTTCGCGCACCTTACGCCGCAACAAGTCGATCGGAGCCAGCCCGGAATCGGTGCGGAAATGCCAGAACGTCCAGCCATTGCAGCCTTCTGCGTTCAGGACTTGGGCCCCGATCTGGTGGATGGAGCCGACCGCATCGGCGATGGCGATGGAGCCGTCAGCGCGCACCCGGGCGGCGTGACGTCCGTCGGGGCTGACTAAGGTGTCGCCTGCGCTTAACAGGCCGCGCTCAACGATCGCGCCAAAGGGAACACGTGGCTCAGCGCGCTTGGAGCGCGTGACGTCCAGTTCAGCGTTGGCCGGCGGCGGTGGCGCGCTCTCGATGCGCTGACGCGCCAGCGCCATGTAGGTTTCGTCTTGATCGATGCCGATAAATCGGCGCCCAAGACGGCGCGCCACGGCGCCGGTGGTGCCAACCCCGAAGAACGGATCAAGCACCACGTCGCCCGGGTTGGTCGCGGCCAGGATCACTCTGTGGAGCAGCGCTTCAGGCTTCTGGGTTGGGTGGGCCTTGGTGCCGTCCGCCAGGCGCACGCGCTCTGCGCCGGTGCAGATCGGCAGCGTCCAGTCTGACCGCATCTGCACTCCGTCGTTGAGTGACTTCATGGCCGCGTAGTTAAAGGTATAGCGTTTTTGCGCGCGGCTCTTGGCGGCCCAAATCAGGGTTTCATGGGCATTGGCAAGGCGCGTGCCTTTGAAGTTCGGCATTGGGTTGGTCTTGCGCCAGATCACATCGTTGAGGACCCAAAACCCTTGGTCCTGGATCATGCCGCCGACCCGATAGATGTTGTGATAGCTGCCGATCACCCAGATGGTGCCGGTGTCCTTGAGGACGCGGCGCGCCGCGGCCAGCCAGTCGTGCGTGAACAGATCATAGTCTTCAAACGCGTCAAATCTGTCCCAGTCCGCCGTCACGCCGTCCACGGGCGATTGGTCGGGCCGAGTCAAGTCACCGCCCAACTGCAAATTGTAGGGCGGGTCGGCGAAAATCATGTCGACGCACTTCTCTGGAAGCGCGTTCATTTCTTGCACGCAGTCGCCGCAGATGAAGCGATCCTGGCTGGTCGACATGGCGTGCACTCCTGTTGGCGCCTGGCTGCGCGTTCGTCCCGAAGAGGCGAAAAAGTCGGCGCGTCGCTTACTGACTAATTAACGTCCCCCACATTGTCGAAACGCCGGCTTGTCGGCGCGACCGGGCTGACGCGTCATCGGCCTGACGCACGGGCTGAAATGATCGACGGTGCAGCGGGCAGGGGCCGAGCGCATCCAGAGCGGCGCGATGGCGGGACGTTGGATAGCCCGCGTGTGTTGCAAAGCCATATCCTGGCCATCGCGCGTCAGCGGTCTCCATGAGTTCGTCTCTTACCGTCTTTGCAATGATGGACGCAGCGGCAATCGAGGCTGACTTGGCGTCGCCCTTGACGAGGGTTTCAACGGTCAAGGATGGCGCTGCGCAGCCCATGGCGATGGTGCGCGCACGCAGCTGCGGCGGCGCGGCGTTGCCGTCGATTAAGATGGCGTCCAGGCTCTCAGAGAGGACGTGCGCGAGCGCTTCGACAGCGCGCACCATGGCGGCGAAGGTCGCGTTTCGGATGTTGAGAGTATCGATCTCATGCGGCTCGGCCAGGCCAACGCCGACATGGGCGGTCTGGCGAATGGCCTCGGCCAGCTCACGACGTTTCTGCGGGTTGAGCTTCTTAGAATCGTTGACCCCGATCGGTGCTCCGCCCAGTCGTCCAGCTTGTTTATCAGCCCCAAATACAACCGCCGCCGCCACGACCGGCCCGGCAAGCGGACCGCGACCAGCTTCATCCACGCCCGCGACATGCCGGCCCAATGCGCGCTCATGGTCAAAACTCGTCATGTCTGCGCTCCGGTGGACACTAAAATGAGACACTCTAGGCGCGGCTAAGGGAGCGTCAGCACGCCGCTGGCGTCAAGCTCGGCCAGTTGGGCGCTCAGCTGAATGTCGCTGCGTCCGCCCTCGCGGGCGCCTGGGCCCGGCGCTCCCGGTCCGATCGCCAAGGCGGCAAGGAGCAAAATCAATCCTGTCGCCTGGGCTGCATAGGCTGCTTTTTCTATTTCAGTCATGGCTTGGTGGATCCTCTGTGGTCAGTGGGTCAAACAGGGTGAGCTGGCCGCCGCGAGACGGGGCCTGAAACAAATCGGTGCGCAGGGCTGGTTGCGGCGTGTTCAGGCCGAGACGGCGCGCGGCCATGTCGAACCTCGCGCGCAAGGCGTCGGCGACGGGTCCAGTTCCACGCCCTCGCACATACCAGTCCGATTGATAGGCGCGTCCGCCGCGCGATTGGCGCACCAAAGACAGAACGCGCGCAGCCGCACCGGGTCGGGCCGCGTGAAGCCATTCTTCAAACAAGGTTGCGATTTCGCGGGGTAGGCGCAGCAAGATGTAGCCGGCGCTGACCGCGCCAGCGTCTTTGCCAGCGCTAAGGATGGCCTCCAATTCATGATCGGTCAGCCCTGGGATCATCGGGGCGGCCATCACGCGCGTGGGGACGCCGGCTTGTGACAAGGCGCGGACCGCGTCCAGCCTGCGACGCGGGGTGGCGGCGCGCGGTTCCATATCCCGCGCTAGCTTTGGATCGAGCGTCGTGATCGACACCGCAGCCTTGGCCAAGCCCTGCGCCGCCATTGGGGCTAAAATGTCGAGATCGCGTTCAATCAGCCCGGACTTGGTGATGATGGCCAGTGGATGACGCGCGCGCGCCAAAACCTTCAAAATGGCGCGCGTTGATTTCAACTCGCGTTCGATGGGCTGGTAGGGGTCGGTGTCACCGCCGATCATGATGCACTGTGGGCGGTACCCTGGCGCGCCTAACGCCTTCTCCAACAGGTGCGCCGCGTTGGGCTTGGAGAAAATCTCGGTTTCAAAATCGAGCCCCGGAGAGAGCCCAAGATAGGCGTGGGCCGGGCGCGCATAGCAGTAGATGCAGCCATGCTCACATCCCTTGTAGGGGTTTATCGTGCGGTCAAAACTCAGGTCAGGAGAGGTGTTCTTTGAAATAATGGTCCGCGACGTCAACGGCGTCACACGTGTGCGAACTTGGCTCGGCTTGGCTTGTTCTGCGCGCCAGCCGTCGTCGATTGCGACACGGTCGACGCTTTCGAACCGGCTGGCGGCGTTCGACTTGGCGCCGCGACCGGGCGGCTGCAAATGAGGTGGCAGCGTGTTCATTAAATGTTCCATACCAGAACACAAGAACAATACAAGAACATTTTGCGCTTGCCAGATTGGCTGGACAATCAGAAGGTCGCGGCGTGACCAGAAACGATGAGAACCCACCTCCAGGTGGTCGAGATCATCTAGGGGGAGGCGGCGCTGGCGTCGCGGCCGTCGACACGGCGGTGCATCCGGGTGCGCGTGCTTCGTCGCAGCGGATCGATATCGTAGTGCCGACGCTGAATGCAGCGCAGACCTTAGCGGCCGCCCTTGAGTGTGTGCGCCAAGGCTGCGCGCCGTGCATCCTGGGTCACATGGTGGTCGTCGACGGCGGCTCGACCGATGGAACGCGTGACATCGCAAAGGCGTGCGGCGCAGAACTGATCGAGGAAGCGCCCGGTCGCGGCGCGCAGCTGGCCGCCGGGGCCCGATGGTTGGATATGCAGGCGCGCCCCGCAGAGTGGCGCCTGTTCGTTCATGCAGACACGTGTCTGGAGGCGGGGTGGGGCGCAGCGGCCGTTGCACACGTGACCAAGCAGGCGCACCGCGCAGCGGCGTTTCGGTTTGCTCTAGACGACGCCAGCGCCAGCGCGCGCCGGCTTGAGGCGATGGTGCGGTTGCGCTGCGCGATGTTTCGGCTGCCGTATGGAGACCAGGGCATGCTGATTTCAACGGCGCTCTATCGGGCGCTTGGGGGATATCAGGACATGCCCCTGTTTGAAGATGTTGATCTGGTGCGACGACTGGGTCGAGGGCGCTTGCGAATGTTGGATGCACGCGCTGTCACCAGCGCAGAACGGTTTCAAGCTGAGGGCTATCTTGCTCGATCGGTGCGAAACCTATGGCTGCTGGCGCGCTATTTTAGTGGTGTGAACGTGCATTCGCTTGCGCGTGAGTATCAGCGCCGATGAGGCGACCAACCGTACATGTGTTTGCGCGCGACCCGCGTTTGGGAGCAGGCAAGCGCCGACTGGCGCGGGACGCAGGTGACGTGGCGGCCTGGCGGATTGCCCGGTTTATGGCGGCGCGCGTCATTCGCCGCATCACGGACCCACGCTGGGATGTCGTGCTGCGCATCGATCCCGGCCAGAGCGTGGACGTGGCGCGCCCCGGGATCTGGCCGCCGATCCGGACCGGCGGCGCGCTGGCGCGCATCGGCCAGGGCGATGGCGATCTGGGCGCGCGATTGGCGCGGGCGTTTCAGGCGCCCGGACCTCAGGCTGTGATCGGGCTAGACGCACCCGATATCAACGCCGGCGACATCGCGGCGGCGTTTCGTGGCTTGAGGCGCGCCTCGGCAGTTCTGGGTCCGACGCACGACGGAGGTTTTTGGTTGATGGCGACGCACGGGCCGGTGCCGGCTGACGTGTTCTGCGGTGTGCGCTGGTCGACATCTCACGCCTTCAATGACATGTCGCGCCAGCTCGAGGGTCGCCCCTCCGTAAGCCGTTCTCGCGCCCCAATTGGCCATCTACGTCGGTTGCGCGACATTGATACGCTCGACGACTGGCGGGCCTGGAACGGGCGCTGACAGGCCTGCCGTCGTCGGTTCGGACCGACGGATGATCGGTCGCCGCACTCGGCTAGTCTCAGGCCCGATCAAGACGATCTGAAATTGAGAGAATATCGGCCCACAACTCGCGCTTGGCGATGGGGCGACGCAGCACAAATGCGGGATGCAGAAGCGGGATCGCGTCGCACCGGTGACCACCCACCTCAAGGCTTCGCCACTGACCGCGCAGGCGCATGATTCCGGTTTCTTCCCGCAACACGCTCTTGGCCGCGACACCTCCCGCCAGCGCAATCAGGCGCGGCCTTGCAAGCGCGATGTGACGCTCCAGGAACGGCAGGCACAGGGCGATGTCGATCTCGCCCGGGGTTGCGTTGCCGCGAGGCCGCCAGTTCACGACATTGGTGATGTAGGGCGCGCGTGCGCCTGTCAGGCCGGCTTGTGCGAAGGCAGCGTCGAGGAGCTGCCCAGACCGGCCGACGAACGGTTCGCCTTGCGCATCTTCTTCTTTGCCGGGCGCCTCGCCGATGACCATGATCGGGCTGGCCGCGTCGCCGCGCGCAAACACGGTGTTGCGGGCGCCAGCGTGGAGCGGGTGCAGCGTAAACGTCTTGAGAGCGGCGTGCAGAGCGTCAAGATCCTCGCACTCCGCCGCCAGGCGCCGCGCCTCGTCGAGCGCGTTGCGTTCACTGGCTGCGGGCTTGGGCGCAGTCGCCGGCCTGCCCGGTGCGGGCGCTTTGGCTGAACGGGCGTCGCGTGACGGGCCGACCCGTTCAGCAAAGCTCGCACTCCTGGTTGCTGGGGCCGCGGCGCGACCCCCATCGCGACTTGGCGTGGGCGTAGCCGTGGGCGTTGTTGCGGCGGGGCGCGCAGGGTGAACCGGCGCCAGCGCGTCCACACCCGCATCCGCCCACCACGCCAAAAGCGCCGACGCCGCGTCTTGCGGCGTCACGTCACCGGCGTCTGGACCCCTGTCAGGATCGGTGGGAGGAGTGCGCGTGGGGTTCAAAAGTTGCGGTCAAGCGGCGGCGGGCTATTTCCCGTCTTTGAGCAACCTAGCTCATCGCGGCGACTTGCGATAAGCGATGATTGCGCGCGCTCGCGATAGGGCGGCGAGGCGAGGTGTTGAATTGGCCGAGGGTGTCCGCGATGTCTGACGATGAAATCGAACGCGAGTTCATGGAGTATGACGTCGTCATCGTCGGAGCGGGGCCGTCCGGCCTCAGCGCGGCCATTCGGCTGAAGCAACTCGCCGAGGCGGCGCAGTCGGAAATCAACGTCGCAGTTCTGGAAAAGGGCTCGGAAGTCGGCGCGCACATCCTGTCTGGCGTCGTGATGGACCCCAAGGCGCTGGACGAGTTGATCCCTGATTGGCGCGAGGCCGGCGACGCTCCGCTTTCAACCCTTGTGACCGAAGACGTGTTCTTGGCGCTTGGCCCGTCGGGCGGCATGCGCTTGCCCAACTTCGCCATGCCGCCGCTGATGAACAATCACGGCTGCTACGCCGGCTCGTTGGCGGACGTGTGTCGGTGGCTCGGGGCGCGGGCCGAAGAGATGGGTGTTGAGATTTACCCCGGCTTTGCAGCCAGCGAGCTGGTTTATGACGCGAACGGCGCAATCAAGGGCGTGCGCATTGGGGATCTGGGGATCGGCCGCGACGGCAAGCCGATCGATGGCCTCTACACCCCAGGGATTGAGATCCACGCCAAGTATACGCTGATTGGTGAAGGCGTGCGCGGGTCACTCGCCAAGCGTCTGATCCGCGAGTTCAACCTCGATGCAGACCGCGAACCCCCGAAGTTTGGCATCGGGCTCAAGGAATTGTGGAAAGTCACCGACGAGGTGTTCCAACCCGGTCGCGTGCAGCATTCGTTTGGTTGGCCGCTTTCAGGCGACACAGGCGGCGGCTCATTCCTCTATCACTTTGGCGACAACTACGTGTCGGTCGGCTTTGTGGTGCACCTCAACTATAAGAACCCCTATCTCTCGCCTTACGAAGAGTTTCAGCGCTTCAAGCATCATCCCATGATCAAGTCGGTGTTTGAGGGCGGCGAGCGCGTCGCTTATGGCGCGCGGGCGATCAGCGAAGGCGGTTTTCAGTCGGTGCCCAAGCTGGCTTTTCCCGGCGGAGCGCTGATGGGCTGTTCAGCCGGCCTGTTGAACGTGCCGCGGATCAAGGGCAGCCACAACGCCATGAAGTCCGGCATGCTGGCCGCTGAGGCCGCGTTTGAGGCCATCGGCGCCGGGCGCGAACATGACACGCTCGACGGTTATGAAACGGGCTATCGGGAGAGCTGGGTTTACAAGGACCTGAAGCTGGTGCGCAACGTGAAGCCCATGTGGTCTAAGCTGGGCTTGGTGATGGGCGTTGGGCTGGGCGGTCTGGACATGTGGACCAATCAGCTTCTCGGCGGGTTCTCGTTCTTCGGCACGCTGGGCCATGGCAAGACGGACGCTGAATCCCTTGAACCCGCGTCCAAGCACAAGCCGATCAGCTATCCCAAGCCAGACGGGGTCATCAGCTTTGATCGCCTCACCAACGTGGCCTATTCGGCGACCAATCACGCCGAGGAACAGCCCGTGCACCTGATTGTCGCCGATCCGGCGCTGCAAAAATCCAGCGAGCACGACATCTACGCCGGCCCGTCCAATCGCTATTGCCCGGCTGGCGTGTATGAGTGGATCGAAGACGGCGATACGGTGCGGTTTCAGATCAATGCTCAGAACTGCGTGCACTGCAAAACCTGCGACATCAAGGACCCCAATCAGAACATCAACTGGGTAACTCCGCAGGGCGGTGAGGGCCCCAATTATCCAAACATGTAAGGCCGGCTGGCCCGGCGTTCATGCCTCATTAGGCGCCGAGGACCGATTGTGTCGTTGGCCAAGCCGGGTGATCATGGTGACCATGCGCTTTTCACGCCTTAGAACTCTCGCTGTGGCCGGGGCCGTGCTGGTCTCCGCCTGCGCCTCGATCCCGTTCACGCCGCCTGACGAGCCCAAGACCGTTTACGGCTCCTACTTGGCGGCGCGCTACGCCGGAGCGGTCAATGACGCCGGCTCGGCGGCGACCTACTATCGCCAAGCCCTGGCGCTTGATCCTGACAATCCGCGCCTCATCGAGCGGGCGTTTGCCACGGCTCTCTCGGCTGGCGACATGGCGGTTGCCGTTGAACTGGCTGAAGACGCGGTCGACATTGAGCCAGCTGACCGGCTCGCCCGCATCGTGCTGGCCAGCGACGCCCTAAAGGACGGCCGCGCCGACGACGCGCGCGCGCTCCTGGAAGGCAAAGACCTGGGCCCTTTCAATCGGGTGATCGGCTTTTTGCTGCTGGCCTGGTCGATTGATGCGCAAGGCGAGACTCAGGCCGCGCTCGATACGCTGGACGACCATGAAGACAGCCGCATCGTGCGTGATTTGGCGCTCTTGCATCGCGCGCTCATCTTGGATCGCGCCGAGCGCTATGATGAGGCCGAAGCGGCGTATCAGGCCGCCATCACCACGGGCATGTTGCGTTCGGTGGTGGTGGACGCCTATGGGCGCCGTCTGGAGCGCTCGGGCCGCCTTGACGATGCGCGCACGCTTTACCAAACCCACCTGATCGACGCGCCAGGTGATCCGGTCGCCAAGTCGGGACTGGCGCGAATTGCCGCCAACGACACGGCTGACAGCGCCTTGGCGCCGACCATCGCCGCTGGCGCCTCGAAGGCGATCTATGCGCCCGCCGCGACCCTCGCCACCAACACGCGGTCCGAACTGGCGATCGTGTATCTGCGCCTGGCGCTCTATCTGGATGAAGGCAATGGGGCGGCGCGCTATCTTCTCGGGGAGTTGCTGCGCCTCAACGGCCGCATCGACGAGGCGCGCGACACCTTAGACCCCATGGATTCTCAGTCGCCGTACTTCGCGCCGGCCCAGGTTGCCGCCGCTTGGACGTTCGTCACCAACGACGCGATGGAAACAGCGTCGGAACGGCTCGAACTTTTGGTTGCGCGCACGTCTGATCGCGATGCGCGCATTGCCTTGGCCGACGTCTATCGCGGCCTGGAGCGCTATGGGGACGGCGCAGAGCTCTATGACGAGCTGATCGGTGAAGACGAGGCGGCGGGCGAGCCGCCCGATTGGCGTCTCTATCACGCGCGCGCCATCTGCTTTGAGCGCACCGACCGGTTCGATTTGGCGGTGGCGGACTTTCAGACCGCCTTGTCCCTATCGCCGGATGAGCCGGAAGTGTTGAATTATCTGGGCTACAGCTGGGTGGATCGCGGCGAGAACCTGGAGGAGGCGTTCGCCATGATCCGCCGCGCGGTGGCGCTGCGTCCCGATGCCGGCCACATCATCGACAGCTTAGGCTGGGCGCACTTTAAGCTTGGCGAGTATCAGCAGGCGGTGGTGCATCTGGAGCGCGCCGTCGAGATTGATCCACAAGACCCGGTGATAAATGACCATCTGGGCGACGCCTATTGGCGGGTCGGCCGCGCGATTGAGGCTGTTTATCAGTGGAACCGCGCGCTTTCGCTCGATCCGGAAGACGATGACGCGGCGCTGATCGAGATCAAGCTGGCTGAAGGCCTGCCGGTGGTCGATCGGCCAGACATCGTGCGCGCGCCATGATCGCTAAGCCGGCTGCCATCGCGACCGCGTCGGCCTCCTAGCCGTGTCCGCCGAGGGAACGGGCGGCGGTCCTGCAATGGCGGGGCGAGCAACGGCAGGCGTGAGACTGGCGGCGCCAGCAAAGATCAACCTGACGCTCGACGTGTTGGGTCGGCGGCCCGACGGGCGCCATGAGCTAAGCTCGCTTATTGCGTTTTCTACGATCGGAGACTTCGTACGGGTGTCGCCGGCGGTCGGCGACCAAGACGCGGAGCAGTCAACGGGCCCCTTCGGACCCGCCTTGCGCCGGGCGCTCGAGGGTGAGGACCGCGCGCGCAGCCTCACACTGGCCGCGCTTGCCTGCTTACGCAGGGCGGGGTGGTCGGTTCCGCGGACAAAAGTTGAGGTTGAAAAGAACCTGCCATTGGCGTCCGGTATCGGCGGCGGCACCAGCGATGCGGCCGCCTGCCTGCGCGCGGCGCGACAGCTCTATGCGCTGGACGTCAGCGACGCGGCCCTGTCGCACCTCATGTCTGAGGTTGGCGCAGACGGCCCGGCGTGCGCGCTGGCGGCGCCCTGTCTGGTCGGCGGATATGGCGAGCGGCTGGCCCCCTTGGCTGTGTTCCCCACCGTTCCCATCGTTTTGATCAATGCCGGCGTGCCGGTGTCGACCGGGCAGGTATTCGCCGCCCTTGGGGCGCAGTCTATGGAGGCAGGCGGGGCGCCGTCTGATGTTTCAATGTTGCCGCCTCACTTGCCTGACCTCGACGCGGTTTGCGCCTGGGCCGATGCACGCGGCAACGCACTGGAGACGCCGGCGGAATCTTTAGTTCCGCAGATCGCCGCGTGCCAGGACGCCCTGCGCCAGAGCGGCGCGCGACTGGTTCGCATGTCGGGTTCCGGCGCGACGGTGTTTGGCCTCTTTGACCGCGATGCTCTCGCCCAGGCGGCTGCCAGCGACATCGCCGCGCGTGAACCTGGATGGTGGGTTCAGGCCGGCGCCCTGATCGGAACGGGAGCAAGCTGATGGAGCAGCTTTTCGTGATGGGGGCTGTGGCCGTGTGCGCCCTCGTCACGGCATGGGCGGTGACGGGGCTTATGGGCCTGGCCGGTCCGATTCAGGCGGCGAACCGCCGCTCAAGCCACGTCATGCCCACACCAGGATCTCGCGGGTTGGGCGCTGCGGCGGGCTGCGCGGCAGGCGTCCTTTTCGGCGTAAAGCTTGGCGTCGCAGGGTCGGTGGCGGTGCTCACGGGCGCGAGCGGCGTAGGGGGAGCGCTTGCGGCCGCCGGCGCCGCGCTGGCGCTTGGCGCGCTGGATGATGTGGCCGAATTGGCGGCGCATGTGAAGTTCATCGTCTTGGCCGGCGTCGCGACGGCTGGAGTGCTTGTCACTGGCGGGCCTCCGGACGCGCCCTTCGCGGTGTTGGCGCTGCCGGGCCTTGTGGCGCTGGTGATGGGCGCGATTTGGATTTTTGCCTGCGCCAACATCGTCAATTTCATGGATGGCGTGAACGGGCTGGTTGCAGGGACGAGCGCGATCGCCGCGGCCGCGCTTGGCGTGATGGCGGCGGCGCTGTCCCAGCCGGCCTGGATGCTGGCGTGCCTGGCCTTGAGCGCCGCCTGGCTGGGCTACCTGCCATGGAACGCCCGGCGCGAGGCGGCGGTTTTTATGGGTGACGCGGGGTCTCTGTTCACGGGTGTCTTTCTCAGCCTGGCCGTCCTGGCGCTGATTGCAGCCGCCCCGCGACCTGACGCGGCGCTCCTGTTTGCGCCGCTTGTTTTGGCCGCGCTCTTAGGTGATGGCCTGATTACCCTGGCTGACCGCGCACGACGCGGCGCGCCGCTCTTTCAAGCCCATCGCGACCACGGCTATCAGGCGCGCGTCGACGCGGTGCGCAACCACGTGCGCGTATCGGCCGGCGTGTGGGCGCGTTCGCTGGTCTACAGCGCTGCGGCGGTGAGTGGGGTGGTGTTGCAGCTTGGACCGATCATGGGCGTTTGCGCGCTCGTCGCCGCTGTCGTCCTTGAGGCGGCGTGCTGGCGGGCGGCGCATCGCGCACGACCCCGTCACTGAGCACCTGCGTCTGACCTAGTGGGCCCGGTCTACGACAAACGCGGCCACGGCTTGGAGCGCGTCGCGGTAGGCGCTCGGCTCGGCCGTTGACAAGGCGGCGGCCGCGTCATTGGCGTGAGACCGAGCATGAATAAGGGTGTCTTTCAGGGCGTTGTGCGCGTTGAGCATCTCAAGAGCACGCTGGAAGTCGTCAGGCTCTTGGTCGCCCGACACCACCTTGGCCCAGAACGCCCGTTCGTCACTGTCACCGCGCGCATAGGCCAGAGCGACCGGCAGTGTCACTTTTCCCTCGCGGAAATCGTCACCCACGTGCTTGCCTAGGCTTGCTTCCACGCCGCCATAATCCAAAACATCGTCCACGAGTTGAAACGCCAGGCCGAGCGACCGCCCGTACTCGCTAAATGCCTGAGCGGCCAGGGCCGGCATATCTGCGATCACCGCACCCACTTCGGCGGCGGCCGCAAAAAGGGCGGCCGTCTTGGCTTCAATGATCGCCATGTAGGCGTCGATTGAAGTGGAGATGTCATTGGCGGCAGCCAATTGGCGCACCTCGCCTTCTGCAATCGTGCTCGACGCATCCGCCAAGATGCGCAAGACCTCCAGCGATCCCGCCTCCACCATCAAGCTGAACGATCGGGCAAACAGGAAATCGCCGACCAGCACGCTGGAGGCGTTGCCAAACAGGACGTTCGCCGCCGCCTTGCCGCGACGCAGCCCGCTGCCGTCGACGACATCGTCGTGCAGCAGGGTGGCGGTGTGAATGAACTCAACCGTGGCGGCCAGCTTGATGTGGGCGTCACCCTCGTAGCCGCACGCACGCGCGCTCGCCAGCGTCACCATCGGGCGCAGCCGTTTTCCGCCGGCGTCAATCAGGTGCGCGGCGACATCTGGGATGCGACCGACGGGGCTTTGCATGCGCTCCGCAATCACGTCTTCCACGCGTTCCAGGTCTGAAGCGACGAGCGCTGTCAGCCGGTTGATCGGACTGGTGTCCGTGTTTGGCGCGGCCACCGCGGCGATGGGCGTCAAGAGGGGCCCCTTGTCAGGTGTCTGGGCGAATGAGAGTAGGAACGTGTCGCACCTGCGGCAAGCGTCCAGGTGCGAGACGCGGCGTCGCAGCCTTGCCGCCGCTGAACGGCGCGACGCGAAAGGACGACCATGAAAGAGGTCATGCGGACCAATGACCCAATCCGTTTGAGTTGGGCGCAAGCCGAGCTGGCGGGCATTGATGTGGCGTGCGTGGTGCTGGACACCTACGCCAGTGTTCTGGAGGGTTCGGTGGTCGCAATCCAGCAACGCCTCATGGTTGAGGACGCTGACTTTTTCAGGGCCCGAACACACCTCAAGGCGGCGAGCGACGCGCTTGAGTGATGCCGTGACCAGCGATGCCCTGCTCGGCGGCCAGGTGCTTTTGCGCCAGCCTCTCGGAGGCTATCGCGCCGCCATGGACACGGTTCTGCTGGGGGCTGCGGTGCAAGCAAAGGCGGGCGCGCGCGGATTGGACATGGGGTG
>CAYGQB010000049.1:0-10678 GCA_964351895.1 uncultured Caulobacterales bacterium
ACCTGAGGGCTTTATGGGGCGGGACGACGCGATGGCGCTGAAGACCTTCAATCCGACGTCTCCGGGACGGCGCGCTCTGGTCCTGGTGGACCGCGGCGAGCTGCACAAGGGCGCTCCTGAGAAGAGCCTCACTGAGGGTCTGACCAAGAGCGGTGGACGTAACAACAAGGGCCGGATCACGGCGCGCCGTCGCGGCGGCGGCGCCAAGCGGCTGTATCGCAAGATCGATTTCAAGCGGCGCAAGTTCGATGTGACAGCGACGGTTGTCCGCTTGGAGTACGATCCCAACCGCACCGCCTTCATTGCCTTGCTGGAGTACGCCGACGGCGAGCGCGCCTACATTCTGGCGCCGCAGCGCTTGAAGGCGGGCGACAGCGTGATCGCGGGCGAGCGGGTGGACGTCAAGCCGGGCAACGCCATGCCGTTGCGGGCGATGCCGGTCGGCACGATCGTGCACAACATCGAGATGAAGCCGCTGAAAGGCGGTCAGATCGCGCGTTCAGCCGGGGCGTACGCCCAGCTCGTGGGCCGCGACGCCGGCTACGCCCAGGTGCGCCTGTTGTCGGGCGAGATGCGCATGGTGCCCGACGGCTGCATGGCCACGGTCGGCGCCGTATCGAACCCTGACCACCTGAACGAAAATCTGGGCAAGGCCGGTCGCAACCGTCACAAGGGCCGGCGCCCGTCGGTGCGCGGCGTGGTGATGAACCCAGTCGATCACCCGCACGGCGGCGGCGAGGGTCGCACCTCAGGCGGGCGTCACCCGGTGACCCCGTGGGGCAAGCCGACCAAGGGGCGCCGCACCCGATCCAACAAGGCGACGGACAAATTCATTGTCCGCTCGCGCCATCAACGTAAGAAGCGCTAGGGGCCGAAGATGCCACGTTCCGTGTGGAAAGGTCCGTTTGTTGACGGATACCTCCTCAAGAAGGCTGAAGCCGCCCACGAAGGCGGACGCAAGCACGCCATCAAGACCTGGTCGCGCCGGTCCACGATCATGCCGCAGTTTGTCGGCCTGACGTTCCAGGTGCACAACGGCCATAAGTTCATTCCGGTGATCGTGTCTGAGGACATGGTGGGGCACAAGCTGGGCGAGTTTGCGCCCACGCGCACCTACTATGGCCACGCGGCCGACAAGAAGGCGAAGAGGAGGTAGGTCATGAGCCAGACCGAAAACCCGCGCCGGGTCGCCGACAATGAGGCGCGCGCCAAGCTGCGCATGATCCGCATCAGCGCGCAAAAGCTGAACTTGGTCGCGGCCTCGATCCGCGGCTTGTCGGCCGAGCGCGCCCTCTCGGAATTGGCGTTTTCGCGCAAGCGGATCGCCAGCGATGTGCGCAAGTGCCTGGAAAGCGCGATCGCAAACGCGGAAAACAATCACGGTCTCGACATCGACGATCTGATCGTCGCTGAGGCCTTCGTGGGTAAGAACCTGGTCATGAAGCGCTTCAAGCCGCGTGCGCGCGGTCGGGCGGGACGGATCACCAAGCCGTTCTCGGAACTGACCATCGTGGTGCGTGAAGTTGAGGAGGCCGCCTGATGGGCCAGAAGGTAAATCCAATTGGCTTGCGCCTCGGCATCAACCGGACGTGGGACTCGCGCTGGTTTGCGCCGCGCGGCGAGTACGCCACCTTGCTGCATGACGATCTGAAGATCCGCGCCTTCTTGAAGTCCAAGCTGAAGAACGCCGGCATCTCCAAGATCGTGATCGAGCGCCCGCACAAGAAGTGTCGCGTGACCATTCACACCGCTCGCCCGGGCGTGGTGATTGGCAAGAAGGGCGCGGACATTGAAACCCTGCGCAAGGCGCTGGCCAACATGGTCGACGGCGACGTGGTGTTGAACCTCGTTGAGGTGCGCAAGCCGGAAGTGGACGCCACGCTGGTGGCCGAGAACGTGGCCCAGCAGCTCGAAAAGCGGGTGGCGTTTCGCCGGGCCATGAAGCGGTCGTTGCAGTCAACGATGCGCATGGGCGCCAAGGGCGTGAAGATTCAGGTTGCCGGCCGTCTGGGCGGCGCTGAGATCGCGCGCTCTGAGCGCTACCAGGAAGGCTCTGTGCCGCTGCACACGCTGCGCGCCGACGTTGATTATGGCACCGCCGAAGCGCGCACGGCCTACGGCATCATCGGCATCAAGGTTTGGATCTTCAAAGGCGAGATCATGGAGCACGACCCCATGGCCTCGGAGCGGCGGGCGGAAACGTCAGGCGAAGCGCGCGGTCGACAAGACCGTGATCGGCGCGCACCTGGCGCGGGCGGCACGCCGCAGGCGGGAGGCGCGTAGCCGTTATGCTGCAACCAAAACGCACAAAATTCCGCAAGGCGCACAAGGGCCGTATTCATGGCCTGGCTAAGGGCGGAACGGCGCTGAACTTTGGCTCCTATGGGCTCAAGGCCATGGAGCCTGAGCGTATTACGGCGCGCCAGATCGAAGCCATGCGGCGCGCCATCGTGCGCCACATGAAGCGTCAAGGGCGCTACTGGATTCGGGTGTTCCCCGACCTGCCGGTGTCTAAGAAGCCGACCGAAGTGCGCATGGGTAAAGGCAAGGGCGCGCCCGAGTACTGGGTGGCCAAGGTCAAGCCAGGGCGCATCGTCTTTGAGATCGACGGCGTGACGGACGACATCGCCCGTGAGGCTTTGGCGCTCGGCGCAGCGAAGTTACCCATCAAGACGCGGATTGTGACCCGCGCCATGCAAGGCGAGTGAGGCGGCGATGAGCACGACCAGCAGCGCTGACCTGCGGGCCATGACGCCCGACGAGCTTCAAGACGAGCTTTTGAAGCTCAAGAAGGAGCAGTTCAACTTGCGCTTCCAGCAGGCCACCAGCCAGCTGGAGAAGACCCATCGGGTCCGTGAAGTGCGGCGCGCCATCGCGCGCCTGAAAACCCAGATGCGCGACAAGCTTCGCGCATCGGCCAAATAGGAGGACGAGGCCCGTGCCCAAGCGAGTCTTGCAAGGCGTCGTCGTCAGCGACAAGGGCGTCAAAACCATTGTGGTGCGCGTGGAGCGCAACTATCAGCACCCGCTCTTGCAAAAGACGGTGCGCCGCTCCAAGCGCTATCACGCACACGATGAAAACGACGCGCACAAGGTGGGCGACGCGGTGACCATTCAAGAATGTGCGCCGCGTTCGAAGCTGAAGCGGTGGGAAGTGGTTTCGCAGGTCTGACGCGCCGCGTTCAGAAACCGCGGGACATGAAGGAGAAGTCCCATGATTCAGATGCAATCCAATCTCGACGTGGCCGACAATTCGGGCGCGCGCCGGGTGCAGTGCATCAAGGTGTTGGGCGGGGCCAAGCGCCGCTACGCCTCGGTGGGCGACATCATTGTGGTGTCGGTCAAAGAAGCCATTCCGCGCGGTCGCGTGAAGAAGGGTGAAGTGCGCAAGGCCGTGGTCGTGCGCACCGCCAAGGACATCAAGCGCCGCGACGGTTCGGTGATCCGCTTTGACACCAACGCGGCCGTCATCGTGAACAACAGCGGCGAGCCGATCGGCACCCGCATCTTCGGCCCGGTTCCGCGCGAGTTACGCGCTAAGAACCACATGAAGATCATTTCGCTCGCGCCGGAGGTGCTGTGATCATGGCTGCCAAGATCAAAAAGGGCGACACGGTTGTGGTGCTGGCGGGCAAGGACAAGGGCCGTCAGGGCCAGGTGATCCGTGTTTTGCCGAAAGACGGCCGGGCGCTGGTTCAGGGCGTGAACATGGTGCGTCGCCACCGCCGCGCGTCTCAGACCGAGGCCGGCGGCATTGAGGACAAGGAAGCCACGATCGATCTGTCGAACCTGGCGGTGGCCGATCCCAAGGACGGCAAGCCGACCCGGGTTGGATTCAAGGTGATCGGTGAAGGCGAAGGCGCCCGCAAGGTGCGCTACGCCAAGCGTTCAGGTGAGGTGATCGATGTCTGAGGCGACTTATACGCCCCGGCTGAAGACCAAGTATCGCGACGAAATTCGCGCTGCGATGCGTGAGAAGTTCAGCTATTCCAACGACATGATGATCCCGCGCCTCGATAAGGTCGTGATCAACATGGGCGTCGGTGAGACCGTGAACGACAGCAAGAAGATCCAGTCCGCCGTGCGCGACCTGGCTCTGATTGCCGGCCAAAAGCCCGTCACCACCAAGGCCAAGAACTCCATCGCCGGCTTCAAGCTGCGCGAGGGCATGACCGTGGGCTGCAAGGTGACGCTGCGCCGGGATCGCATGTACGAGTTCATGGACCGGCTGGTGACCATTGCCTTGCCGCGCGTGAAAGACTTTCGCGGCCTGAACGGCAAGTCGTTCGACGGGCGCGGCAACTATGCCACCGGTCTGAAGGAGCACATCGTGTTCCCAGAGATCGACTACGACAAGATCGACCAAATTTGGGGTATGGACATCATTGTCTGCACCACCGCCCACACTGATGAAGAAGCCAAGGCTCTGCTGGCTGAGTTCGATTTTCCGTTCCGGAACTGAGAGCTGACGCAGCAGGGAGGGCGATCGCTTGGCGCAGGCCAGGCCTCGCCGCCACCAGGAGATGAGACCGAATGGCGAAGAAAAGCGCGATCGAACGCAACCGTAAGCGCGAGCGCATGGCCGCTCGCGATGCGGCCAAGCGCGCCGAACTCAAGGAGATCGCGCGCGACCGCGATCTGCCGAGCGAAGAGCGGTTCGCCGCTCAGCTCAAGCTGGCCAAGCTGCCGCGCAACGGGGCGCCCTCTCGGGTGCGCAGCCGCTGCGCCGTGACCGGGCGTCCGCGCGCGGTCTATCGCAAGCTGAAGATGAGCCGTATTGCGCTGCGTGATCTGGCCAGCCAGGGCCTCGTGCCCGGCATGGTCAAGTCGAGCTGGTAAGGGAGGCCTCCGATGTCTATCAATGATCCTCTCGGCGACATGTTGACCCGGATCCGCAATGCGCTGATGCGCGGGCGGTCCAACGTGGTGACGCCCGCCTCCAAGCTGCGCAAGCGCGTGTTGGACGTGCTCAAGGACGAAGGCTACATCCGCGACTATGCTGAAGTTGAGCACGCCGCCGGCAAGCCCGAATTCGTCATTGAGTTGAAGTACTTCGACGGCGAACCGGTGATCACGCGGATCAAGCGCGTGTCCAAACCCGGCCGGCGCGTGTACTCGTCCGTGCGCGATCTGCCGCGCGTGCAGAACGGTCTTGGCATCGCCATTCTCTCG
This sequence comes from uncultured Caulobacterales bacterium, assembly GCA_964351895.1. Classification (GTDB taxonomy): domain Bacteria; phylum Pseudomonadota; class Alphaproteobacteria; order Caulobacterales; family Maricaulaceae; genus CAYGQB01. The sequence continues at coordinate 5,173 of CAYGQB010000049.1, forward strand.
ACGCCCAAGGGCGTCATGTCCGATCACGCCGCCCGCGAGAACAACGTTGGCGGCGAGATCCTGTGTCATGTGAGCTGAGGACGACGCCCATGTCACGTATTGGAAAACTTCCGGTCCCGATCCCTGCTGGCGTTACTGCGGCGGTGGACGGGGCGTTGATCACCGTCAAGGGCCCGAAGGGCGAGCTGTCGTTCACGCTGGTGGACGAGGTCTCTGGGGCGTTGGAAAACGGCGAGATCACCATCACGCCGCGCGATCAGTCACAGCGCGCGCGTTCGATGTGGGGCATGTCGCGCACGCGCGTCGCCAACATGATCGAAGGCGTCACCAACGGCTTTGAGCGCAACCTGGAGCTGGTGGGCGTCGGCTATCGCGCCCAGGCGTCCGGCTCGGGCGTCAAACTCTCTCTGGGGTTTAGCCACGAAGTCAATTACGAGCCGCCCAAGGGGGTGTCGCTGGCCACGCCCAAGCCGACCGAGATTGTCATCACGGGCGTCGACAAGCAGGCGGTCGGTCAGGTGGCTGCTGAAATTCGCCGCTATCGTCCGCCTGAGCCTTATAAGGGCAAGGGTGTGAAGTACGCTGGCGAAACGGTCCGGCGCAAAGAAGGCAAAAAGAAATGACCGCGCGCAATACCAACGAAGCGATGCGTCGTCGCGCTCAGCGCGTGCGTCGCAAGCTCAAGAAGCACGCTGGCGGGCGCCCGCGTCTGTCCGTCTTTCGATCGGGCAAGAATATTTCGGTGCAGATCATCGACGACACCAACGGGATCACCTTGGCGTCGGCGTCTTCAACCGAAAAGACGCTGCGCGACGCGCTGGGCAAGGGATCAACGACCGCAGCCGCCGAAGAGGTGGGCAAGCTGATCGCTGAGCGCGCCAAGAAGGCGAAGATTTCCGCGGTCGTGTTTGATCGTGGCGGCTATATGTTTCACGGCCGCGTCAAGGCGCTGGCGCAAGCGGCCCGCGACGGCGGGCTAGAGTTTTAAGGGAGCGGGCGAATGGCGCGTGAAGACGAAGGCCGCGGCCGCGGCAGAGGCAGAGACAGAGACCGCGACGATCGCGATCCTGAACTGGTCGACAAGCTGGTCCACATCAATCGGGTGGCCAAGGTGGTGAAGGGGGGCAAGAACTTCGGTTTTGCCGCCCTCGTGATCGTTGGTGATCAGAAGGGCCGTGTTGGCTTTGGGCATGGCAAGGCGCGCGAAGTGCCTGAAGCCATCCGCAAGGCGACCGAAGAAGCCAAGAAGACCATGATCCGGGTGCCGCTGCGCGAAGGCCGCACGCTGCATCACGACGGTCAGGGCCATCACGGGGCGGGCAAGGTTGTGCTGCGCGCCGCGCCTCCGGGCACCGGCGTCATCGCCGGGTCGGCCGTGCGCGCCGTGTTGGAGACGCTCGGCATTCAAGACGTCGTCGCCAAGTCAATCGGCACGTCCAACCCGTACAACATGGTGCGCGCCACGTTCGACGCCCTCAAGGGTCAGCGCAATCCGCGTCACATCGCCGCCAAGCGCGGGCTGAAGGTGGCCGATATTGTGGCCCGTCGGGACGACGGCGTGTCCTCGCCAGATGTTGTGGAGACGGCCTGATGTCGACCAAGGCAAAGAAGACGGTCACGGTGCGCCAAACCAAGAGCCCGATCCGGCGTCCGGCTGATCAGCGCGACACCTTAAAGGGGTTGGGCCTGAATAAAATCGGGCGCGTGCGCGAGTTGGAAGACACGCCAGCCGTGCGCGGCATGATCGCCAAGGTGGCGCACATGGTCGAGATCATCGACTAGAAGTTGGTGCGTTCTGGGGCCAGGAGAGCCTCGGGCGCGAGCAGGCGGGACTGTGGTCAGAGCACCAAGCTCTGAACGCGAGGCCAACGCCGAGTCTGCGAAGGGAAAAGCGCGTGACGACGAAAGCAAAAGACGACAGCGAACCTCGGCCCGTGCGGCTGAACACGCTGGCTGACAATCCTGGCGCCACCAAGGCGCGCATGCGGGTTGGACGCGGGGAAGGCTCGGGCAAGGGCAAGACCAGCGGCCGCGGCGTGAAAGGTCAGAAGGCGCGCAGCGGCGTCTCGATTGACGGCTTTGAAGGCGGCCAGATGCCCCTTCACATGCGCATGCCCAAGCGCGGCTTTGTAAAGCCCAATCGCTTGCGCTTCATGGAACTGACCCTGGCGCGTCTTCAGGCCGCGATTGACGCCAAGGCGCTGGACGCCAAGAAGCCCATCGACGAGGCCGCCCTGGTGGCGTCCGGTGTGGTGCGTCGACGTAAGGATGGCGTGCGCCTTCTTGCAACGGGCGACTTGAAGGCCAAAGTAGAGTTGACGGTCACGGGCGCCACGAAGGCGGCGATCGCGGCGGTTGAGAAGGCGGGCGGTTCAGTGACCGTCTTGCGGCCAGCCAAGGCCGCAGCCACGGCCGAAGACGCAAAGTCAGACTGACACGGCCCGGGCCGCGGCGTCTTTTGCGCCCGGCCGACACGCAAGCCACGGAGACGCGCATGGCCTCGGCCGCCGAACAACTGGCGCGCAATTTTGATCTGTCGACGATCACCAAGGCAACCGAGCTCCAGAAGCGCATCTGGTTCACGCTCGGCGCCCTGATCGTCTATCGGCTTGGCACCTACGTGCCGCTGCCGGGGGTGGACCCACAGGTTTTTGCGCAGAACTTTCAGAACCTGTCGGGCGGCGTCATCGGCATGTTCAACACCTTCGCCGGCGGCGCGGTGGAGCGTATGGCGATCTTTGCGCTGAACGTGATGCCCTACATCTCAGCCTCGATCATCATGCAGCTGATGTCGGCCACCGTGCCCAAGCTGGAGCGGTTAAAGAAAGAGGGCGAGTCTGGTCGCAAGCAGATCAACCAGTACACGCGCTATCTTACCGTTCTGTTGGCTGCAGTGCAGGCCTATGCGCTTGCCCGCGGCATGGAGCAGCTTAACTCCGCCGGTCAGTCGGTGGCGATTGAGCCGGGCGTGTTTTTCCAGCTGACCACCGTCATCACGCTGGTGGGCGGCACCATGTTCTTGATGTGGCTCGGCGAGCAGATCACGGCGCGCGGCGTCGGCAACGGGATTTCGCTGATCATCTTTGCCGGCATTGTGGCTGAGTTGCCGCGCGCCCTGGTGCAGGCGCTGAGCCTGAGCCGGGAAAACGCCAACGCCATGATCCCGATTTCCATCGGCCTGATGACCATTGGCGTGATCGTCTTTGTGGTCTTCATGGAGCGTTCGCAGCGCCGGCTTCTGGTGCAGTATCCCAAGCGACAAGTCGGCAACAAGATGTATGGCGGCCAGCAGAGCTTCCTGCCGTTGAAGCTCAACACGGCGGGCGTCATTCCGCCGATTTTCGCTTCTTCTCTGTTGCTCCTGCCGGCCACGGTGGCCGGCTTCCAGGGCAACAACACCACGGGCGTGATGGCGACCATCCAGGCGCTTTTGGGCACCGGGCAGCCCTTGTTCCTGGCGCTCTACGCCGGCGGCATCATCTTCTTCTGCTTCTTCTACACCTCAATTGTGTTCAACCCCGGAGACACGGCCGACAATCTGCGAAAGTACGGCGGATTTCTGCCCGGTCATCGGCCTGGAGAGCAGACGGCCAAGTATCTCGACCATGTCCTCACGCGTCTGACGTTCATTGGCGCGCTTTACCTGACATTCGTGTGCTTGCTGCCCGAAGTGCTGCGCGCGCGCTCTCAGATCCCGTTCTACATCGGAGGCACGTCGCTTCTGATTGTGGTGTCGGTGACGATGGACACCGTGTCGCAAGTTCAGTCGCACCTGTTGGCGCATCAGTACGAAGGTCTGATCAAGAAAACCAAGCTACGGGGACGCAAGCGATGAATGTCATTCTGTTTGGGCCGCCGGCGGCCGGCAAGGGCACCCAGGCGCGCCGCCTGGTGCAAGAGCGCAACATGGTGCAGCTCTCGACCGGTGACATGTTGCGCGCCGCGCGCAGCGCCGGCACGCCGCTGGGCAAGCGCGTGGCTGACATCATGGACAGCGGCGCCCTGGTGTCTGACGACATCGTCATCGATCTGATCGCAGAGCGCCTGCCAGAGACCAAGGCCGCCGGCGGCGCCATCTTTGACGGCTTCCCGCGCACCCTGGCGCAGGCCGAAGCGCTCGATCAGCTGCTGGCGTCTCAGGACGACAAGGTGCACGCCGTGGTGCGCCTTGTGGTGGACGCCGACAAGCTGATGGCGCGCGTGACCAAGCGCTTTGAGGAAGAGGGCCGGCCAGACGACAATCCAGAATCGTTTGCCGTGCGCCTGGGCAAGTACGACGAACAAACGGCGCCTCTGGTGCCCTATTACAAGGCGGCCGGAATCCTCTTGGAGGTGGACGGCATGGCCAGCATGGACGAGGTGGCGGCGCAGATCGCAGCCGCATTGGAGACAACGCCGGCTTGACGTTGCGTCAGGCGCGCGTATAGCTACCGGGCTCCGCGTCAAGACGACGTTTCGCGGGCCCGTCTTCGGTTGTCGAAGAACGGGCCGCTTCGCGTTTTGCGGGGCGGGTATGATGGAGAATTCACGTGGCACGTATTGCCGGCGTCAACATTCCGACGAACAAGCGCGTGGTGATCGCGCTAACGTACATTCACGGTATTGGCACGACCAAGTCGCAGGAGATTTGCGAAAAGGTTGGGGTCGCCGCTGAACGCCGCGTGCAAGAACTCACCGACGCAGAGATCTTGCAAATCCGCGAAGTGATCGACCGCGACTACATGGTCGAAGGCGATCTGCGGCGCGATGTGGCGGTCAATATCAAGCGGATCATGGATCTGGGCAGTTATCGGGGCCTGCGCCATCGTCGCGGCCTGCCAGTGCGCGGCCAGCGCACGCACACCAACGCGCGCACGCGCAAAGGCCCGGCCAAACCCATTGCCGGCAAGAAGAAGTAAGGCGGATCAGTCGTTATGGCTAAAGAGCAGGGGCGCGTGAAGCGTCGCGAACGCAAGAACATCTCGTCGGGCGTGGCCCACGTGAACGCGACGTTCAACAACACGATCATCACCATCACGGATGCGCAGGGCAACGCCATCTCCTGGTCGTCGGCCGGCACAATGGGCTTCAAAGGCTCGCGCAAGTCGACGCCATACGCCGCTCAGGTCGCCGCCGAAGACGCCGGCAAAAAGGCGACCGAGCACGGCATGCGCACGTTGGAAGTGAATGTCGCGGGTCCGGGATCTGGGCGTGAGAGCGCCATTCGCGCCCTGCAGACAGTGGGCTTCACGATCACGACCATCCGTGACGTGACCCCCATTCCTCATAACGGGTGCCGGCCGCGCAAGCGGCGGCGCGTCTAGACCTCGTTATCCTATGTTTGCGCGCGCGCCCCATGACGCTGCGCGCGCCGGCGCTTTTGGCGTCCTTCTGTGAGGTGATCTTGTGATCGAGAAGAACTGGCAAGAACTGATCCGTCCGATGAAGCCGGTGACCGAGCCGGGTTCAAACCCGCGCTGCCGCGCCAAGGTGATCGCAGAACCGCTGGAGCGCGGTTTCGGCATGC
>CAYGQB010000049.1:10688-17016 GCA_964351895.1 uncultured Caulobacterales bacterium
ACGCTGGGCGATGCGCTGCGCCGCGTTCTGTTGTCGTCGCTTCAGGGCGCGTCGGTGACGGCGGTTCAGATCGACGGCGTGGTGCACGAGTTTTCCACCATTCCGGGCGTGCGCGAAGACGTCGTCAACGTCATTCTCAACATCAAGCAGCTGGCGCTGCGCATGCACGCTGAAGGGCCCAAGCGCATGGTCCTGCGCGCCACCGGCCCCAAGGAAGTCACCGCCGCTGACATCGAGCCAACCGCCGACATCGACATTCTGGACCCGTCACAGCCGATCTGCACCCTCGACGAGGGCGCTGAGGTGCGCATGGAGTTCACGGTCAATGTGGGCAAGGGCTACGTGCCCGCCGATCGCAACCGGCCCGACGACGCCCCCATCGGCCTGATCGCGGTGGACGCGCTCTACAGCCCGGTGCGCCGAGTGGCCTATCGCGTTGAGAACACCCGCGAAGGTCAGGTTCTCGACTATGACAAGCTCATTCTAGAGATCGAGACGGACGGCTCGGTGACGCCCGATGATGCGGTGGCGTTTGCCGCGCGCATCCTGCAAGAGCAGTTCAAGATTTTCATCAACTTCGATGAGCCGAACGATGAGAAAAAGCTCGACGACAAGCCCGAGCTGGACTTCAACCCGGCCCTCCTGAAGAAGGTCGACGAGCTGGAGTTGTCGGTGCGTTCGGCCAACTGCCTGAAGAACGACAACATCGTCTACATCGGCGATCTCATTCAGAAGTCGGAAGCAGAAATGCTGCGCACTCCGAACTTCGGGCGCAAGTCCTTGAACGAGATCAAAGAGGTGCTGGCCGCCATGGGCCTGCATCTGGGTATGGAAGCGCCCAATTGGCCGCCAGACAATATTGAAGAGCTGGCGAAAAAGTACGAAGACCTGGCCTAGAGGGTCAGACCAGAGAAAGGCGCGCTCGCCGCGTCGACCAAGGAGAGTTCCACATGCGCCACGGCGTCGCGCACCGCAAGCTGAACCGGACGTCCACGCATCGCCGCGCGATGATGGCGAACATGGCGGCAGATCTGATCCGTCACGAGCAGATCACCACCACCTTGCCCAAGGCCAAGGAGCTGCGCCCGTTTGTGGAGAAGCTCGTGACCTTGGCCAAGAAGGGCGATCTGGGGTCGCGCCGTCTGGCGATTTCGCGCATTCGGGATGCGGACATGGTCAAGAAGCTGTTTGACACCATGCCGGGGCGTTACGCTGAACGTGCGGGCGGCTACATTCGCGTGCTGAAGGCGGGCTATCGCTACGGCGACAATGCCCCGCTGGCCGTGATTGAGTTCGTGGATCGCGACGTTGACGCCAAGGGCGCGCCGGATCGGGCGCGGATTGAGGCTGAAGAAGAGGCGAACGCCTAGGCTTTCGGCCGCTGTATTTCATCTCTAACGGCCCGGCGCATGCGTCGGGCCGTTTTCTATTGTGGCGCTTCTTCTGTTGAGGCGCGCGTGACGCCCGTGTCCGCTTAGGGCTCTGGCGCGGCGCGACGGGCTGCGATCAGGGCGCGCCGTGCTTCTTGCCCGCCTGGCGCATGACAAAGGCGCTCAAGCCGACGCTGACCAGCACCACCGGGGCGAGAAACCCGAATGCCACCAGGGCGATGGGGTCGACGCTGACAAGCGGCAGATTCTCAAACATGTCGCATCCTCCTTGCGCGTGAACTTTGCAGCCAAGCCGGCGTTTCAGTTTGCAAGCCAGCTGAGGAACAGGCCGTGGCGTGTTCCTCACGGCTCAGACTAGCGGGTGCAGGCGCGGTGAAAATGCGGCCCGGCAACGCGCGGCGCCCGGTCGCGGGCCGCCCGGTCGCGGGGGGCCTGGGGCGGATCAATGAACGGGCAACCGTTGATTTAGGTCTGAGGCGTGACTGAAAACATGTCTCGTCCGCCGGCCAACCATGCCGTCTTGGGAAGTGTGAAATTATTGCGACACGGGCCTGAACTGAGGCGCTTTTCATTGATCGTGGATTCTCGATGTGGAACCGTCCGCTCGCCGCAAATTGGGGGTAGCGCGTGGAACAGAGTTACGGCATTGCCGGCATCGAGCTTTTCGCGCTGATCGGGTTTGCGCTCGCCGCCTACTCCATCGTCGCCAATGACGCGATCCAAACGCTGGGCACCTTCTTGTCTTCCAACTCGCGCCGGCCGTGGGTGGTCTTGTGGGCGTTCTCAAGCGCCGTGATTGTCGGTGTTATGATTTTCGGCTGGTTCTCAAACGCCGGCGACATCGCGTTTGAGCGGCTCAATCGCATCCCCTATCCGGAGATTTATCTGGACCAGTCGCGGCCGCAGTGGTGGGCCCGCTTTGACCCGCCCGGTGGGGTGGAATGGTATCATGTCGCGCCGCCGCTGACGCTGTTGCTGCTGACGCGCTTTGGCATTCCGGTGTCGACAACGTTCCTTGTCCTGACAGTTTTTGCCCTCACCGGCGGCGCGGCGACCGACGGGGTTCTGACCTCCATGCTGATCAAGTCCGGCATCGGCTACATGGTGGCTTTGCTGGCCGGCTTCCTGGTCTATGTGGCCGTGTCGCGCGCCTATGAGCGCTGGATCGCCAACACCCATTCCCAGCCGCACCATCCGATCTGGTATGTCCTGCAGTGGTGCGCCACTGGCTACCTCTGGTGGAACTGGCTGGCGCAAGATCTCGCCAATATTTTTGTCTTCCTGCCGCGCGAAACGGTAACGAGCGCGGCTGGCGTCACCCAGGTGACGTTTGATCCCACCATGGTGGTGTTGGCCACCGGCCTGATGGTGCTGTTGAGCGGCTACATTTTCGCCACGCGCGGTGGTGAGATCCAGAAAATCGTCCTGACAAAGACGAACACCACCGATGTGCGCGCCGCCACGCTGGTTGATTTCATCTACGGCACGGTGCTGCTCTACTTCAAAGAGCTGAACGACGTGCCGATGAGCACCACCTGGGTGTTCTTGGGCCTTCTGGCCGGCCGCGAAATCGCCATCACCGCCATGATCCGCCTGCGCCCGTTCGGGGCCGCCGTCTTTGACGTCGCCAGCGACGCCATGCGCGCCTTGGTCGGCCTGTTCATCAGCGTGTTCTTGGCCATTGCCATTCCCGCCGCCGCCGGGTCTCCCAATGCGGTGGATGTCGGTCCGGTGACACTGGGCGCGCTGGTGGCTGCGGCCTTTGTCTGCTGGGGCGTGATGTGGGCGCTGCGACGACAAGCTGAGGCGGCAAACGTCGAACAGGCCGCCTAGCGTCTCTTCGCGCCTTTTCATGGCCGCATGTGCGGGCTATCAAGCGCGCATGATGACGAGATTTCTCCTGACCTGCTTGGCGGCGCTGGCGTTTGGCGCCGGTCTCGTCAGCGCCGACGCGCAGCTTCGCCGCGCCCCTGTTTCGTCCGAAGAAGTGCGACTGTCGTTCGCGCCGGTTGTACGCGATACGGCGCCGGCCGTGGTCAATGTCTACGCCGAGCGCATGGTGCGCAGCCGCGCCACCATCTTCGACGATCCTCTGTTCCGCGAGTTCTTTGGCGGCGACGCCTTTGGCATGCCGCGCGAGCGCGTGTCGCAGTCATTGGGATCGGGAGTGCTGGTCTCTGAGGACGGGGTGATCGTGACCAACAATCATGTCGTGGAAGGGGCGCAAGAGTTGCGCGTCGTGCTCACGGATCGCCGCGAGTTTGACGCTGAGCTGTTGCTCGCCGACCCGCGCACAGATTTGGCGGTTTTGAAGATTGACGCGGGACGAGAGGCCTTGCCGGTCTTGCCGTTTGATCGGCGCGGCGATGTTGACGTGGGAGACCTGGTGCTCGCGATCGGCAACCCGTTCGGCGTTGGCCAAACCGTCACCAGCGGCATCGTCTCGGCCTTGGGGCGTTCAGAAGTGGGCGTTTCAGATTATTCGTTCTTCATACAGACCGATGCGGCCATCAATCCGGGCAACTCCGGCGGGGCGCTGGTCGATTTGGATGGCGAGCTGATCGGCATCAACACCGCCATTTTCTCGCGTTCGGGCGGGTCAAACGGCATCGGCTTCGCCATTCCGGTCGACTTGGTGCGCCGCGTTGTGGAAAGCGCGGTCACGGACGGGCGCATCGTGCGTCCCTGGTTTGGCGCGCGCGGTCAGGCGGTCACGGCTGACATTGCGCGCTCCCTTGGCCTGTCGCGCCCGGCCGGGGTTTTGGTGTCTGACGTCTATCCGGGCAGCCCGGCCGCGCGCGCAGGCGTAGAAGTGGGCGACGTGGTCTTGTCGGTCGACGACCAGCCGGTCAACGACGATCAGTCGATCCGCTTCCGGCTCGCCACCCGCAAGGTGGGGGAAACGGCCGCGCTGGAGGTGTGGCGCGACGGGCGCACGCGCAACGCGCGCCTCAACGCCGCCGCGCCGCCAGAGACGCCGGCGCGCGACACGCGCGAGCTCTCCGGCGCCAATCCACTCGCCGGCGCCCAGGTCGCCAACATGTCACCCGCCTTCAACGAGGAGTTTGGGCTCGACACGTTTGCAACAGGCGTCGTGATCTTGGATGTCGAACGCGGAGGAGCGGCGGACTATTACGGCTTTCGCCCCGGCGACATCGTCGAAGCAATCAATGCGCGGCCTGTGTCCACATCCCGCGATCTAGAAAGCGTGATCCAGCAGGAAGAGGGCCGGCGTCAGTGGGCGATCTTGTTGGTGCGCGACGGTCGGCGCATTCAGCGTACGATGCGCTTCTAAAGGCGCAGGGCGCTTCTAAAGGCCCTGGGCGCATTTACGGCTTAGCCCGCAACGCAGCCCCGGGCCAGCCGGCAGTGACGGGGCAAAGAAAGGCGAGGCCGAGTGAGCGACCTTTTTGCCGGTGATCGCGCCGCGCAGGCGCACTCAGACACATCGCTCAGCGATGCGGCGGGGCGGGCGCGCCCGCTCGCAGACCTTCTCCGCCCCACGCAGCTGAGCGATTTGGTCGGTCAAGATCATCTGCTTGGGCCGCAGGGCGCCATCACCCGCATGCTGGCGGCCGGACGCCTGGCTTCGCTGATCCTGTGGGGACCGCCGGGCGTGGGCAAAACCACCATTGCGCGCCTCTTGGCGCAGGCCGCGCAGATGGAGTTCATCTCTATTTCCGCGGTGTTCTCCGGCGTAAAGGACATGCGCGCCGCCTTCGACCAGGCGCGACAGCATCGCGCAACCGGCCGCGCGACGCTCTTGTTCGTCGATGAGGTCCACCGCTTCAACAAGGCCCAGCAGGACGGGTTCCTGCCGCATGTCGAAGACGGCCTGATCACCTTTGTCGGCGCCACGACCGAAAACCCCAGCTTTGAGGTCAACGCCGCGCTGTTGTCGCGCGCGCAGGTGCTGGTTCTCAAGCGCCTGGACGAGCCGGCGCTGGAGGCTCTGATCGCCCGCGCCGAAACGCACCTGGGCGCGCCCTTGCCGCTGGACGCCGGCGCGCGCGCCGCCTTGTGCGCCATGGCGGACGGCGACGGGCGCTATTGCCTGAACCTTGTCGAGCAGGTCGCGAACGCAGGCGCGACAGAGCCGCTCGATGTGGCGGGCCTCGCCGCCTTGGTGCAGCGCCGCGCCCCGCAGTATGACAAGGGCGGGGACGGGCACTTTGATCTCATCTCCGCCCTGCACAAGTCGGTGCGCGCATCAGACGTGGACGCCGCCCTTTACTGGTTTGCGCGCATGATCGCGGCGGGCGAAGACCCGATGTACTTGGCGCGCCGCCTGGTGCGCATGGCGTCTGAGGACATTGGCCTGGCCGACCCGACCTCGCTTTTAACGGCGGTGGCCGCGCGCGACGCGTTTCACCTTCTGGGCAGCCCGGAGGGTGACTTGGCCTTGGCGCATGTCGTGGTGCACCTGGCGAGCGCGCCGAAATCCAACGCGCTCTACACCGCCTACAAGAGCGCGCTGCGTATGGCGCAGGAAACCGGGTCTCTCGCCCCGCCGCCCCATAGCGTGAATGCGCCAACACGGCTGATGAAGGAGTTGGGGCGCGGCGCCGGCTACGCCTATGACCATGACGCGCAGGACGGCGTCAGCGGGCAAAGCCACTTTCCGGTCGAAATGACCGGCGGCGATGGCGACGCGAGGGAGCGGCCCGTGTTCTACACGCCGACGACCCGCGGCCGGGAAGCGGCGATCAAGGAGCGCCTGGCCCTGGTGGCCAAGGCGCGTGCGCAACGCGCCGGTGAGGTGCACGGCGAGGGCGACGAGACCCCTTCGACGTCTGACTGATCTTCTGGCCCTGGACCTTGGCGCGCTGATCGCGCCACAGTGATCGCACTTGCATCGTCACACGCGCCCAACAAGAGGTGGCCGCACGATGCGCAGCGGGCGAGGGCGTGAGACATGGGCAAGCGCATTTTAGTAG
>CAYGQB010000050.1:0-16911 GCA_964351895.1 uncultured Caulobacterales bacterium
CAGTTCTTGTCGCTCAAAGCGCGTGCCCGCGTAGGCGGCGCGCACCGCCTCTAGAAACCCCGGCGCCAGCCACGCTGCATTGGCCTCGCTGGCGCTGCGGCTGACGACCACGTCCGGCGCAGCGACGAGGTCGCGCAAGTAGGCGGTTGCACGTGGTGTCGTCGTTGCCGTCAGTCGTGGACGCGCGCCCAGACGCACGCCCAACGACAAGGTGTCGAACGCCTTCGACGGCCGAGGCCAGGCAGCCAACTCATCACACCAGGCGGCGTGGAACTGTGGTCCGCGCAGCCCGTCTGGGTCGGCGGCCGAGAAGGTGTGCGCAACCGAGCCATTGGGCCACACCAGCCGGCGGCGGGTGGCTTCAAAATGTGGACGCTCAGCCGCCGGCGCGATCGCACGCAGGCCTGACGGCCCCTCAATCATGATCTCGCGCGCCTCGCCCAGAGACGCCGCGACCAGCGCCATGCGCGCGCCGGGTCGGGCCGCGGCCTCAGCTCGGATCCATTCTGCTCCTGTGCGCGTCTTGCCCGCGCCGCGCCCACCGAGCACCAGCCAAATGCGCCAGTCGCCCGCTGGCTCTCGCTGATCGGGCCGGGCCCAAAAAGACCAGCGCCATAACAGCGCTTCGCGATCAGCCGGGCTGAGCCTGGCGACAAGCTCAGCCCGGCGCTCAGCTGGCCAGGCGGCAAGCTCGTGCGCGGTTGGCGCTCTGTTCTGCGCCGGGTCTTTCTGGGTCAGGGTGCGCCGCCTCTGTGTCCGCCGCGCCCCTCCTTCGCGCCCATTTCTGAACGCTGCACACTATAGGCGCACCAGCGCGCCCGCCGGATGAAACAGGTTCAAAAACCACTGAAACGCTGCGCGCTGAACAGCTTAGCCGAGCGCAAAACGAGGATAGGTCGGCGCCGATCCCCGCTTTAGCTAAAAGGCGCCCCGCAGACGCAGAGTGACGGCGCGCTCTTCGCCAGGGAAATAGCGCTCCGAACCGAACGAAAAATCAGCGCGTTCGGCGTAGCGCACGTTTGCTGCGTTGCGCACGACGAGGTCAGCTTCGAGCCCGGCGGCCAGCGCGCGGCTGACACGAACGTTGAACACGTCGTGGCCGGGGTAGAACTGGGTGTTGGCCGCGTCCATCGCATAGTCGCCAACATGAACCCACTCTAGCTGTCCGCGCCAAGCGTGCGACATGGCCCATGTGATCCGCCCATTGGCGATCAGCTCCGGCGCGGTGTCGATCAAGTCGCCAGATCGCACAGATTCAGTGGCGTTGACGGTCACCGGCCGCGTGAACCCATAGACGTGGCGCGCGCGAGTTGCGCTCAGCGACACTGTCAGACTGGGCGTCACCGCATAGTCGCCGGCGATCTCAATTCCCGCGTGATCGGTTTCAGCTCCGGTGACCGTAAAGCCGTCGGCGTCGCGAAAGGTGACGCCCGTCTTGACCATGTCGAAGACGGTAATCTCGCCGGAAAAGTTTGCGCCGACATGGCGAACCCCCGCCTCAACGCTGGTGATGTCTTTAACGCCCGAGGCGCCCACCTCCTGGCGCGATTGCAGCCTGTAAAGATCGCTTGTCTGAGGCGCGCGCGCGCCGCGCGCGAGGCGCGCAAACGTGGTGGTGCGGTCGCTGAGTTGGGCCACGACGGAGAGGCCGGGATTGGCAAAGGAGAACGTGTCGCGCCGGTCCGCCGGCCGCTGAAATCGCCCGACGGTGTCGCTGTCGGTGCGATTGTCATAGTCGTAGCGCACCCACTCAGAGCGCAGATCCCCCACCAGCTTCAGCCGAGGCGACAGGCGCCGGGTGGCGCGGACATAGGCGGCGGCCACAGCCGCATCGACGACGTAGTCATAGTGCACGCCCTGCGGAAACGAGCCGAACGACGGGCGGTCTTGGATCTCTTTCAACTCGCCGCGCGTGGCGTCCAAGTCGAGACCAAAGACGGCGTCCCAGCTGGGCCCAAGCGCGCGATGATGCGTGGTCATCACGCCTGCACTCTGGTGGCGATTGTCCTCCAGCGCCTGGGACGGCAAGAAGTGCTGCAGGAACACCGTCTCAACGTCGCGCACATAGGGCGTGAGGACGGTCACGCCGCCCCCCGCGTCGGCTGGGTTTCGATGCTCAAGCCGCACATGGGCGCGCGCCGACGAGAGGTTGCGGAACGCCTCGGGATTGGGGTTTGTGCGATAGAGTGCAGGGTCGCGATAGGCGTCCGAGCCGCGCACAAAGCCGGCCGTTTCTTGATCCAGATCAGCGATTGTGAAGCTAGCGTCAGCGGTCCAGTTGCCAAAGTCGGCGCCTGCGCGCGCCAAGGCCTTGATCTGGTCATAGCCGGAAGCGGCGCGCCAGCCCGCGTCGGTGCGCGCATCTAGCCCGATCAAAAAGCGCGATTGCGCTTTCCGGTGTCCGGCCAGCCCGGTCGTAAACCCGACATCGCGGCGACCCAGCGATCCCACGGACGCACGCCAGCGCGTCCCATCCCAGCGCGTCCCATCAACGTCTCCACTCGGCGTCAGCACATTGATCACGCCATGCACGGCGTTCGACCCGTGCAGAGCCGTGCCGGGGCCCCTGATGACCTCAATCGCGGATGCAAGCTCGGTGGCCGCCTCGGCCAGGCTGTTGACGTTGGAAAAGCCAGGCGCCCGCAGGGCGACGCCATCTTCAAGAAACAAGAACGAGCCAGCGCCCGCGCCGGCGGTGAGCACCGGAGAGCGCACCGCCGTCAAGTGTTCCTGTCCCGAACCGCGATGCAGCATGACGCCGGGGCCGCGGTTGAGCGCCTCGGCGGGATGATCGGCGCCCAGCCGCGCCAGCTCCTCCGCCTCAAGCCGAAACACCGATACGCCGGCGCCGCGTTCAGCTTCCGCCTGGCCGGACGCCGTGACCACAATGCGTTCACGCGGCGCGGCCCCCGCGACTTGAGCGCCAGCCGGATGAGGCGTCAGCGCCGCGCACGCGACGCCCGCCAGGGCAAGCCTTCCAGCGCGCGGACATCTCACGGGTTTAGGTCCTCACCCGGCAGTGCGGCGATGAACTCTTCGGCGTCGTCTTCGTCGACATCGTCTTCGCTGATGGCAAACCCGCGCACGGACACGCCGGCCGCATGCACACTTAGCGGATCGCCGGACACCAGCGGGTGCCAGTCCGGCAATGGCTTGCCGCGTGCAATCAGCCGATAGGCGCAGGTCGACGGCAACCATTCCAGCGACGCGGCGCGGCGCGGGGTCATCTGCAAGCAGTCTTTCACCCGACCAAACCGATTGGGATAGTCTCGGCACCGACACGCGTCGCGGTCCAAGAGCCGGCACGACAGGCGCGTCGTGAACACCTCCGCCGTCGCTTCATCGCGCAAGCTCACCATGCAGCACTTCGCACAGCCGTCGCACAACGACTCCCATTCCTCCGGGCTCATCTCAGCCAGGGACTTGACCTGCCAGAACGGTCTCTGATCCATGATCTATTGATGGGTGAGGCTGGCGCCCAGAGCAAGTCTCACGGAGCAAGTCTCAGGGGGCAAGTCTCAGGGGCCCCTGCACCCTTGAGGCCCGTCTCGGCGGACCACTTTTCGGCGTGAAGGATCGCATCATGGCGTTGAAACCGGCCGCTCCGCCTCCTGAGCCGATCCCGCGCTCAGCTGGCCGGCGCGCACAGCCGTTCTGGCGGCGCCGTTTTGTCGTCATCACCTTGGCGTCCGTCGCTGGTTCGCTCGCCGCCGCCCTGATCGGCGCTCACGTCTATTTTTTCCACGATCTGCCAAAGATTCCCGCCAAGGACGTCCTGTGGACGCTGGGCCGAGAACCAAGCGTTCGGCTGCTGGATCGCGACGGAGCGATCATCGCAACGCGCGGCCCGTTCTACGGAGAAGCCATTCAGGCTGGCGAACTGCCGGCGCATTTGATCTACGCCTTCATCGCCACTGAAGACCGCCGGTTCTGGGAGCATGACGGCGTTGACTATCGCGCGGTGATGCGCGCCATCGTGGCCAACTGGCGCGCCGGGCGCGTGACGCAAGGCGGCTCCACCATCACCCAACAGCTGGCCAAGAACCTGTTCTTGTCCTCCGATCGCACCCTGAAACGCAAAGTTCAGGAAGCGCGTTTGGCCTCCCAGCTCGAACGTCGGCTCACCAAGCCCGAGATCCTCAATCTCTACCTCAACCGGGTCTATCTTGGCGGACGATCGTACGGCGTGGATGCAGCGGCGCGGCGCTACTTTGGCAAGCCGGCCAAGGACGTCTCTCTGGCCGAAGCGGCCATGCTGGCCGGGCTGCCTAAGGCGCCGTCGCGATTTGATCCTTCCCGCAACATTGCCGATTCCCAAGAGCGCGCCCAACTCGTGCTGACCAACATGCTCGACGCCGGCTATATCGCGCCAGAGCAACAAGCGGCCGCTGAGGCCGCACCCGCTACGGTCTTGCAGCAAGAAGACGAGGCCCTGGCCGCCAACATCGGCTACGCCTTCGACCTGGCAATGGAGGAAGTTCAGTCTCTTCTGCCGGTGTTGCCGCCCGACATGGTGATCCGCACCTCGCTCGATTCGGCTCTGCAAAGGTCGGCCGAAGGCGCCATTGAAGAGACCCTTGAAGCGGAAGGTGCGGCGGCCAACATCGAACAAGCCGCCGTCGTGGCCCTCGATGATCAGGGCGGCATGATCGTCATTGTGGGCGGGCGATCGTACGACGCCTCTAAGTTCAACCGCGCCACGCAAGCCCAACGCCAGCCCGGCTCAGCCTACAAAACGCTCCTCTACGCCGCCGCGTTCGAAAAGGGCGTCCGGCCAGGTGCGCTCTACGTGGATGAGCCCGTCCGATTTCCTGATTGGGACGACTGGGCGCCGCGCAACTATGGCGGCGGCTATCGCGGCGCCATGAGCTTGCGCGAGGCGTTCAAGCGGTCGGTCAACACCATCTCAGCTAAGCTGGTCGTGGAAATCGGGCCGGACGCCGTGGTCGAGCTTTCAGAGCGCTTCGGCGTGCGCGCACCGCTGGCGCCGGTGCCGTCCATCGCGCTGGGGTCGCAGGAGGTCTCCCTCCTGGATCTAACCCAATCCTACGCCGTCTTCGCCAACCAGGGCCGGCGCCATTCGCCTCACCTCGTCACTGCGATCGAAGACACGCGCGGCGCCACGCTCTATCAGCGCCCGACCATCGAACCCCAACAGGTGTACGACCCCGAGCTGTCGCGCCAAGTGGCTGGTTTCCTCCGCTCGGTGGTGGTCGACGGCACCGGTCAGCGCGCGCGCGTCGAAGGCGTTGACGTGGCTGGAAAAACTGGCACCAGCCAGGACTGGCGCGACGCCTGGTTCGTTGGCTTCTCGTCAAAAATTACAGCCGGCGTCTGGGTTGGCAATGACGACGACAGCCCGATGAACGAGGTGACCGGCGGCGGCGCTCCGGCTCAGATTTGGAACCTCTTCATGACCGCGGCGCACGAGGCTGAAGAAGAGGCCGCAGCGCCGCTTGATGTCGCTGAAACGGTGGTTGTCGACCCGCGCAGCCAAGAGTTGGCGCGCTACTATGCGGGATTGGCGCGCGCGTTCAGCGGCCTGGAGTAGAAGCGCTTCACCCGCGTGTCAGGAATTCGTTAACGACCGTCCCTGATAGTCGACCGGCCATCGCTCCGGGGACTGCAGATGATTCGCGCCTTTGCCGCCAAAAGCCTTGTTGGTCTTGCAGGGATGACGCTCAGCGTCACCGCGCAGGCTGATGACTTCATCGAAACCAACACCCACCGCCACGGCGGGACTTACGCGGTCGCCACGATCCCGCTTCCTCCGGGCGCACCGTCGGCGAGCACGGTGTGCATTCAGCTGTGCGCGCGCGATGAACGGTGTGTCGCCTGGACGTTTGTCCGCCCCGGGGTGCGCGGCGAACTGGCCCAGTGTGAGCTGAAATCCGCCGTCACGCCGGCCGAGCCCAATCCATGCTGTGACAGCGGCGTATCGAGCGTCCGCGCGCATGGCGACAGCGCATTTAAGCCGGCCATTTCCCTCACCCCGCGCCCGGCTGCGACCGGCGCACCAACGCCCCCGCGCGCCGCAACTGCGCCAAGCGCGCCGTCCGTCACCGCGAGCGTCAGCCAGCCCACGGCCGCGCCTGTGCGACAGGTGCGCCGCCCCGTGCTCCCGCCGCCGCCGCAGCCGCTGGCCACTCCTGAGCCGCGCAGGAGCGCCCAGCCCGCGCCGACCGAGCTCATGGGCGCACCGACATCGTCGGCTCGTACGGCCCGGCCCGGCAATCCCCGCGTCGATGCGCCGGGATCGCCCACCCCTCTGTCGCCGCGCATCGTCACCAACCCGGCGACAACCGCTTCAGTTCAAACGCCAGATCACATGGCTGCCGCGCCGCGCCGTATCAGCGCTCCCAAGGGCGCGGGCAAGCCCGACATGACGATGGCCGCCTCGACAATGACCGCGCCCCCGACATCTGGTCCGGCACTGACCGCAACCGCAGCGCCACGACCGGCTCCCGCGCACACGACGCCAACACCGGCAATCGGTATCCCCTTGCCAAGCCCGCCAGTCGCCGCGCCCACCCCTTCCCCGGATTTCCCGAGCTATTCGGTCATCACGCCAATGAACGGCGCGACTGGTCAGCCGGTCGAAACGCTTAGCCCCGACGCGCTGGGCCCCAAAACGCTGGGCCCCGACGCGCTGGCCGAAGCAGCCGCCCAGGCCAGCGCTGCGTTTGGCGCGCCTGCGCAGGCGTCGAACACCGACATGTTGCCGCTGGGCGTTGAAATCATTCCGTTTGGCGAGGAGCCCACATCCGCAACCGCCCCCACCCGATCTGACGAGCTGGCGGCCTCGCGCCGCGGGCGTCGCAGCTAAGCTCCAGCGCAGCAGAACCGCCATGACCCAATCGACTGGACACCTGACCAAGCTGGTCGCGCTCGCCAAGGAGAAATCCAGCGACACGCGGCGCGAGCTGTTGCGCGACATCGCCGGACTGTTTTTTGAACCGGACGCGCCATTAGAGGGCGAAGCGGCCGCGAACGCCGACGCCATCCTCAGCCAAGTCATCAGTGACGTGGAAGCCTCCGTGCGCGCTGAGATGGCGGACCGGTTCGCAGATCTAGAGTCTCCTCCAACAGGGCTAATCAGCGAACTGGCGCACGATGTCGCCGACGTGGCGCGCCCGCTTTTGCAGCGCTCCAAGGCGCTGAGCGATGAGCTTCTGGTGTCTGTGGCGCAGACCAAGGGACAAGATCACCTGCGCGCGATCGCCGCGCGAGAGCACGTCAGCTTGTCTGTAACCGACGCTGTTGTGTCGCGCGCCGACGACGAGACCTTGGTGGCCCTGACCCAGAACGAGGGCGCGCAGCTGTCGCGCGCGGCCATGGAAACCATCACCGATGCGGCGGAGCGCGTCGAGGAGCTGCGCGCGCCGCTGGTTCAACGCGCCGATACGCCCGTGGACCTGCTCAACGAGCTGTTCCCCTTGGTCGAGGCGCGACTGCGCGAACGCATCACCGAGCGCAATGACGCCCTGTCGCCCGACGAGTTGGAAGCCGTCATGGCCGCAGCCCAGGCGCGGCTGGCGCGACGCTCAGGCGACTTGCCGCCTGATTATGAAGAAGCGAGCCGATTCATCGACATGAAGCGCCTGCGCAAGCAAGTCACCCCGGCGCTGGTTGTTGAACAGTTTCAGCAAAACCAAGCCACACGCGCCCACATCGCGTTCGCCGATCTTGCCCAGCTGGACTATGCCGCCGCCCGGCGCGTGATGGAGAACCCGGCGATCGATCCTTTGGCGATCGCGTGCCGCGCCGGCGACATCAGAACCGACGACTTTGTGAAGCTGGCCCTGTTTCGGCCAACATCCGGGGCGCGCGACCAGTCGAGCGCCGAAGCGCTCTCAGCGATTTACGACCTTCTGCCCCAAGACGTGGCAGTGCGGGCCATGCGCTTCTGGCGGGTGCGCAAGAACGCCAGCTCGGCCGCCTAGATCAGACGTCGCCTAGGCCCGACGCTCCTTGGTCGACAAGAAGCGCAGGTCCGGGTTTCGCTCTGCGGTGTAGGACGCTTCCCAGGCGTTCTTGGCCAAGTAGACCGCCGCGCCGTCGAGGTCTTCTGCAACCTGAGATCGGTTGCGCGCCATGAAGGTTTCAACCAGTTCGTGATTGTCCGCGGCAATCCAGCGCGCCGTGTTGAACGGCGGCTCTTCAAACGTGACGTCCAACCCATACTCGGCGGCGATCCGTTCGCGCATCACATCGAGTTGCAGGGCGCCCACGGCGCCAACGATAATGTCTGAACCAAGGGCGGGCTTGAAGAGCTGCGTGACGCCCTCTTCGGCCAAGCCTTCCAGCGCACGTCGCAGATGCTTGGCTTTCAGCGGATCGACGACCCGCGCGCGGCGCAAGATTTCCGGGGCGAAGTTTGGAATTCCGCCAAAGCGCACTGAGCCGCTCGCAGACAGGCTGTCGCCAACCCGCAGGACCCCGTGATTGGGCACGCCAATCACGTCGCCGGCAAACGCCTGGTCAACCACTTCTCGGTCTTGGGCAAAAAACATCAGCGGCGAAGACACCGTCAGTGATTTTCCGCTATCAGACTTCAGCTTCATGCCGCGCTGAAAGGCGCCGGAGGCAATGCGCATAAAGGCGATGCGGTCACGGTGATTGGGGTCCATGTTCGCTTGAACCTTGAACACAAACCCCGCGACTTCCTTGTCGCCAGGGCGGGCGAGCCCGCCATCCAAAGTTGCAACCGGACCCGGCGCCGGCGCAACCTCCGCCAACGTGTCGATCAAGGAGCGCAGGCCAAAGCCGCGCAGCGCCGAACCAAACAAAACCGGCGTGAGGTGACCCTCGCGAAAGCTCGTCACATCAAATTCGGCATAGCCGGCGCCGGCCAGCTCTGCTTCTTCGTCCAGCTGACTGGCGACCGCCTCATCCATCCCTGCGCGGGCTGACGGGCCGTCCCACCTGAGCCTTTGTCCCGACGCCTCGTCGCCGTCGCGCACATAGGGTGTGAAAAGACCGTCTCGCAAAGTCAGGACGCCGGCAAATCTGTCGCCTGACGCGGCCGGCCACTGCAAAGGCGACGCATCAAGGGCCAGCTTGTCCTGCACCTCGTCCAGAAGCTCAAACGGATCGCGCGCCTCCCGATCCATCTTATTGACGAAGGTGATGATGGGAATGTCGCGCAGCCGGCAGACCTCAAACAGCTTGAGCGTCTGGGCTTCAATGCCCTTGGCCGCATCCAGGACCATGATCGCCGTGTCAGCCGCCGTCAGCGTGCGGTAGGTGTCTTCTGAAAAGTCCTCGTGCCCGGGCGTGTCTAAGAGATTGAACACCAGACCCTGGTCTTCGAAGGTCATCACAGAAGCGGAGACCGAGATGCCGCGTTCCTGCTCAATCTTCATCCAGTCGGAGCGGGTGCGGCGACGTTCCCCGCGCGCGCGCACCGCACCGGCCAAGCGAATGGCGCCCGCCGTCAGGAGCATGTTCTCCGTCAGAGTGGTCTTGCCGGCGTCTGGGTGGGAGATGATGGCGAACGTGCGCCGGCGCGCAGCTTCGGCCGCGCGCGCCTCATCGTCTGTCATGCTTGATCATCCCGCCCTTGCGTGTCGAAGGGCGGGTGTAGACCGTTCACACGCAGCGCGGAAGAGCCGCTGGCGAAGCGTGATCAGGCCGCCAGCCAGACAGCAGCGTTGACGTCTCCCGGCGCAAGCGCGCCGAGCGACTGTTGGCGATTATAGAGATTGGCCAGCGTGGTGAGACCCACGTCAGCAAACCGCACCGCCACATCAAGCGGCGTTTTGGCCGGCGCAGCGGGAACGGCGATGAGCGCGTTGGCCTGCACGTGCATCACCACCAGCGCGGCCAGATCCATGGCCTTGTTGGGCTTGTCCAGCTCCAACCTTGGGGTCTCTAAAACAGCGTGTCTGACGAGGGAGACCACGCGTCCGGAGCGCAAGGAGCCAATCGCAAACGGAAAGTTGGCGCGGCTCGCGCGTTCGGTCGGGTCGCCGAGTTCAAAAACCGTGGAGTTGAACAAGAAGTGCATGGGTCACGACGTGGTGAAGCTTGGCTGACGCAGCCATAGAACTTAGCGCACAAGGGTTACGTCCTGGTTAGACACCGACTGCAACATGTCGCGAACCGCCGCTGCGCAGGACCTGCAAATGGGTTGGCGACAACCGCCCCCGTCCCTAAAACTCCAAATCATCGAGGAACGAGCGACCCTGACGGTCCTCAATCTCGACCACCCAAACGTCAGGATCAAAGTCAGCGGCGCGCCGCAGGTGCGCATCGGCGTCCTCTTCAGTCACTGCGCCAACATCTCCAACCGGACAGTACCACTGGCGCGTCCCGTCCGGCGCAGTGGAGGCGGCGTAGACATCAGCCCGCCCGTCCAAACGATTCACCTTGACCAGCACCGTGCCGGCCGTGTCGTCGCCATGGCGCGAGACCGCCGCAAAGGCGCCAGAGATGACGACGCGTCGGATCAGGGCGCTCACCCAAATCTGCGTTCTCAGTCGCGCCACACGCCCTCGCCCACTAATGACACTCAGCCTTCACTGAGTTGAAATCTCCCTCTTCTAGTCTCATCGGCGATGAATAGAGAAGCGCATGGAGATCCCTTTTTGCGTCGCACCCGCAGGCTCGTCGCCGCCGCCGCCGTCGTCATTCATGTTGGCGTGGGCGTCGCGGCAGCGGCCGATGTCGATACCTTGGCGCGCCGCACGGCCATGCTGGCGGTTGATGACGCCTGCTCGATCCTAAGTGACGGCGCGCGTATGGCGCTGCGCTCGGGTCGCGACGCCAGCCGGTCGGCTCTGCTGCGCGCTGGCGCCCCTTTGGACGTCTTGGACGAGATAGAATACCAGGCGCAACAACGCGCCGCTCGACGCGCCTGCACTGATCCTGATCTGGCGGCCGCCGCGACAGAAGCCGAGAGCGCTTATGAGGCGTGGCGTGGGATGATCACGCTCGACTATCCCGGCGATCAGCGCGTGTGGCGCGCCTATCGGGTGCGGATGGGGGTGGCGCCAGCGTGGATGGTGCGCCAAGACACCAGCGTTCTGCGCGATGCGCGCGCCTCGTTCGGCATCCTTTCGCCCGATCAAGAAGCCGGCGCCTGGGCGGCGCCGCGCGTTGCGTTCTTCGTCGATGGACTGACCCGATCAGCGCGCACAGCACGCCTTTTCATGCGTGATGCGACTGCACACCCTGGACCTGTTGACCCCTTCGTGGCGCAGCTGTCGGGGCTTTCGGCGTCTGATCCAGTGCTCGTGCGCGCCGCGCCGTCATCGCTAGCCACGATGCATTGGGCCGCTGAACGTCTGAACGCGAAGACCACCGACACGCTCGCCTATGGAGAAAAGACCAAGGGCGGCGCGTTCGTGTTTGGCCCCGATGCTCTGCCTAGTCTGTTGCAGCTCGATCCGCGCGAAAGCGTCTATGTCGAGGTCGATGTCGGCGAGGACGCGCCGCCCCTGCGGGTGGCGTTTGAGATCGCTGATCTATCAGCCGCGTTCGGCTTTGCCGCCCTGCCTTGATCGCTGGCGCGGGCCCTCAGCTAGCTGTCATCGCCGCCGGTGGCGCGGCGCACCTGATCAAGCTGAGCGCGGGCGTCAAAACGCGCCGCTGATTGTCTTGACGCCATCACCGGCAAGTGGACGCGCATCACAGTGCCGCGCCCGAGCTCACTGTGCGGGGAGAAAACCCCGCCGTGCAGCTCGGTGAGCCGGCGCACCAGCATGACGCCAAGCCCTGACCCGCGCTCCTCGCTCTGATGCGCGGAGGCGGTCTGCTCAAAAGCAGCCCCGAGTCGCGCCAATTCGTCCGCAGCCATGCCTGCGCCGGTGTCTTCCACCTCCATCACCAGATCGGCGCCGTGACGCGTGGCGCGCAAGCGCACCTGGCCACCCTGGGGTGTGAACTTGATCGCGTTCGACAAGAGGTTGAGAAGAATTTGCTTGAGCGCGCGGGCGTCGGCCTCAACCGGCAGCGCCACGCCCCCAACGTCGACGTGAAAGGCAACGCCCTTGACGCGCGCGCGCTCCGACACCAGCCGGCCGGCCGCTGTTACCGCCTCGCGGGCGTCGAACTCCGACATTTGCAGGTCATAGCGCCCGGCCTCGATCTTCGACACGTCCAGAACGTCACCGATGAGCTCCAAGAGCAACTCAGCGCTTTCATGGATCAGGTCGGCATACTCGCCATAGCGGCCTGACAGCGGACCAAACAGGCGCATGCGCATGGCGTCCGAAAAGCCGATGACGGCATTGAGCGGCGTGCGCAGCTCGTGGCCCAAGCCGGCAAAAAAGAGCGACCGTCGGCGCAGCTGAGCTTGCGCTTCCTCACGGTCCTCAACCAGTTCGACTTCGCGCGCACGCTGAGCGCGCGCGTCTCTCAAGACCAGAACCACATCGCCGCTCGGGCCGGCCGCAACCGCCCAAGAGGTCGGCGCGCCGGCGATCTCAGACTGACCCTGGCTGCGCGTTCCGTCCCGTCGCGCATCGGTGATGGCGCGGCGCAGGCGCGACAGAGCGTCAATCGGCGCCAAGTCTCCCAGCTGCCGGCCCCGAAACTCTTCTGGCGGCCATTCCAGCCCCTCCCCGACGCCATAGACGCCAACGATCTGTTCATCGGGCGACACGTGCAGCACCAGATCGGGCAGGTTGGCCAGGGCCGCCCTCAGGCGCGAAACACGCCCCTCAGACTCTCGCCCCATGCGTTCGCGCTCGTCCATGGCCCGCCCCGCCATCCAGGCCAAGGCTGGAGCGCCGGCGATCAGTGCGATCCAAGCTGGCCAGTCGCCCGTCCAGCCTGCGCCGACATAGCCAAGCGCAGTCATCGCCAAGACACCGGCCAAGCCAACGCCTGACAAGCCAACGCTTTCCATCAGGCCGCGGGCGGCGCCAAATCCTCCGGCCATAAGAATAGGCGCGACAAACCAGGCGGCGGTGGCGGGGGCGGCTCCCATCGTGAAAGCCGCCGCAGTGGCGGCCAAAACCCAAGCCATGACAAGCGGCTCTGGGGAGGACATGGAGGAGGACGCCGAGGAACCTGTCGCGCCAGACCCGCTCGCTTGCGGGTTCTGCTCTGCGCGCCACCGCGCGCGCGTCGCCAACATCAAGACGCCGAGCACCACGATCGCCAAAAGACTGGTCGGCTGCCCGGCGCCCCACATGGCGTCCGCGGCGATGGCGATTGACACCACAACGCACCACGCCGCCAGAGGCGCAAACGCGGCGACAAACCCGCCCCGCACGCCGCGCCCTGTCGTCTTGTCCGCTGAGGGGACCATCTCCGCCTCCACTAGCCCTGCGTGATCCGCATTAGGCCACCCTTGTCCCAAGTCGTTAACGCGTCACTAAAGGAAACCTTTTGTTAAAGAACGACACATTAATGCTTAAAGACCTGATTTTACGAGAAAAACGGTGCCTCTTCGAACGCTTTCAACAGACACGGTCCGCAGACTGCACACCAGACGCCACCGGCTGTTGGCGGAGCGTCCGGACTGTGCCTTAATCGCAACAACCGGCTCGGGAGATGCCACATGATTCGCACGTGCGCCGCTATGGCCATTGCAGCAACGCTGTTCACTGGCCCAGCTCAAGGTCTCGAAGAGACCGTTCGCAGCACTGAGCCGACACCGCAAGACGCCGCAGCGGCGCAAGACACGGCAGCGGCGGCGCAAACCACCGGTCGCGTTGCTCGCGAGGCTGGCTTCTACGCGCTGTATCACGAAGACGTTCGCGACCTGCAAGACCGTGAATTTGCTGTCGTTGGCGACATCGACACCGCGCTCAACTCCATGGTCTCCCACACGCCCGACCGCTTCGCCCGCGCCTGGGTGGCCTATTCAGCGCTCGTGGCCGCGCAAACGCCCTCCTTTGTCGACGGAGTGCGGGAAACCGCTGACTACTACGGCCGAGAAGCGGTGCTGACCGGGTTTCGCAATGACCCGTCGTACGCCACTACGTTCGCCGGCGCCGACCAGGCCCGCCAAGCGATCTTGAAGAGCGCCACGGCGGACGCCTCGACGGTTCGCCGCGCCGGGGCTGTCGTTAAGCAGCGCGCCTATTCCCTGCAGCGTCAGGACTGGGCCAAGAAGAAATCTGGGGATAACTCTGACCGCCTCGCCCAACTCAACTCTGCGGCGCTTTCGCCGCGACCATTGAACGCCTCAGTGGTTACGGCGCTCAATTCCGTGACCCCGCGCGGCGCGGCCGAATTGGACGCGGCGCGCGATCAGGAGCTGGCGTCATTCTGGGGTGTGTTCCGTCTTGGTCCCGCAAGCGCTCAGGCGGCGTCGTTTGGCGGCTCTATTGGAGCCCTCGACATGACCCCGCACCCCAACTATCGCGGCGCGCTCAATCAGTCTGTGACGCTGGCCGCCTTCGCCGCCCTTGGGTCGCAAGACGAGGCCCCGGTGGGGTCGCTGTTACAGGACCCGGGCACGCAAAGCTGTGTACGCACGGCCCGGATCCAGTTTGACTCCTGTATCGCGGCCACAAACTTCCGCTATGAAGATCCATTCTGCATCGCCGAACACGCCATGACTGACGTTGGCGCGTGCCTGGCGAAGATCGCAGGTCGTTAGCAACGCTAGGTAAGAGAGCGGGGTGCGCCGCCTGGCCGCCTCGCTCGGAATGTGCATGGAGACATGACGGGCCACCAGGTTCCCGCCGTATCGCTGGACGAACTCGACGATGGTCTCGACGCGCTCCGCGTCGGGCTCATGCTGACCGACGCCAATGACGTGGTGCGGTACGCAAACGCCCACATGCGTCTCAACTTTCCAGAACTGGATGGACCGGACGGCTCCGGCGTCATTGGCGTCACCGTGGCCCGCGCCTACGACCGCCTGGCCAACCGCCTAGCCGTATCACCCGAACAAGTCAGCAACGAACGGGTGAAAGGACGACAGGGCGACGCGCGCAGCGCCTATGACGTGCCGCTGCGCGACGGCCGCATCCTGTCTGTAAAAGAGCGACGCCACCCCCGCGGAGGCCAGATCCTCCTCTGGACCGACGTCACCGACGCCCGCCGACAAAGCGCGCGCCTGGAAGACGCCATCATCACCTCGTCAGAAGGGTTCGCCTTCTTTGACGCCAAAGGCCAGATGGACCTGTGGAACGATGGCTTTGCGATCGCATTTGGCGGCGCATCCGGCGTCATTCGCGGCCAGCGCATCGCTGACATTTTGTCCAACGCCAGCCGCGATGAGCGGATCGTGATTGTCGGCGAACCCCCCACCTTTGACGCCCTCAACGAAACCCCACATGCGCGAGACTTCTTGCTGGCGCATGCGGACGGCCGCCGATTACGCCTACGGGTGCGCCCGACCCGCGCTCCGGGCCAGGTGGCGGTTTTGACCGACGTCACGGCAGACGCGGCGCAGGCCGATACAATCGCCCGGCGCGGCGCGGCCCTGGCTGAAGCCACCACCGCCCTGCGGGAGAGCCGCTCGCGCATGCGCCTGCAAACCGCCTCGCTCTTGGGGCTGAAAGAAGAACTGCACCGCGCACGCCGGGACGCCAACGACGCTGAACGCGCCAAGCAGGCCTTCATGCGCACGATCACGCACGAGCTGCGCACGCCCTTGAATGCCATCATCGGCTTTTCAGAGATCATTGAGCAGGAGGTCTGCGGCCCCCTCGGCTCGCCTCAGTATGTGGAATACGCCGGCCTGGTGACGGACGCCGGTCGCCGTCTGTTGCGGGTGATCAATCGTATCGTCGACATTACGCGGCTGGAAACTGGCCTCGCGGCCCTGACTGCAGATCAGCGCGACGTCGCTCCGATTCTTGAGCGCATTGTCGGCGAGCACGCTGACGCCGCCCGTCAGAAGGGCGTGAACCTGCGGCTCGATATTGCCGACGACGTTCCTCAGGTTTGGGCCGACGAAGACGCCCTGCGCACCATTTTGGCGAATCTGGTTGAGAATGCTCTAGAGCACACGCCATCGGGCGGGGTTGTCACCATGGCCGCCCAGCACCACGACGGCTACGTGGCGCTCATCGTGTCAGACACGGGCGTCGGCATCGCGCCAGCTGACCTTGAACGCGTTCTGTTGCCTTTCGAGCAAGCCGGCTCTTCTGAACGGCGCGAAGGTTCGATGTCTGATAGCGGCGATGGGGCCGGTCTTGGCCTGGCGGTGGTCAAGGCGCTTGCCGAAGCCATGGAAGGCGCATTTGAGCTTGGCAGCACAGTCGGCATCGGCACCCGCGCCGTGGTCACGCTGCGGGGCGCGAGTGATGAGGCAGGCCATGCAGAGGGCATCGCCGGCGCGGCCTAGATGGTTGCTTTCATTCTGCATCAAATTGCGCCGACAAGATTAAGAGCGGCGAAATGACGACTTGTGGCTTTCGTTGAAAACAGACGGGAGAAGCCTTAGCCCTAGAGACACGAACAGCTCCTTGCTCTGGGTTTTGCCGTGTCTTTCTTGTTCAAAGCTGGCTTCTGGCTATTTGTCGTGGCGTCTTTCATGCCGCGCCCGGATGTCGACGTTCTGGCGTCCACCGCCGCGCCCTCTGCGCGACCCGCCCTCGGCGACGCCGGCGCCGTGCTCGCTTCGTTTTGCGCCCGTGACCCAGAAATCTGCGCCGTTGGGGACGAGGCCGCCGCCTTGGCGCATCTGGCCGCCGTCGCCGCCGCGCAGCAGACGCTCAATGCGCTTGAGCGCGAGGGGGCGAGCAATCCAGTAACGCCGCGCCAGCCTGCTTCCACCCCGACGCCCGAACCCGCACTCAACCCCATGTTCGAAGCGGCGCTGGCGGCCGCCATCGGCCAATCAGCCATCGGCCAGTCAGCGGTTGGCCAAGCGGCCGGCGCTGGTCCGGTCACGCTCAATCGCCAACCGGGGCGCTGACGCCTGATCTCGTTTCGGGCCGTTCACAGAACGACGCATCCTCTTCGCGCCATTCCGGGCGCAGAACCGGTTCCCACTTCTGC
>CAYGQB010000051.1:0-16667 GCA_964351895.1 uncultured Caulobacterales bacterium
CTCTACGAGCGCCCCTACCGCCTCGACGTGGCCTGCGACCAGGTGGCCGCCCAGCACATCGCCCGCGAGCAGCGAACGTTCCAAGTTGACTAGCGTCCCCACCGCCCAGGCGCCCAGCGTTGAGCGCGCCAGGGTCTCGTGTGACACGTCAACGGCGTGCCAACCGCCACTTCGGTCTTCTGCGTCCCCGCGCTCCACCACCGTCAGGCACACGCCAGCATGGGAGATGGATGCGCCCACGTCGATGTCGGCCGCGCGCCACGGCGTTGAGATAACGAACCGGCGCGCGTCTCTTCCCTCTTGTGCCTGGGTGATCGCGCCCACGGCGCTGACGAGGCCGGTAAACACCTGTCAGTCCTCTCCCAGAAGGCGCAGCGGGCCGACGCGTTCGACCGCCCGCGCCCAGGCCGGGCGCGCCTCCAACCGGGCCACGAACGCGGCAATGTTGGCCAGCTGGCTCCCCGGTCTGCGACGCATGACGGCTTGAAGCGGAAAGCTCATCATGATGTCGGCGCCTGTCGGCTCTTGGCCGCCGGCAAACCATTCACGCGCTGCAAGCCACTCATCGATGGCTGCAAGATGTTCAGGCATCTGACGATCCACCAAGGCCGCCAGGCCGCGCTTGCCAACTTGGCGCACAATCGAGCCAACCAGCGGCGGGCCCTTCTGCGTCGCAATGCGGCCAAACACGAGCCCCATGAGGACGATGACCATCAGCGAGCCTTCGCTGTAGTGCATCCAGTAGGTGTCGTCGCGACGCGCCTCCGTGCCCGGACCCGGACGCATCCGTCCCGCGGCATAGGTCTCGATCAGATACTCAACAATGGCGCCGCTTTCAGCCACCGTCACGGCGTCGTCGACGATCACCGGAGACTTACCCAGCGGGTGCACGGCTTTGAGCTCCGGCGGCGCCAGCGAAGTCTGTGGATCGCGCTCATAGGCGACAAAATCATACACCAGGCCCAGCTCTTCTAAGAGCCAGGCGATGCGGTGCGATCGCGACTTTTCCAGATGATGCAGGGTGATCATGGCGTCGAGGCGCCTTTCTTTGTTGCGTCTTTCGACGTGTCACACAGGTAGCGCTCCAAGAGATCGGCGCCAAGGGGCACGGTTTCCGTTCGCGTAAACGTCACCGCATCGCTCAAGGCGGCGATCGCCAATGGCCCTATCCCAGACCGCGCGTCGTCTCCTAAGACGATGGGCGCGCGAAACCATGCGATCTCGTCAACGAGACCCGCGCGCAGAAAGGCTGCGGCCAGTCGTCCGCCCCCCTCCAACATCACGGTGACAGGCGCGTCACGCGCCACCCGCTCAATCACCGTTTCCAGCGTGAATCGGATGCGCGCCAAGATCTGGGTGGGATCTAGGCCGATTTCATTGGGCCCAGGGTCGGCGAATCCGACCTTTACGCCGGCCGCAACATAGCGATCGATCGTGGGATTGGGAGCGAACGGATTGGTGCGGCGCGGCGCCGAATCGCGGCGCGTGATGATGAGTGTCGGCGTCTCAGCGCTTGCCGTCGTGACGAGACCGTGACTGAGCGGGGTGCGCAGGCGCGCGTCGGCGACCACCCGCATCGGCTGAGCCCCGGCGTGGCCCTCAAGACGGACCGTCAGTTGGGGATCGTCGGCGAGCGCGGTTTGCGAACCGATGAGCACGGCGTGGCTCTGAGCCCGCAGCTCATGTCCCAAGCGGCGTGATTCCGGGCCGGTGATCCACTGGCTTTCGCCCTGCGCGGTGGCAATTTTGCCGTCCAGGCTGGTGGCGAGCTTCAAGAGCACTCGGGTGGCGCCGGGGTCGTCGGTGCGCGGCGCGTCGGTTCTCACGCCAGCCTCACTCGCCTGAATCGTCAGACAACTTCTCGTCGTTCAAGAAGCGCCCAAAGTCTTCGACTTCGCGGAAATCTTTGTAGACCGAGGCGTAGCGCACATAGCCCACCGCATCGAGCGCCGACAGGGCCTGCATCACGAAGGCGCCAATCTGTTCGCTGGTGATCTCTGTCTCACCCAGACCTTCCAGGCGGCGCACCACCGCTGAGACCAGCTGCTCGACCTGATCATCTTCGATCGGACGCTTGCGCAGGGCGATGCGCACGGAGCGCGCCAGCTTGTCACGATCAAACGGCGCCCGTCGCCCACCGCGTTTAAGCACGGTCATCTCGCGCAGCTGTACGCGCTCGAACGTGGTGAAGCGCTGCCCGCACGTGCCGCACTGTCGGCGTCGACGAATGACAGTGCCGTCCTCGCCCGGTCGCGAGTCCTTCACCTGGGAATCATCGCTGCTGCAGAACGGGCACCGCATCAGGCCGCGCCCCCCTTGTTGGCGCTACGCGTCATAGATCGGAAACGCAGCGCACAGCTCAATCACCTCGGCGCGCACGCGCGCTTCGATGTCCGGGTCGCCGTCCGGGTGAGCCACAAGCGCATCGAGCACCTCACCCATCCAGGCTCCAATGCGCGCGAACTCCGGCTCCCCGAAGCCGCGCGTGGTGCCGGCAGGCGATCCGACGCGCAGGCCCGAAGTCACGGTCGGCTTTTGCGGATCGAATGGGACACCGTTCTTGTTGCAGGTGATGAAGGCGCGCTCCAAGGTCACTTCGGCCCGATCCCCGGTCAGGTTCTTGGGGCGCAAATCGATCAGCGCCACATGCGTGTCGGTGCCCCCCGAGACAATGTCATATCCAACCTGAGCAACGGCGCGCGCCAGAGTCTGAGCGTTGGCGACCACATCGTGGGCATACTGTTTAAACTCGGGCCGCAGCGCTTCGCCAAAGGCGACCGCCTTCGCGGCGATGACATGCATCAGAGGGCCGCCCTGCAAACCCGGGAAGATGGCCGAGTTGAGCTTCTTGGCCAGAGCCTCGTCGTTGGTCAGGATCAGACCGCCGCGCGGTCCGCGCAGCGTCTTGTGCGTGGTGGTGGTGACGATGTGGGCGTGCGGGAACGGGCTGGGGTGCGCGCCGCCAGCAACCAGGCCGGCAAAATGCGCCATGTCGACCAGAAGCAGCGCCCCAACCTCATCAGCGACTGACCGGAAGGCGGCAAAGTCAATCACGCGCGGATAGGCGGACCCGCCAGCGATAATGAGCTGCGGCTTGTGTTCGACCGCAAGGGCGCGCACCGCGTCCATATCAATACGGTCGTCCTCTCGGCGCACGCCGTACTGCACGGCGTTGAACCACTTGCCAGACAGGTTTGGCCGCGCCCCGTGCGTCAGGTGCCCCCCCGCATCCAGGCTCATGCCCAAAATCGTATCGCCGGGCTTCAGCGTGGCCAGAAACACGGCCTGATTGGCTTGGCTTCCAGAATTGGGTTGCACATTGGCAAAGCCGCACCCGAACAGCTGCTTGGCGCGTTCAATGGCCAGTGTTTCGGCCACGTCGACCTCTTCGCAGCCGCCATAGTAGCGCTTGCCCGGATAGCCTTCGGCGTACTTGTTGGTCAGGGTGGAGCCTTGAGCCGCGCGCACGGCGGCGCTGGCGATGTTTTCAGAGGCGATCAACTCGATCTGATCTTGCTGGCGACGGGTTTCGCGCGCCAAGACCTGCGCGATCTGCGGGTCGATCTGGCTCAGCGGCGCTGAAAAGTGTTCGGACGGCGCACGCCCCAAGACAGTCGCGTCAGCCATGTTTTTTGTCCCTTCCACCTCGGGCGCGGCGCGCCCGAATCAACGCAGTGACGGATGAGCCGTCCCAGTCCTGCGCCTTCATATCGAGCGTACGGGGGTGTGATCAACCAATCCAGCGCCCGAGGCGCCGCCCCGCCCGCTCTGGGGCGTCCCCCGCGCCGGCATGGACGGTGCTGATATGGGGCTGATACGGGGCTGATACGGGGCTGCCTGGATGATACCACGCGCTGCGCACTCGTCTTGCGCGATTGAAAGCAGATGTCGTGCCTAAGTTGATTAGACCGCCAAGCGCCAACATCGCTGAGATGCCATGCAAGCTTTTTAAAATGCCACCGCACGTGTTGACTTCGCGACATGAATACTTGAGTAGATATATTGCGCCGCTCCTTAGAGCGCTCGCCGTGGCACATCACCCACACGCGGATTTTAATTGAAACCTCGAGGAATAAAGATGGACGACAGTAAACACGAACCGGATATCACGCAGGAAGACGTGATGCGGATGACGACCGACATTGTCGCCTCGTTTGTAAGCAACAATTCAATCCCGTCTGAGTCCGTTTCTGAAGTCATTCGTCAAGTTCACAAAACCGTCAACGAACTCGTCGTGACCGGCGGAGAACGGCCCGCCGAAAAGCAGAAGCCTGCGGTTCCCATCTCTAAATCAAAGACCGACGAGCACCTGATTTGCCTGGAAGACGGCAAGAAGCTGAAGATGCTCAAGCGCTACTTGCGTTCCAACTATGGCATGACGCCGGACGAGTATCGCCGCAAGTGGGGTCTGCCTGCGGACTATCCGATGGTGGCGCCGGCCTATGCGCGCCGACGCTCTGAATTTGCCAAGGACATTGGTCTCGGCACCGGCGTGCGTCGTCCTAAAAAGTAAGCGCGGTCGAGTTATGGGCGCCGGTCCGCCGGCCGAGATGAGGATGCAAGCATTCGCATCGACCACATCCGGAGGCCGGCGCCCTCACTCCCCTGCGACATCAGACCAGCCGGCCGCGACGCGTGGTCGGCTGGCTTGATTGAGGGGGGTCGGAGGGATTTCGGTCGAACGCCACCTCGCCCGCAGCGCAGAGCGCGCGCGCCAGCTTGCCGAGCGCCAAACGCTCAAGATGTTCAGGCGCCGTGTGGCGCGGCCCCATCACCGACACTTCGATGGCGGAACGCACGTCGATGGCGCTGACTTTGACCGCCTCGCCTGCGCCAACATGCTCAAAAATGATCTCGCGCCCAGCAAGGGCCGCACGAAGATCGATCGCGCTCACGCGGCTGCGCGACGCACGCCGAAGCGCGTCCACACCTGCTGAAGCGCCGCCACAAGATCATCCATCAGGGCGTCCGTGTGCACCGGTGAAGGCGTAAAGCGCAGGCGCTCGCCTCCGCGCGGCACCGTGGGATAGTTGATCGGCTGCACGTAAATCCCGTGCTCTGACAACAGGGTGTCAGACACCGACTTGCACAGAACCGGATCGCCCACCAGAACCGGTACGATGTGGGTTACCGACGCCATGACCGGTAGCCCGGCTGCGCGCAGACGGCTCTTCAACTCAGCCGCACGCTCTTGATGCGCGACGCGCAGATGCGAGCCCTTACGCACAGCGCGGATGCTCGCCAGAGCGCCAGCCGCCAAGGCCGGCGGCATTGCGGTGGTGAAGATGAATCCAGGCGCGTAGGACCGCACGGCGTCGATCACAATCTGGTCGCCCGTGATATAGCCGCCCATGACCCCAAACGCCTTGCCCAGCGTGCCTTCGATGATGTCGATGCGATCAGCCGCCCCGTCGCGTTCTGAAATGCCGCCGCCATGCGGCCCGTAGAGACCCACGGCGTGCACTTCATCCAAATAGGTCATCGCGCCGTAGCGCTCAGCCAAATCAGCCACCTCGTGCAGGGGGGCGACGTCGCCGTCCATCGAGTAGACGGACTCAAACGCGATCAGCTTGGGCGCATCGGCCGGCGCGGCCGCCAACAGCTCTTCCAGGTGCGCCAAGTCATTGTGACGCCACACCCGCTTCTCACACCCCGACCGGCGAATGCCTTCAATCATCGAGGCGTGGTTCAAGGCGTCTGAGAACACGATCAGGCCTGGCAGCAGCCGCGCCAAAGTCGCCAGGGTGGCGTCGTTCGAGACATAGCCGGAGGTGAAGACAAGGCCCGATTCCTTGCCGTGCAGATCAGCCAGCTCGGCTTCAAGGTCGACGATGTAGGAGTTGGTGCCGGAGATGTTGCGCGTGCCGCCCGCTCCCGCGCCGGAGGTCTCAATCGCGTCCTGCATCGCGGCGACCACTTCGGGGTGCTGGCCCATGCCCAGATAGTCGTTCGAGCACCACACCACGATGTCGCGCGGGCCGTCCGGGCTGCGCCATGTCGCGTGGGGAAACGAACCGCGCGTGCGTCTCAGGTCGCAAAACTCGCGATAGCGACCCTCGCGGCGCACAGACTCGACAGCGTTCTGGAAGTGGGCGCGATAATCCATGGGCACTCGCGGCAGGGCGCCGCGCTCCGAACCGTTGATCGTCGGAGGCACCATAGACTAGTCACGCCGCTTGACGGCAGACCGGCGTATCGCCGCAGGCGTTTTTTTTAATCTTCTAGAGGCGATAGCGCACGTGATCGTCCCAAAAACGCTCCAGGCGCATCAGGGCGGAATTGACTTCGCTGAGCACGGGCGCCTCAAGCTGGGCCACAGGACCCAGCGCACTGAGGTGACGCTCAAACAAGCCAGCCACGAGATCGCGCACGCGCCGGCCCTCTGGGGTCAGAGACACCCGTACGGCGCGTCGATCCGCGTCTGAACGCTTGTGATCAATGTAGCCCGCGTCCACCAACTTCTTGAGATTGTACGAGACGTTCGAGCCCAGGTAGTGGCCGCGCGATCTTAGCTCACCGGCCGTCAACTCGTCCTCGCCGATGTTGAAGATCAACAGGGCCTGGACGCTGTTGACGCCCTCGCAACCGTGACGATCAAGCTCGTCCTTGATCACGTCGAGAAGTTGGCGGTGCAAACGCTCCACAAGTCGCAGAGCGCGAAGATACTCTTCGCCCAAGGCCTCGTCGCGTTTTGCCGCCAGATTTAGAGCCGCAGTGTTCGCGCCCATGTGTTCTTTCTCCCGTGCTTGGGAGATAACTTACGCGCAAACCTCTAAGGCCCGTTTAAGGTCCGCCGTCGGATTTAATCCAAGCCTTTGCGGGGCGCCGTTAGGTCTCCGGAAATCATGGTGAAGATCCCCGAAAAGTCGGTTTGACCGCCGCCGAGCCGATCAAACATGGCGTAAAGCGCTTCAGCTTGTGCGCCCAATGGCGTTGTTGCGCCCGCGCCCGCGGCTGCAGCCTGCGCCAGCTTTAAGTCCTTGAGCATCATGGCCGTGGCGAACCCGGGCGCATAGTCTCGGTTGGACGGAGCGGCGGGCACTGGCCCGGGAACGGGGCAATAGCTGGTCATGGACCAGGACTGGCCGGACGCCTGGGACGCGATGTCAAAGAAACGCTGGCGATCCAGCCCCAGGCGGTCCGCCAGGGCAAAGGCCTCGCACGTGCCGATCATGGAGATCGCCAACAACATATTGTTGCAGATTTTTGCCGCCTGTCCGGCGCCGGCCTCGCCAGCATGGATCACCGCCTTGCCCATGACCTCCAAAATCGGCTTTGCCCGGTTAAACCCGTCTGGCGTTCCCCCGACCATGAACGTCAGTGATCCCGCCTGCGCGGCGGCCACGCCGCCGGAGACGGGCGCGTCGACCATTTCAAGCTCGCGCCGGCGAGCGGCCGTGTTCAAGATCCGGCTCGTCGGAACGTCGATGGTGGAGCAGTCCACAACCAGTGTTCCTCGGCTCAACTCAGTGAACAGTCCCGAGGCGGCGTCATGCCCCTGAAAGACATCGCTCACCAGCGATCCGTTGGGCAGCATGGTGACCACCGCGTCCACGCCGTCGGCCGCCTGGCTTGCGCTCTCAAGCGCGACGCACCCGGCTTCAGCCGCGCGCGCGACCGCCGCGGCGCTGAGGTCGAAGACGCGCACGTCATGGCCCGCCGCCGCCAAATTGGCGGCCATCGGCCCGCCCATATTGCCAAGGCCAATGAAAGCGATCGAGGTCATGGGGCGCGCTCCTCATCCAGGAAAAACAGTGGGGGTCGGTGATCGGGCGAGAAAAAGCGCGCGACGATCTCAGCTGAAACGCCCGCCACATCGGCGTGCGCCCAGCGCGGGGCATTGTCGCGGTCGATCAACAAGGCGCGCACCCCCTCAACAAAGTCGCCATCAGACAGGCAGCGCACCGAGAGCGCCAACTCGTTGGCGAGAGCGGCGCGCAAGGACGGCGGCCCGGAGGCGGGCTTGAGCGAAGCGTGAGTTAGGACCAGCGACAATGGAGACTTAGTCGCCAGCGTATCAGCTTGGCTCCGGGCCCAGTCGCTTGGCGTTGCAGCCAGGGCGCTCAGAACGTCGCCAACGCTTGCCGCGCCGGCAAAGCAGGCGTCAATCTCCTCGCGGTGAGCATCAAGGACGCCTGCGGGCGGGTCGACGGCAAAACGCGACAAGACCGCGGCCACGTCACCTGACGCATCCGTTTCAAGCGCAGAGAGCGCGGCCTCGTGGCGCGCGCTGGGCACAAGGTGAGTGGCCAGCCCGGCCGCCATCACATCCCCGGCCTTAATCCGCGCCCCCGTCAGGCCCAGCCACAGGCCAAGCCCGCCGGGCAAGCGCGGCAAGAAGGCGCTGGCCCCGACGTCGGGGTGAAATCCGATACCGGTTTCGGGCATGGCGAACAGGGTGCGATCGCCTGCAACGCGATACCGCCCGTGCACCGACACGCCGACGCCGCCGCCCATCACGATGCCGTCGATCAGCGCCACATACGGCTTGGGGTAAGACGCGATGAGGTCATTGAGCTGATACTCTTCGCGCCAGAAGGTTTCGCCGACCGAGATGTCGCCGACCTTGCCGGCCTCATAAAGAGCGCGGATGTCGCCGCCGGCGCAGAACGCCTTGTCCCCGGCTCCGTCCACCACCACCGACGCTACGCCGGCGTCGTCGCACCACGCCAAGAGCGCGTCGCGCATGCGGCGAACCATGTCCAGATCAAGCGCGTTCAGGGCCTTGGGGCGATTGAGCGTCAGTCGGCCCACACGGCCCACGACGCGCACGATGACCGATGGTTCCATGCCTCAACGCCCCAACAGATCGCGCGCAATGATCACGCGCATGATTTCATTCGTGCCTTCGAGAATCCGATGCACGCGCAAATCACGCACAATGCGTTCGACTGGATAGTCTTGCAGATAGCCGTAGCCGCCATGAAGTTGCAGCGCCTGGTCGGCGATGGCATGACAGGCGTCAGTGGCAAAGCGCTTAGCCATGGCCGCGTAGCGTGTCGCGGCGGGGTCTTTGTCGTCCAGAGCGCAGGCGGCCCGATAGACCATCAGCCGCGCCGCATCGAGGTCTGTCGCCATATCGGCCAGCGCGAACTGGGTGTTCTGAAACGCAGAGATCGCCTTGCCGAACTGGGTGCGCTCCTGGGTATAGGCCACCGCGGCGTCCAGCGCGGCGCCAGCGCCGCCCAAGGAGCAGGCGGCGATGTTGATCCGCCCGCCGTCGAGCCCGGCCATGGCGTACTTAAAGCCGTCGCCCTCGGGCCCGAGACGCTGATCCGCCGAGACGAGGGCGTCATCGAACGTCACCTGACGCGTGGGCTGCGCGTTCCAGCCCATCTTGCGCTCGTTTGCGCCAAACGACACGCCAGGCGTGTCCTTGTCGACAATGAAGGCTGAAATGCCCCCTGCCCCGTCGGCGCCGGTGCGGGCCATCACGAGGTAGACGTCTGAGACGCCGGCGCCGGAGATAAACGCCTTGGCGCCGTTGAGACGATAGCCGTCTGCGTCGCGTGTTGCGCGTGTGCGCAGGTTGGCGGCGTCCGACCCTGCGCCCGGCTCGGTCAGGCAGTAGCTGGCGATCTTGTCCATGGTGGCAAGACCCGGAAGATAGGCGGCGCGCTGATCGTCAGAGCCGAAGCGATCAATCATCCACGAGACCATGTTGTGGATCGACAGAAAGGCGCTGGTGGTCACGCAGCCGCGCGCGAGTTGCTCAAACACAAGCGCCGCATCGAGCCGTGACAAGCCTGACCCGCCATGCGCTTCACCCACATAGATCGCTGCAAATCCGAGCTGGGCCGCCTCTCGCAGCGTGTCGACGGGAAAGGTTTTCTCTGCGTCCCAAGCGCCGGCGTGGGGCGCCAGGCGCTCGGCGGCGAACTGGCCGGCCGCGTCCTGAACAAGGCGGTGCTCGTCTGCAAGATCAAACGCCATGACGTGAACCATCCCTGAGAAGTGGCGGGGATGGCGGTATAGCCCGTCTCAGCTTGCGGTGCGAACCGGCGGCGTGACTTGACGAGACGCTGCAGCGGCGCGCGCCCGCACACTGGTCATAACCGCAACGGACGGACGCAGCGTAATGTTCATCACCGGTATCGGCGCGTCTTGGCCAACAAACGAGAAATCGAGCCGCGCCAGTAGCGTCGCCAAGGCGATCACCATCTCTTGCAGCGCAAAGCTTGCCCCGATGCACACGCGCGGCCCGGCGCCGAACGGCACGAACGCAAACCGATCAATTGTATCGCCCTCTGCACCTAGAAAACGGCTTGGGTCGAAGGCGTCGGGGTCGCGCCACAACGTGCGATGCCGGTGCAGAACCCATGGCACGATGATGACGGGCGTCTTGGCGGCGATCGGCGTGTCGCCGAGCATGTCGGCTGCGATGCTGGTGCGCGACAAGGCGCCTGCAGCCGGATAGAGCCGCAGCGCCTCATTCATGACCGCAGTCGTCGTCGGCAGGAGATCGCGCCACTTTTCAGGGGGCTGGTCGAGATGCGCCCCGGCGTCGAGTTCGGCCTGAACGCGCCCCATCCAATCGGGCGCCTGCGTGAGGAGAAAAATGGCCCAAATCAGACTTTGAGCCGTGGTCTCATGCCCTGCGGCCAGAAACGTCATCAGATTGTCGACGATGTCACTGTCGGGCAGCGGCGCGCCAGCCTCGTCACGCGCCTGCAAGAGCATGGCGAGAAGATCGGTTCCCTGATCGGACGCCTCGGGTGCGGCGGCGCGCGTGCGGGCCTGGTCCGCGGCGTCTTGCACGGCCTCTTGCAGGTAGGCGCGCATGTCCGCCAAGAGGCGATCGCGCGCGCCATGACCTGAACGCGGGATCCACGCCGGCGCAGAAAACACGTCCAGCACATGCGGGCGCCCATGGTCGGTCAGAAGCTGTTCCATGTCGGCGCCAAACCGGCGCGCATCGACCGGCGCGCGTCCGCCAAACAGACACTGCGCCAAGATATCTAGCGTCAGCTCGGTCATGCCGTCGTTGAGGTTCCAAGACGCGGGCTCAGCTTCGGCCAGCCTGTCCGCAAACCGCGTGCAGACCTCGACCATCTCGCCCGCAAATCCAGCCACGTGCCGCGGGGTAAAGGCGGGCGTCAGCGCGTGACGCGTCCGCTTCCAGCCGGGCCCTTCAGCGCTTAATAGACCCTCGCGCAGCAACGGCTTGAACACCACCTGGCGCACGCGCCCCATCTCATAATTGGACGCATTTGTGACCAGCACATGCCGGATCGCCGCCGGATCGCTGACTTGCGCATAGGTGAGCCCAAGGAATTTTCCGACCCAGAGCGGGTCTTCGAATGCGCCAGTGACAAACATCTCAAGCGGATTGTTTCCGAGTGCGCGAAAGTAGCGCCAATAGGCGGCAACGTTGCGCTCGCTCAAGCTTGCATGGTCGCGGCGGGGAATCGGCGGGATGTAGAGCGTGTCCACGTGCTCAGGTCTCCATGCGCCTGGTGCGGGTGCGCCCAAACGGGTGCGCCCAGTGATGACGCGCTGTCCTGGGTCTAGGTTCATCAAACACCCAGCGCCGCCTGTCCAGTCGCACCGCTCGCGCGATCCGCAGCTTGCCGATGCAGGAGGGTTTGGGCCAGTTTGGCGCGCCTGAACGGAGCCCGCCTCATGTCCGCCTTTCCCACCGCCCGTCCGCGCCGTCTGCGTCAAACGCCCTGGCTGCGCGCCCTGGTGCGTGAAACCCGCCCCAGCGCCGAAGATCTGATCTGGGCGCTCGTCATCAGCGACGCCGGGCCGGACCGGGCGCCGGTCTCGGCCATGCCAGGCGTTGAACGCCTTTCGCCGCGCGCGGTCGCCGCAGCGGCCAAGGAGGCGGTAAGCTTG
Source organism: uncultured Caulobacterales bacterium (assembly GCA_964351895.1). Taxonomy (GTDB): domain Bacteria; phylum Pseudomonadota; class Alphaproteobacteria; order Caulobacterales; family Maricaulaceae; genus CAYGQB01. The sequence goes on from CAYGQB010000051.1 coordinate 11,839, forward strand.
GGCGTGCCAGCCGTGGCGCTGTTTCCTCACATTGATCCGGCCCGCAAGGACGCGGCCGGAAGCGCGGCTTTGGACCCCAACGGACTGACCTGCGATGCGATCAAGGCCATAAAGGACACAGCGCCGGAGCTTGGCGTCATCGTCGATGTCGCCCTCGACCCCTTTACTGATCATGGCCATGACGGCCTCATCGACGCCCACGGGAACGTTCTCAATGACCCGACGTTGGAGGTTTTGAGCCAGCAGGCCTGCCTCTTGGCGCAGGCCGGCGCCGATATTGTCGCCCCATCTGACATGATGGACGGGCGCGTGGGCGCCATTCGCAGCGCGCTTGATGCGGCCGGACGTGAAAACGTCGCCATCTTGGCCTATGCGGCCAAGTACGCCTCGGCGTTCTATGGCCCTTATCGCGAGGCCATCGGTTCGGCTGCGGCCCTGGTGGGCGACAAGAAAACCTATCAGATGGACCCGTCCAACCGGGCCGAAGCGCTGCGTGAGGTGGCGCTTGATCTGCAAGAAGGCGCAGACATGGTGATGGTCAAGCCGGGCCTGCCCTACCTCGATATCGTGCGCGAGATTGTCGACGCGTTTGACGCGCCAACCTTCGCGTTTCAGGTGTCGGGCGAGTACGCCATGATCAAGGCGGCGTGCGCCAATGGCTGGCTCGATGAGGCGCGCGTGGTGCCCGAAACACTGGCCTGTTTCAAGCGCGCGGGATGCGCTGGCGTGATCACCTATTTTGCGCCGCAGCTGGCCAGATCCCTTAGCTAGCCCTCAGCTAGCCCTGAGCTAGCCCTCAGCTAGGCGCCGCGGCGCAGGCGCGCCACCAGACTTGACGTGTCCCACCGCCCGCCGCCCATGGCCTGGACGTCGGCGTAGAACTGATCAACCAGTGCAGTGACCGGCGTTTGAGCGCCGGCTGCGCGCGCTTCTTCCAGCGCAATGCGCAAATCCTTGCGCATCCAATCGACGGCAAAGCCAAAGTCAAAGTCGCCCTGCGCCATGGTGGCGGCCCGATTGTCCATTTGCCACGATTGCGCCGCGCCGCCGGAAACTGCGGCGAAAACAGCGTCAGTGTCGAGGCCCGCCGCCTGAGCGAACGCCACCCCTTCGGCCAAGCCCTGCAACAGGCCGGCGATACAGATCTGATTGACCGCCTTGGCCAGCTGACCCGCCCCGCTGTCGCCAATGTGGGTCACCGACTTGGCGTAGGCGTCCAGGACCGGCTGGGCCAGCGCCAAGGCGGCGGCGTCCCCGCCGCACATCACTGAAAGTTGGCCAGCGCGCGCACCCGCCTCCCCGCCAGAGACGGGAGCGTCCAAGTAAGCAAGGCCGCGCTCCTTGGCCTCGTGCGCCAAGCCGCGCGCCAGACGCGCGCTGGTGGTGGTGTGGTCGACATAGACGCCGCCGGTCGCCATGGCGACAAATGCAGCCTGCGCCACCTCTTGCGCGTCCGGGTCGTCGCCAACGCACGCCAGAACCACCCGCGCGCCGTCGCAGGCTTGTCCAATGCTGGAGGCTGCAACGCCGTCATGGGCTGCACGCCACGCCTCGGCTTTCGCGCCGGTGCGATTCCACACCGTCACCTGAGCTCCATGCGCCGACACATGGCCAGCCATGGGCGCCCCCATGACGCCCAGTCCCAAGAACGCAACCTGAGTGCCTGCAAGCCTTGTCATGCCATCTCCGCCGCCGGGAGCGCCGACGTTTTCAAGTTAGGCGCGAATGATTGGCGCGCCCTGCCATCAATTTGGTAAGCTCGGTGTTGGGGAGACGCAATGAGGGGCGATCCATGAAACTGGTAGGGCGACTAATCCGTGGTCTGATCGCGGTATCGGTGATGGCCGTGTTTCTGGCCAGCATCGTGACGGCGTGGGTCGCGTGGCGTTACCGCGCCTCAGTTCCGGTCATGGAGGGCGCCTACGAGATCGCTGGTGCGACGGCTCCGATTCGCATCATCCGCGATGAGCACGGCGTGCCTCACATCTTCGCAGAGACCGACGCGGACGTGTACCGGGCGCTGGGCTATGTCCATGCGCAAGAACGCCTCTTCCAGATGGATCTGATCCGGCGCGCCATGAAAGGCGAGTTGGCAAGCCTTCTGGGCCCCGGCATGGCGACGGTAGACGCACGTCACCGCACGCTGGGCTATCCCCAAGCGGCCGAAGCTCTGGCGCGCAACGCCAATGACGAGGTCAAGGCCGCAGCCCAAGCCTACAGTGACGGGGTCAACGCCTTTCTCGCCGAGCCCAAGCGACGCCGCTCACCAGAGTTTGCGCTTCTCTTTGCCGATGTGGCGCCTTGGACGCCGATCGATACGGCGGCGGTCTCGGTCTACATGGCCGATACGCTGGCCACTGGCGCCGGCGACGAAGCCAGCGCCGTGCGCCTGAAAGACGAGTTGACCCCAACCCAGATCGGCGAGTTCCTCGGCGCCTATCCCGATTTCGCACCCGCTTCTCTGACGCTGTCTGATTTGCTCGGCGCGGGCCAACCTGAGCCGGGGCCAGAGCCGGGGCCAGAGCTGGCAGATGAGCCTGGCGTTCCAAGCGACGCTGCGCCCATTGGCGGCGTTGAATCGGCCCCGACACCGGGATCCAACAACTGGGTGGTCAATGGAACGCGCACGGCCAGCGGCATGCCGCTTCTGGCCAACGACCCGCACCTGGCGCTGGGCAGCCCGAGCATCTGGTTTTTTGCCCGCCTCAGCCTGTCACACGGCAACGCCGTGGGCGCGACGCTGCCCGGGGCCCCCTTTGTCATCCTGGGGCGCAATGATTCAGCGGCCTGGGCCTTCACCAACGCCAGCTTTGACGTCAAAGACTATGTCGCCAAACCCGCCGGCGACTGGGAGATCACGCAAGAGCGCACAGAAACGATCAAGGTGCGGTTTGGCCGCGACAAGACGATCACGGTGCGCGAAACGCCGATCGGGCCGATCCTTGACGCTGAGCACTTCAACGTGGAGAGCTGGGGCGGCCAGGAGGTGGTCTTGCGTTCAACAGTGGATGATCGCGACGCCACTTCAAGCGACACAGCCCTGGCGCTGATGCGTTCTGAGACCTGGGAGGCGTTCGTGGACGCGGGCCGGCCGTTTGTCGCGCCGATCCAGAGCATGCTCTATGCGGATGTGAACGGCGATATTGGGTATCACGCACCCGGCCGCCTGCCCGCGCGCGACGCGGCCGGCGCATGGGGCGAGCCCTTGGCCTTTGCCGACATGCCGAGGGTCAAGAATCCCGCGTCCGGCATGATCGCAACCGCCAACAATAAGATTGTGCCAGACGACTATCCGCACGCCATTCCGGGCGAGTACGCCGTCTATCGGATCATGCGCATTCTGCCGCGCCTGGACGAAACGCGCCGGCACGACCGGGCAAGCTTTCGCGACCTGATGTACGACACCCACTCCGTGCACGCCGAACGCATCCTGACCGGTCTCTTGCGCGCCCAGCCTGAAACCGAAGCCGGACAGGTCGCCAAGGAAATGCTGCGCACCTGGAACGGCGACATGCGCGCCGACAAGCTGGAGCCGCTGGTCTTTGCGCTGGTCTCAAAGGAGATGAACGCCGCGCTCTTTGCCGATGAGTTGGGTGAGGCGTTTGGCGCCTTCAACGTGTCTCAGCGCGTCTTTACAGACGAGGTGATCAATGGACGCCTGTCGCACTGGTGTGACGACGTGACGACTGAAGAGCGCCGCGAGACCTGCGCCGACACGTTAGGGCGCGCCTTCGACCGCGCCGGAGCGCGCTGGCAAGAAGATTGGGCGCACGTGGAACGCTGGGACGAGGTGCACAAGGCGCGTTTCCCCCATCCCGTGCTCTCAGGTCTGCCCCTGTTTGATCGGCTTTACACGGTCGAGGCGCCGATGGGCGGAGACGGGTCGACTGTGAACGTCGCGCATTTTTCGTTCCGCAACGACAACTTCTCGGTCAGCCACGCCGCCTCGCTGCGCGCGATCTATGACTTCTCGGATCTCGACAGCTCGCAATTCATTCATGCGCCGGGCCAGTCGGGGCATCCGTTGTCGCCACATTATAGCGACCTGGCGCCCATGTGGGCGGCCGGCGACTTCATCGAGATCCGCACAGACTGGGACGAAGAGGCGCCGCCGCCGGGCGCTCGTCTCTTGATCCTAGCGCCCAGCGATTGATCGACCGGTCCTGACGTCCGCAGCGCTCCCGTGACCCCTAAGTCGCGACCGGGTCGGGAGCGCGCCCAAACTTGCCGCGAAAATAGGTCAAGCCGGCGCCGGCCGGCGCCATCTGCAAGGTGTCGACCCGCCCCACGAGAATGACATGGTCGCCGCCGTCCAGCCGATCGACGCAGGTGCACGCAAAGCTGGCCAAGGCGCCCTCAAGCACCAGGCTGTCGTCTGCGGCCTGACTGATCCTCGGATCGCCCGAGCCAAACCGATGCTCCATCACAAAACGGCGGGCCACGTCCTCTTGATCGGCGCTCAAGATGTTGATCGTGAAATGTCCTGATCGCTCGAAATGACCAAAGCGCTCTGACGCACGGTCGATGCACCACAAGACCAGCGGCGGATCGAGCGACAAGGATGCGAACGAGTTGATGGTGATGCCAATCGCGGCCCCGTCTTCGCCGGGCGCCGCCACAACCGCCACCCCGGTCGCATATGCTCCAAGGGCTGCGCGAAATTGCACGCCGGTAAAGCTGGTCGTGTCGTTCATCATGAGTTCCTACACCGGATGTTAACGCTGACATCGTTTCAATGACATGCAACGTCGGATGGACGGGAGCATGGCGCGCCATGGCCGGCGATGCTGACCCGGTTGGGCAGGCGGGTCACGATGGTCGAAACGGCG
>CAYGQB010000052.1:0-16637 GCA_964351895.1 uncultured Caulobacterales bacterium
ACGTTGGACATCGACGGCTTGGCGGCCCTGGGTAATTTAAACCCGGAACTTAAGGCGCTTGTCGGGGCGCAAGCTGAGGTGCGGCTCACCGCAGCCCGCCGCGCCGACGCCGCTCTGGAGGTCACCCAGCTGACCGTGCGCGGCGGCCACCTGACCGCCGAAGCCAGAGGCCAGCTGACCCCAGAGGGGGCCGAGATCAGCGCGTCGGCGGCCGTCACAGAAGCACCGATGGAGGCCGGCGACCGCACTTCGACGCAGGCGAGCGTTCCGCCGCAGCTTGGCCCGCTCACCCTCGGCGACACCCGCGCCACGCTCACTCTGTCTGGGCCGACCAGCGCCCTCACCGGCGTTGCCACGCTTAACTCCGACTGGCTGAGCGTTGGCGGCGAGCGGGTCAGCGCCGCCAGCGGACGCGCCGACCTTAACCTGGCGCTGGAGGCCCAAACGGCGCAGCTGGTCTTGGAGGGCAAGACGCGCGGCAACCCGGCGCGCCTTGAGGCGCGGATCGCACACGCCGACGCCCGCTGGCGGATCAGCGACCTGGTTGCCGCCTCGGGCGACGTGCGCCTTGCCGGCGAAGCTGAAGGCCCGCTCTCCGGCGCCAGCTTGCAAACCGTCTCGGCGCGGCTCTCCGGCGCTCTGGCCGAGGGCGCCGCCCTGGACGCCGCCCTTTCCGTCGGAGCGCTAACGGCCGACGTCTCAGCGCGCGACGTGCGCTTGGGCGCTTTAGACGTGGCGCGCGCCAACATGGCGCTGACGGGGACATGGCCCGACTATCGCCTGACCGGCGACCTTGACGCCGCGCTGACAAGCTTTGGCGTGACTTCGCCGCTTACCGTCCAACCTCACGTGCGCCTCGATCTGGCCGCGCAAGAAGCGCAAGGATCTTTCACCGGCGCGCTGGGCGGCGCCCCCGTCGCCACTACGCGGCCGATCATGCTCGCGTTTGGCCCGGCCCCGCGGCTTGATGCGGACGTCTCAGGACTGGGCGGCCGGATCACGCTCGTCGCCAATGCCGGTTCACAAGCTGAATCCACACCCGCCTCTGCGCGCCTGGTGCTCAGCGCGCTCGATCTGGCGCAGCTGGGCCCGCTTGTCGCCCGACCGGCCTTGCGCGGCGTGGCCAGCGGCGAAGTTGATCTGAACACCATGGGCGACGCGCTTGAGGGCGAGGGCGCCTTGCGCCTAACCGATCTTGGGCGCGGCGACGCAGACACGCCGCGCGCCGCGCTTGACCTCAACCTCACTCTCGCGCCCGATCTGGCCACCCTGACCGCCCACGCCCGCGACGCGGACGGTTCGCTTGATCTGACCGGCGCGCTCACCGCGCCGGTGCGCGTGTCCACCGCCAGGCGCAGCGCCGCGTTCGACACCGAACGGCCGGCCCAGCTGACCCTCACAGGAGGCGGCGAGATTGCCCCCCTGTGGTCGTTCGCCGCCCCGCCAGACATGCGCGCGGAAGGTGAGATCAGCCTCAACCTTGAGGCGCGCGGGGCGATCAACGCGCTGCGCCCCCAGGGCCATGCGCGCTGGCGCGGCGGCCTGTTTGAAGACAGCCAGACCGGTCTCTTGGTGCGCGACGTGACCCTGGACGCGGCCCTGACGCCGCGCGGCGTTGAGGTGGAGCGCCTCACCGCGTCTGGCGCCCGTGGCGGCGGTCTGAGCGGTTCGGGCGCCTACACCTATGACGGGACGGGCGAGGTGCGGGTGGCGTTTGACCGGCTTGACGCCCTGTCGCGCCAAGACCTGACCGCCGTCATCTCTGGCCCGCTCGCCGTGCGTCGCACGCTGGGCCCGGGCGCTGCGCGCACCACCGCCATCGACGGCGACCTGACGGCTGATGAAATCCGCGTCGATCTCTCGCACTTGCCGCGCGGCGGCTACGAGACGCTGGACGTCACCTTTGCATCCGACACGCTCCCCGGCGCAGCCCCGCCAGAAACCGATCCGGCGGCGCAAGAAGAAGGCGGCGTGCGGCTCAATGTCGGCGTGACGGCGGACCGACGCGTGTTCGTCACCGGGGCGGGCGTGGACAGCGAGTGGTCGCTGGATGCGCGCGTCACCGGATCGCCGGACGCGCCGCGCCTGGCTGGACAAGCTGAACTGGTGCGCGGGCAAGCCACGCTGATTGGGCGCGCCTTCACGCTGGGCGAGGGTCTGATCACCTTCAACGGGGCGCCAGACGACACGCGCGTCGCCCTGGAGGCCAACCGCACCGGCGACGGCATCACCGCCACCGTGCGCGTCGACGGGCCGGTGTCGCGCCCTGACATCGCCTTTTCCTCCAGCCCTGATCTGCCTCAAGACGAGGTTTTGTCGCGGGTCTTGTTCGGGCGGTCAGCGGCGCAGCTGAGCCCCTTGCAAGCTGCTCAATTGGCCAGCGCCGCGGCGGCGCTCGCCAGTGGACGCGGCGGCGCGCTCGACCTGACGGCCCCGCTGCAAGCCGCGATCGGTGTGGATCGGCTGGACTTTGGCCTCGACGACGCCGGCGCCGCCACCGTGTCCACGGGCAAGTATCTGACCAGCGACATCTACTTGGAGGTGGAGACCGGCGCCACCGGGGCGCCGGGCGTGGCGGTCGAATGGACCCCGCGCGCCAATGTGGAGGTCGGCGCCGACATCGACCCGGAAGTCGGCCCGCGCCTGGCCGTGCAGTGGAAGCGCGACTTTGGCGCGCCTCAGCCGGCCCCGTCTTCTGGACCGTCTCCTGGCCCGACTCCCGCCCCGTCGCCCTCTGAAACAGGCGTCACGCCATAGGCGGCGTAGGCGGCCGCGTCGCGATCGGCCTGACTGCGCTCGGGATAAAAGCGATAGCTGGGGGCAAGTATTGGGAGAGCCGCGGCGACGTCGAGCACCAGAAGATGGCGCACGCGAAAGGCCGTCCCCACGCGCTCTAGAACCGGCGCCCCCAGGGCTTCAAACTCCGGGGCCTGCGGGCCATAGACCGCCATCCGGCCGGTCATCTTCCAGCCGCGCTGACGAAACACGTCAATGAAGCTCACGCAGGCGTGCGGGTTCGCGCGCAGGTTGCGCACGCTGCCGGCCGAAGCAATGTCGGCGATCACCAGCTGCGCTGCGCCGGTGAGGGCGAACATTTCCTTGGGCGACACGCTTGGATGGCCCTGCGCGTCGACGCTGGCCAGCCAGCACAAGACCGACGCCGCGCCATCTCGGCGCATCTCGTCGGTGAACGCGCCGTCTTTAAGCATAGGGCTTGCCGTCTTTGGAAAAGAACACCCAGGCGCCGTCGACCATCACCGCCTTGAGATCATCTTCGGGATAGTGCGCCGCGTCGCCGGGCATGCGGTCGCCGATCTCCAGATATACGACCGGCGCGCCCGACTGATTGACCAGGTGATGGGCGCCGCCGCCGGCGGCGAAACCGACGCAATCGCCCGGCCCCATCTCCACCGCCCCTTCAGGTGTTTTCAAGGTCACGCGCCCTTCAACAACATAGACAAACTCGTCTTGCGTGGTGTGGGCGTGCATCAGGGCCGACTGGGCGCCCGGCGCCAGCTCCGTCAGATTGACGCCGAAATTCTTCAGCCCGAACACCTCGCCCAGCTGGCGCTTGGCCCTCCCCTCCATGCGCGCGGCAAATGGCGCCGGATAGACGCTGGGGCGGGCGCGCACCTCGACATCGCGCGCCGCAACGGGCCGCAAACCAGAAGGAACGGATGGCGTGTGAGAATCGGACATGGAGAGACCTTTCGCGGGCGAACCGGTTGCGCGGACGCGGCTCACCATGGCGCCAAGCGCGCCCCATCTCCACCCGGCCAAGGCGCGGCGCGCGCGCATCTGGTCGCCTGCTGCGCATGGGCGGCGGCGGCGTTGCGTCATGCTGGTTCTGGCATGCTGGTTTTGGCGAGCTGGTTCTAGTCTTCGACCGGGCCTACCCTTTGACCACGCAAAGTCAGGCGCACTGACATATCGGGGTCGCAGCGGGACGGGTTAGACGCGCGGCCATGTCGTCAGAGTGACGCGGGACCGCTCACCCGCGCGAGAAACAAGCTCAAAGGGGAATGTTGTGGCCCGACTGGACCAGAAACTCTGCATCATTACGGGCGCCGGTCGAGGGATTGGCGCCGCGACCGCGCGGGCCTTCGCCCGCGAGGGGGCAAGGGTCGTCGTGACGGACAAGATCGAAGACCTCGCCGCACGGGTCGCCAAGGAGATCGGCGGGGCGCATCTGCGCCTCGATGTGGCGTCCGAGGCCGACTGGGCGGCGCTGGCCGAGGCGTGGCCCGCCTGCGACGTCGTGGTGAACAACGCCGGGATCACCGGCTTTGAGGAGGCCACGCGCCCGCACGACCCCGAGCACGCCGCGCTGGCGGATTGGCGCGCGGTCCATGCGGTCAACCTCGACGGCACATTCCTCGGCTGCCGCTACGCGATCGCCGCCATGCGCGCCAGCGGAACCGGGTCGATCATCAACATCTCGTCGCGCTCGGGCCTTGTGGGCGTTCCGGCGGCCGCCGCCTATGCGTCATCAAAGGCGGCCGTGCGCAATCACACCAAGTCGGTCGCCCTTTATTGCGCCGAACAGGGTCTCAACATCCGCTGCAATTCGATCCACCCGGCCGCCATCCTGACCCCCATGTGGGAGCCGATGCTGGGCGACGGGCCCGACCGCGAAGCCCGCATGGCAGCCTTTGTCGCCGACACGCCAATGCGCCGGTTTGGCACGGTCGAAGAGGTCGCCTCCATTGCGCTGCTTCTCGCCTCGGACGAGGCGGCCTACATGACTGGCGCGGAATTGACGGTGGACGGCGGGTTGCTCGCCGGCTCCACAGCGGCGCCTAAGACAGACTGATCACGGATGGGGACGCCCCGCGCGACGACCGAAGGACCAACACCATGGCCAACCTCACCCTGACCCGAGACCTTGTCGGCGCGATCCGGCTTGCGGGACTGTTCTATCTGATCATCATCGTCGCTGGCCTTAGCGCGGAGCTTGGCCTGCGCGGTCCTCTGATCGATCTCCAGGACGCCGATGGCACAGCCGCCGCGATCTTAGCGGCGCCGGGCCAGTTCCGGCTGGCCATCGCCGCCGATCTCGTGATGGCGCTGTGCGACGCGGGGCTGGCCATACTGCTCTACCTGGTGTTCCGATCCGTCGCGCCGGGGCTTGCCCTGTCTGCGATGGTGTTCCGGCTGATCCAAACCGTGCTAATTGCCGCCAACCTCATGGCCATGCAGACGGCGTGGCTCCTGATTTCGGGCGGCGAGAGCGTTGCCAGCGCCAATGCCCTCGCCTTGGTGTTCCTCGACCTGCACGGCCATGGCTATGACCTCGGCTTGGTGTTCTTCGGGATCAATAGCCTGATCATGGGGGTGCTGGTCTGGCGGTCGGGGCTGTTCGCGCGCGTCTTTGGCGTCGGTCTGATGATCGCGGGCCTGGTCTATCTGGCGGGGAGCGGCTTGCGGTTCTTCGCCCCGGAGCTGTCATCGGCGTTTGTCCCGGCGTACGGCCTGACGATCCTCGCCGAGACGGCCTTCTGCCTCCGGCTGCTGTTTCAACGGGCCGCGCCTTAGAGCATCACAGCCTGCGTTTTCGCTCAACGACCTGGTCGCAGTCGCGGATCGGCCCTGGGCAGAACAGATGGCTGCTGTTTTCAGTACGTCCTGACAGTTTCGCCGATCGGGCGGGAGCTCCGCGAAAGCAGGTTGGTGCGGACTACCATCGAGCTTACGCTATGCTCAGCTATGGCCTTCCTCGATGTCTGAGAAACGAAGCGCCAACCGTGCTTTATTGGCCTTCCCTGCTCTGATAACGGAAGGCAGAGGGCGGTGATGCGATTTGAGAAGCTGAAGAGAATAGCGAAGATGATCAAGAAGAGGCTCCGCGTCGGCCTCCGCTTACTGCTGCGACATACGAAGAGGAATGCCCGGCGCGCCTCAGCGGGACTGGTCCGGGGTAAGGCAGTGCTTTGGCAGCGGCTCTATGTCGCCCGCTATAGGTATCTGGTCTGGCAACTACGTCATGGCCCGGTCGCGACGGCCATCTTGCTGCTGGTGTTGACCGGCATCAGCGCCTTCTGGATTCCGGCGCTTCAGCGGATACTGGAACCAAGTTTCGCGACCGAAGCACGGCTCGCATTGTTGCGGTCGCTGTTCCTGACCCTTGGCGGCGCGCTGATCGGTGCGGCGGCTATCGTTTCGTCGCTCGTACTGTTCGCAATGCAGGTCAATATTGAAAGAATGCCGCACGGCCTGTTCCGCCGGCTCAGCGCTGATCGAAGGCTTTTAACCGCGTTTGCGGCGACATATCTTCTCGCGTTGGCGATTACCGGCCTGTCGCTTGTTCTAGAGCCAAAGCGGGTCGGCGTCGTCGCGTTTGCGGCCTTCTGGGGCATCGCAATTATCTTAGGGCTGTTTCTCTACGGCTATCGACGGGCGCTAATATTGGTGAACCCGGCTCAGCAGCTCGAGATGGTCGTTAAGCAGACGCAGCGTGAGCTGCGAGCGTGGGCGAGACGAGCGAAACGGGCAGCACCATTACTTTCCGACAGCAGTCAACCGAACCAAAGCGATCTCTATTCGTCTGAACATAACCTGACGCGGACAGTATTTTTTCAGGTCAATCCTAGATGGACGGAGGGCGCCCAGCAGAGCGTGCGCTATGCTATGTCGTTCGCGCGCCGCTATGCCGAGCAAGGCGACCATGAGGTCAGCGCTTTGGCGATGAACGCGATCATAGCGATCAACGCTACCTATATCGAAACGAAGGGGAAGACCTTCTTTGCCGACCAGCTCTTGAGAGAAAACCCGCTCACCTCGGACGGGTTTATCAACGATACACTTGAGCATCTGCGGCAGACAGCGCGTATCGGCGTCACGCGCGGCGATGAACAACAGATCGAACAAACGCTGCGTGCGATAGCCGAGCTCGTGCGGGTGTATCTCGCAATCGATTATGCGAGTCCGCACGCGTCGAAGACCCACGCGCATCTGGCGGCCGGATACCTCACCGGGGAAGTCGAGCGGATTGTGCCGCACAACATGCCAGACGTACTCATGGAAGGCGTGCGGCTGATGGGGCAATGCGCCGACATGCTGCTCGCAGCGGAAGGCCCGCAGGGCATCACGACTCTGGTGCAGAAGATCGGCATCATTTCATGCGCCGGGGTGGCGCGCGAGGATTACCGGCCCGTCACGTCCACCGGGGTTGAACAGCTCGCGCGCCTAAGCTTCGACCTGTTGCGGACAAAGTTGCGGGAAGTCCAGTTCGCGGCGCAGGACATCCGCGGCAGCATGAAGCTGATCGCCAAGCTGTTCATGGCCCTGCCGGATGCGCCGCTGATGAGCGTCCACAGCACCTATCTTGCGCCCTACTACTCAGCAACGAGCGCACAAGGGCTCACGGTGCGGCTCTCCCAACTTGTCAACGCGGTCGCGGATGCGCCGGCGGACGATGTGAATGCCCGGCAGGTCATCGACAATTTCGGGGAATGGGCGGATGGGATGTATCAGACCGAGAAGGACCTTCTCCTTCACGCCATCGAAAAACGATCGCAGTTTACGTTCGACATGATCCACTGGATCACGGCGGTTACCACGATGCTGATCGCTGTGTCGAACGCCGCTGCATGTGACGAGCATAGACAGGAGGAACTGCGCAAACACGCGGCCTGGCTGATCTCGGTCTTGTCTTGGGTGCCCGACGACGAAGAGACCGTGAAATTCGTCGAGAATTTCCGGATGACAGAAACGCTATTCGAAGCGGCGGTCGATGCGCGCAGCCGCGGTTGCCCGGAGCTTGCCGACGACATAGGCAAAATGCTGCTGTCCTGGACGTTCAAGGCAGGCCGATACCAGACCGGCTGGGCGATTCTGGAACGGTCAGTCTACGGGCTCGTGATGCTCGCGCTTCTCGCCGACGACGCCGTTGCGGAGACTCGGCTGAAGGCAGAAATAAGCGCGCGGATGACGGCAGAAGGCTTGCCTAACAAAGAGCTTCGTGACCGTGCGGCCTTGGAGATTCGCGGGCGCGCCGCCTCGCTGTACCAAAGCGGCCATTGGTCGTCGGCGATCGAACATGGCATGGCGCAAGCCGACCATGAGAAATTGCAGCCGCTCCTTGAAGAAATTGCGGACCTGATTTCGCCCGAGACAAAAGGCAAAGCCGCGAGTCACGGATCCTTCTGAAGGAGCCCGGGACGTGGCCATGCACGTGAACGGCGTTCGACGGGCTTTCGCCACCTTTCGCCGCAAAACGCCTACCTCGGGTGTCTCTGTTTGGATGCCCTGGCAGTCGATGGACCGCGTAAGTTCGGTCGGGCCAGATCGGCAAATCGATTGGAAATGCTATGTTTTCCACGACCGAACCAAGTCCGGCGAGGTTCGGTCGGAAAGAGACATCAACCCCTTGAGTCACCAGAGTCCGGTTTCGGTTCCAACGGCGACGCCGAAACCCCGCCTTCGTGATCCGGCGGTGTTGCAATATCCTTCGCGGATGGCGCAGATCACATCACTTTACGTTTACAAGGTCATCGGGCAGGCCAGCGAAGGGGTGGAGACGCGCGATCTTGTCGAAGGTCTGGGCCTCAACCCCGACGGCCCCATAGACCCGTCCCAAATGGTGTCGTCTCCAGACTATTACCGATTTTTCGCAGCGCTTTGCGAAAGAGACCCAGACGGCCTTCGCCTTCCTCTCAGGATCGGCGCGGCCATGCGGATCGACGAGTACGGCGCATTTGGCCTGGCCTGGAAGTCGGCGCCCGATTTGCGCGGCTCTTATGCGCGATCGGAACGCTATGGCCATGTTCTAGGCAGCGCTGAAACCTACGCCATGGAGCAAGCTGACGAAGGCGTCTTTTTCCGCCTGGACAAGGTCGGCGATGGAAGTCTCGGCATGCTGGTCTCCAATGAGGCCAGCATGTCGGCCGTTGTCACGATCAGTCAGGAAGTGAGCACGGCGCCATTCGTGCCGAAAGGCATCTTTTTCAAGCACGCCTCACGGGGCGACATCTCGGTGTATGAGGCGCATTTCGGTTGCCCTGTTCACTTCAAGGCAGAGCGCGACGCCCTTCTGGTGAGCAACGACATGCTGTCGGCGCCCAACAAGTTGGGCGACGAGACCATCGCTCGGTTTTTCGACCATCACCTTGCGGCAGAGCTGGCCGCGCTGGCGGACGACACCGGATTGGAGCAACGCGTCAGGATTGCAGTGTCTCAAACCCTCAGTGAAGGCGTGCCAACCGTCACCGACATCGCCAGCCAACTTGGCATGAGCGGGCGAACCCTGCAGCGGCGTCTCTCAGACAAGGGCGCTTCATTTCAGGGCCTGGTGGACCTGGCGCGCCGCGAGCTTGCCGAGCAATTGCTCAAGGACACCGACTATAGCCTTGCCGAAGTGGCGTTTCTGACAGGCTTCGCTGAGCAAAGCGGCTTCACCCGGGCCTTCAAGCGCTGGGCCGGGCAAACACCTCGATCCTATAGACTGGGCGGCAACTCAGCCTGACAAGGTTTTGGCGCGATCGGGCAAAACCTTGGCGCACAGCGGCAAGAGCGATGCACGCCGCGTCTCTATCCATTGACTTGCAGCAACCACAAAGGAGCAAGTCGATGAACTTCCTACGTAAATCCAAACCGCTGACCCTCGTTCTCGGCGGCACCGGCAAGACAGGCCGCCGCGTCGCCGACCGCCTAAAGGCGATGGGCGAGACCGTCCGGATCGGCTCGCGTTCGGCCGTCCCAAGCTTTGACTGGGACAATGAGGCAAGCTGGGACGCCGCCCTGAAAGGGGTGACAGCCGTCTACATCACCTACGCGCCCGACCTTGCCTTTCCGGGCGCGACCGACGCCATTCAGGCTCTGGTCGACAAGGCGAGGACGGCAGGCGTGAAGCGCCTCGTCCTCCTTTCGGGCCGCGGCGAGGAAGAAGCCCAGGCCTGCGAACGCATTGTCCAGGCCTCCGGCGTCGAGTGGACGATTGTGCGCGCGAGCTGGTTCAACCAGAATTTCTCGGAAGGCGCCTTCAACCACATGGTGCTCAGCCGCGCCATCACGCTCCCGCCCGCCCACACCCCCGAGCCTAATCTCCATGCAGATGACATCGCTGATGTCGTCGTTGCGGCGCTCACCCAAGACCACCATGGCGGCGAAATCTATGAGGTCACTGGCCCACGGCTGATGACACTCTCTGATGTGGCTGCAGACCTCTCCGCCGCCGCGGGCCGTGAAATCGCCTATGTGAATGTCCCCCATGAGGGCTTCATGGCGGAGATCGAAGCGTCTGGCGCGCCGAAAGACGTCGCCTGGATGCTCGACTACCTTTTCTCCACGGTTCTGGACGGTCGCAACGCCAGCCTGACGGATGGTGTGGCCCGGGCCCTGGGCCGTCCGCCGAAGGACTTCGCCGCCTATGCTCGCGATGTGGCCCGCACTGGCGTGTGGGAGCGTGCAGCATGAGACGGATTGTAACCCGTGTCGTACTCGCCGGATCGGGAACACTCCTCGGCGTCATTGGATTCGCCATGCTGACGAAAACACAGGCGTTCCTGGCGATGAGCGATGTGCGAATCGCCCCTGATCCGAGCCTCCTGTCGGAGCTCAAGGCGCCAAGTCTGCTCTTGATCCTGACCGGCGTGCTTATGCTGATCGGCAGCGTTCGAGGTCGGTTTGCGGATGTGGGCCTGACGGTCGGCGCTGTTGTCTATGGCAGCTATGGCGCGGCACGGATTGTGGGCATGCTGATCGACGGCATCCCGACCGGCTCGCTCCTGATCGCTACGCTGATCGAACTCGTGCTTGCAACGATTCTCTTGGGGCTGCGTCTCGCAAGACCAGCAGCCAATCAGCCGGCCGCCACTCAGCCGAGCGCGGCCTGACGCGGCCCGCCTCTGTCGCCGGCGCTCGCAATGGGGAGCGCCGGCGTCCTTGGGCGCGTTGAATCCCTTCCGAAGGAACATTCGAAATGACCGATGACTGGACCTTGTACGTCTCGCTTTTCCTGGCCATGTGGAGCGCCGTTGTCGGCGGCGTTTTCTCAGCCTTCTCGGAGTTTATCATGCGCGGGCTTTTGCGCGCAGAACCGGCCGGCGGCATCGAAGCCATGCAGCACATCAACCGCACCGTTCTGCGCACGCAGTTCGTGGCCGGGATTTTGGTGATCGCGCCCATGTCGATTGCGATCGGCGTCTATGCAGCCAGCGCTCTGGACGCAAGCGCCCGGATCGCCCTGATCGCTGCGCCGCTTGTCTTTGTGCCAACCGTGTTTTTGATGACGATCTTCGGCAATGTACCCATGAACACACGGCTGGACCGCCTTGACCATCGCTCGTCAGAAGCCGCCGCATACTGGCGGACCTATGGCCGGAACTGGACGCGGCTGAACCATGTGCGCGCAGTCGGCAGTGTTCTGACCGCGGGGCTTTATCTGACCGCAGCGATTAGCCTGGTTGCCTGAATGCAGACACCACGAAAGCGTCCAGAGCCTTCGGGCGTCTGGACGTTTTCCCGTTCGATACGAATGGCGTGGAGTCGGCAGCGAAGAACGTTCGCATTCATGTTCCAAAGTGGCGGTGAGGGTGGGATTCGAACCCACGAGACGGTTACCCGCCTACACGCGTTCCAGGCGTGCGCCTTCGACCACTCGGCCACCTCACCAGCGCGGCGCATTGTGCAGGCCCAAGCAAGCGCTGGGGCCGACCGCGAAGCGGGGGACTATATAGAGCCCGCCGCGCGCCGCAAGCGCCGGGGGCGATGGCGGAACCAGGCGCCCCGGCGCGGCGCTCTTAGCCATGCGCAGCGGGTGCGCGCGCGTGGCCACGCCAAGACGCAAAAGTCGTCGACCTTCGCCGAACCCGTCGCGCGAGAGGCTTGATAGTGAACGGGCGCGCTCCCCAAGGTCAGGACCCAGAGTCGGGCCCCAGTGATGGGCGCCAGATCGGGCGACTGGTTCAGGCCCCGTGGGTAAACCCCAGTCGCCCGACCGGGCGCCTAGGCAAAGAGGCGGGAACCGAGATGGCGCCCGCCCCCCCGTCTAAGGCGCGGGCCACACCAGCTTACTCGGCCGCCTTCTTCACGTCGCGGACCGCATCTTTGGTGTCGGGGTCAGACGACTCGCCGGGGTCGCCCAGATCAGACGCGTCCCCTGACTGAGAATTGGCCGCGTCAGGGGCGCTTGGGGCGTCCGGCGCACCGCCCGCATCGCCTGCGCTTTCGCCCAGGAGCGGCGTGGCGCGGCGGGTCTCAGGGCCCTTCAGCGGGAAGTGGCAGGTCACCCGCGTGCCGTCTTCGGGCGAGGATTCCATCTCCACCCAGCCGCCGTGCATCTCGACAAACTCACGCACCAGGGTGAGGCCTAGCCCGGCGCCATGATTGGAGCCGGATTCAAAGCGCTCAAACACGCGGGCCTGTTTTTCCGGTGCGATGCCCTCCCCGTCGTCGGCGACCCAGATGGCGATGCTGCTGGCGTCGCGCTCGGCGCCCACCTCCACCTTGCCGCCCGGCTTGGAGTGGCGCAGCGCATTGACCAGAAGGTTGTAGACCACCTGCTTGACCCGCCGCTCGTCGGCGCTGATCGAACCGACGTCTTCGGGCACGGCCAGGGCCATGCGCACCTTGGTGTCATCAGCGCCGGTGCGCACCAGGTCGATGGCGCTTTCCAGCGCCGGGCGCACCGCCATGTCAGAGCGCTCAATCTCCAAGGTCTTGGCGTCAATCGCGGCGATGTCGACGATGTCGCCCACCAGCTTGTTGAGGTCTTGGCTGGCGGCGAAAATCGAGCCCAGCCATTCTGCGTCTCTCGGCGCCAACTTGCCGGCGACGGTCTCAGTGAGAAGCTCCGCATAGCCCATGATCGACTGCATCGGCGCGCGCAGCTGATAGGAGACGTGAGCGACAAAGTCGGCCTTCACCCGGTCGGCGTCCTCCAGCGCGGCGGCGCGCTGAGACAGGGCGTCGGCCAGATCGCGCTCAGCCGTGATGTCGTGGAACGCCAACACCGTGGCCCCGTCCGGCAGAGGCCGCGAGAGGAAGGTCAGCACCGACAAGTCGCCGCGCCGCATCTCGCCCACGACATGGGTGCGCGCTTCCGGCCGCGGATCGGTGATGCGCGCCTTCATGGTCGCCCATTCGTCGCGATGGTGGAACAGCGGCAGGCACGCCTCGGCGACGTCGTCAAAGGCGCGCCCCGGCTCCAGATCGTCCGGCGACAGCCGCCACATGCGCTCAAAGGCGGCGTTGTGCAGACGCAGGCGCCCGTCGCTGTCAAACACGGCGACGCCTTCGTTCAACTTGTCGAGCGTGGCGCGCTGCACGCGAATGTGCTGGTTCAGCTCCTGCTTGACCGTGGTTTCAGCCGAGATGTCGCGCACGATCATCACCAGCCCGCCCAGCGGGTGCTGAAGTCGAATGACCGACAGGACGCGCTCGCCGGGCAAGGACCAGGTGTCGCGCGATTCATCGGCGTCAAACGCCTCATAGTGTTTCAGCTCGTTGGCCTTCCAGGCCTTATGGTCGACCGCCGGCGGCACCAGACGCGCATCGCGCATGCGGTCGAGAAGCTCGCTGTGCTGCGGGCGCAGCGCCAGCCACGCCTCGTCAAATTCGAACAGGCGGGCAAAGGCGGGATTGTGGAACACCAGCTCCTGGTTGGGGCCAAACACGGCGACCGCGTCGGCCACCTCATTGATGGCGTCGTCTTGGGCGCGCACATGGCGCTCCAGCGCCTCGCGCGCGGCCTCCGCCTTGGACATGTCATGGGCGACAAAGCCCACCCCGCCCGACACCGGATAGCCGGTCACCGCATAGCGCCGCTGCTGGCCGCCCGCCGTCACGATGCGCAGATCTTCCACCGCACCGCCCTTGGCCAGGACCTCGCGGGCCTGGTCGCGCACGCGCTCATCAAGCATCAGATCGCGCTCGATGGCGTCGTTCAGGTTGGCGCACTCGACCGCTTCTAGGTAGGCGCTGTTGGCCCAGCTCAACTTCTGGCCAGACGACACGCGCCACAAGAGCGAGGGCGTCTTTCCAGCCAGATCGCGCACGACCATCGGATCGTGCTGACGCGATTCTTCGATCCGCCGGCGGGCGCCTGATTCTGCAATGCCCTTGACCGTGGAATCGGCAATCCACAAGACGGCGCGCCGCCCGGCCGGGCGACCGTCCGCGTCGAGAAACCAGCCGTCTGGTCCGCAAATCGTAAGCGAAAACGCAGAGCCCGACTCGCGCAAATTATTGAGACCGCGGCGCAAGGTGGTTTCCCCGCCATGGGCGTCGCGCGCCTCATAGTCGGCCAGGCCGTCGAGAATGCGGGCGGCCGTGTCGGGCCCGTCGGACGCGTCGCAGAACTGAAGCAGCGACGCCAGCGCCGGCGGCGAGCCGTAAAGCCGCGGCTTGCCCCATTCCATCTCGCCGTCCGCCCCGTCGTCCTCCCACACCATGACAACGCCGGGATGCGAGGCCAAAATCGTATCCAGCCGGTCGATCTTGCGTTCAAACTCGGACAGGCGTCCGCGCCAGCGCTCATCAAGCGCCCGGCGCCCGGCGGTCGCCCGCACAGCCCAAATCGTCACCGCAAGCGCAAACGCAACGGCGCCGCCTGTGACGAACAAGCTGATGGTGTTCACCTGTTGCTCGAACATGAGCTGACTGCCCCTCAGTATCTCTAGCTGCGCCCGGCGTGGAAGCGCCTCGTGAAGCCCCTCTTAAGGACCCAGAGCCCCGTTAAGAGCTTGGTGATGGTCCGTCCCCGGTTAACGGCGCATTAACCCGCGCAAACGCAGACGGCGAATCACCACCATAACGGAAGCCGGAATCAGCCGCGAGCCAGACAGCGGCGCCCGCCCCCAGTTCTCAACAAGAACCGGTTACCCCCAGCTGGCGGGTGCGGGACTATGGGGGCTGGAATGCAACACTTTTCGTCGGAGCCGCGCCCAGGGACGCGACGCTAGACGCGACGCTAGCCGCACCCCTCGAAGGCGTCCGTGTACATCGCCGCTCGACGCGACATTCGCGTGTCTTGAGAGCACTACTTGAGAGCACTACTTGAGAGCACTGGGGGCGGCGCCAGAGCGCGCGTGGGTGTGGTTTAGAGGCCAATGCGGGCGACGCCCAGCCGATAGTCGAGCACCACAACGCAGCGCGTCAAACCCTCGCCCCCCGGCGGTTCAAAGCGCCAGGCGCGCACGGCCTTGCGGGCGGCCCCGTCGAACGGGCCGCGCGGCAGGCTGTCGATCACGGTGACATTGCGCGTGCGCCCACTGGCGTCGACGTCCAGCCGCAGCGCCACCCAGCCTTGCTGGCCGCGCCGGAAGGCGCGGGCTGGATAAGGCGGATCTTCCACATTGATCCCCGCCAGGCGCGAGCCGCCCTGACAGTCGCCCACCTGGGCGTACTTGGACGGGGTAGGCGGAAAGCCATAGTCGCTCTTGGGCACGAACGGCCGCTTGACGCTGGGGGCCGAGGCGCTGGGAGAGGTTCCCGGCACGGCGCAGGCGCTCAGCGCCAGACCACAGGCCACGAGGGCGGTCAGCGCCCCGCCCTTGCACGCCCTCAAAACGGCGGGCCCAAACTCAGCGAGACTTGGCCCCGCACGCCCTGCCGCCCGCCCAGCAACATGCTCGGTGGCGGACCCCGTGATGGACCCAGTCGCCGACCTGACCGCGCGCGCGATCAGGCGCACCCCGATCAAGGGTCCGCCCAGGCGCGTCAGATGGCGTCCCGCCATGACCGGGTCGCCCTAGCCGTCGTCGCTCGGGGCTGCTTCAGCGCCGGCGACCGCGGCCGTTTCATCTGCAACCTCAAGCCCTACGCCCTCTTTCTGGCGGGCATAGGCGCTGACGAGCGCGGCATAGGGGTTCACCCATGTCCAGCCGACCCCATCGATGTTCTGCTTGAACTCCAGATGCAGGTGCAGCGTGGTGGGCGTGCCGCCGAAGTCATTGGACAGGTAGCCCAGTCGATCGCCCGCCTTGACCTCGTCCCCGCGCGCCACCTGAAGCGCGCGCATGTTGAGGTGCATGTAGCGATAGATGCGGTCCTCCGCACGCAGATCAACCGTGTACGTTCCAATGTAGGAGACGAACCCGTCTTCCACCGCGACAACAGGTATCTGGGTGCGGTCAGCGGCCGGCGTGCGCCGCATGGTGTTGCACAGCTGCGGCGTGCCGGCGCGAATGTCCTGGCCTTGATGAACCCGGCTGCGTGGGCAGTTCAAGGTCTTGCGGTCCCGCGAGCGGGTTTCGCAGAAGTTGTTGCGCCACGGATAGGAGAAGTTGACCGGATCGCACTGGTCGCCGCCGACCGCGCCGCCGCCCGGGCTGTGCACCTGACTGTTCAGGAAGGTGGCGTGACCGGGGATCGGGAACACGATCATGTCGGCGTAGTTGGTGCGGTCCGGCGTTCCCTCACCCGTGCTCGGGATCAGGTTGCCGGGGGGGTAGTAGGTGAATGTTGGGGTGAACGGAACATCCGGATCCAAGGCCGCAGAATCGTCCCCCGCAGCATCGCCAGAGTCTGCATCGGCGTCGGCGTCAGCGTCTCCGGCATCGGCTGCGTCGCCAGCGTCTGTATCTCCAGCGTCAGCGTCTCCGTCGTCGACATCAGCATCGCCCGTGTCACCAGCGTCAGCGTCTCCGTCATCGCCCGCCACAACATCGCCAGCGTCACCAGCATCAGCGACTGTGTCA
>CAYGQB010000053.1:0-16505 GCA_964351895.1 uncultured Caulobacterales bacterium
ATGGCGTAAAGGTCCCCAAAGCCGCGCCTTGCATTGACGAAGCCGGCTTGATCGCACACACGCCTGACATGTCCTCACCCCCCATCCTGCCGCCCTCAACCGCGATCACCGAGCGTATCGTAGACCCGCATGACCCGCGACTGGAGCCGTTCCGCGCCGTGCGGGAGCGTGATCTCATTGGCCGCGACGGCCAGTTCGTCGTTGAAACGCCGCGCCTGATCGGTCGCCTCTTGGCGCCATCGTCGCGCTTTACCGCTGAGGCGGTGTTTTTGTCAGAGGCGCAGGCGCGCAACAAGCCCGAGCTGGTGGCGGCCGCGCAGGCCGCCGGCGCGCCGGTGTGGACCGCCTCTCTTGACCTGATGAGCCAAGTGGCCGGATTTCCCATTCATCGCGGCGCCCTGGCGGTCGCCAAGGTGGGCGACGCACCAGACCCGGCACGCCTGATCGGCAAGGCCGGCCCGCGCGACCGGGTGCTGATCGTGGTCGGGGTCTCCAACCACGACAACATCGGCGCCTTGTTTCGCAATGCGGCGGCGTTCGGGGTGCGCGCGGTCCTCCTGGATCAGGGCTCCAGTGACCCCCTTTATCGCAAGGCGGTGCGCGTCTCGACCGGGGCGATCCTGTCAACGCCGTTTGTACATGGCGGGGACGCCCATGCGCTGCTCGACGTCGCTGAGGTCGCCGGGTTCGATCTGGTCGCCCTCTCGCCCAACGGATCAGATGACGTGCGTGAGATCAGGTCAGACCGGGCGCTGGCCGTGGTGGTGGGGGCGGAAGGCCCTGGCTTGCCAGACGATGTGCTGGCGCGCTGCATGGGTGCGCGCGTCGCCATGGCGGCGGGCCACGACAGCGTCAATGTGGCGACCGCCGCAGCCTTGGCGCTGCACGTCTTGGCCGCGCCTGCGGGTTCAGAGCGTCGAGGGGGCTAGAACCCGGAAAACGTCGCCACGATCTCGAAGGTGAGGTTCTGCTGGCGGGTTTCGGACGTATTGCGCACCGCGACTTCAAGTCCGGTCACCGCCACACAGTCTCCTGGCTTGACTGTCGCGCGCGCGGTCGGGGCCGCGTCGATCAGCACCGCCAAATCTGCGTCATTGATGCGTTGCGCGCATACGATCAGCGTCGCGACGACATCGATCCCGGCGTTGCGGGACGCATAGTAGAGCGTTTCTACGCCGTCCGCGGCAATGGTGCGCGGCTTGGCGGCGCCGGCGGACTGCTGCGCGCCTACCGGAGCCGCCAAGCCGGCCGCCATCATGAGGGCGGCCAACACCAGGGCGGCAAGGATGAGGCCCGCGCGGCTCATGACTGGGCGTCCACGACGTCGAGCGTCATGCCCGCTTCAGCGCGCAGGCGCACAATCAAGGGGGCGGCCATGGCGGCGCCAGGCGTCCAAACACCGCCAGGCGTGGTCAGGTCGGGCTCAAGCAGGGTGCGCGCGGCTGCGCTGATCATCTTAGAGGTCGAGCCATAGCCCGGGTCCCGGTCGCCGGTCACGCGGACCCGCACCTCACGCTCGGGATGGGCCGGATCATCGCCGACGAACACCACCGAGAATCGACCGGTTTCGCGCTGCTCCAGGCTTGGGCCTTGGCCCGGCTTGGGCAGCAGAAAGGTGCGCAACAGGGCGCGCGTCGGTGGCAGGGCGAGCAGGATCGGCGTCACCGCTTCGCGCTGGGCGGTCGACTTGGCGCGCGCCGCGCCCGCCGGGCCGTCGCCGGTCATGATCTGTTCGTCGTAGAGAAACTCAGCGCCATAGTGATCGTCCAAGAGCGCGTTGGTGCGGTGGACGTTCTTGGTGTTGATCGCCGCCATAATAAAGGGCGCCACCCAGCTCTCGACCGCCGGGTCATAGGCGGCGTGGGCCGTGGGCTGAAGCGGTCCGGAACCAGACGGGGTGAGCAGAAAGGGGTTGGCCAGGCGCTTGCGCAGTCCTGGGTCTTTGGCCGCCGCCTTGACGGTCTCCAGGAGGCTGGCCGCCGTGCCGCCGGAGAACGTGCCCTTCATCTCCTCCACGCGCCCCTTAATGCGTCGCAGCGGCGCGCCATAGCGCTGAATGGCCGTGTCTTGCACCAGCCACACGCCAAGATCGAAGGGGATGGAATCAAAGCCGCAGGAGAAAACGATGCGTGCGCCGGATGCGCGCGCAGGCGCGTCATGCGCGGCGATCATCTCGGCCATCCAATCGGGCTCGCCGCACAAGTCCACATAGTCCGTCCCCGCGCGCACGCACGCCGCAACCAGGTCCGTGCCATAGCTCTGATAGGGACCAACCGTGGTGATGACCACACGGGCGCTGGCCGCCAGCGCATCCAGGCTAGACGGGTCGCTGGCGTCGGCGATCAGGAGGGGCGTGTCGGCTGGCGCGCCAACCTCGCTGCGCACCTGGGCCAGCTTGTCTTGTGAGCGACCGGCCATGGCCCAGCCCTGAGCGCCGATGCGCGCCAGATGCTCGGCCACCAGCCGACCGGTGAATCCGGTCGCGCCGTAAACGACAATGTCATGATCTCGCGCTTGAGCCATGGGGATCACTTCTGCAAGGGCCTGGGACCAACGATGCGCGCCAGTCTTTCACGCTCCCCGTCTTGGCGCCAGCCAGGGCGCGCTAACGGCACTTGAAGCGCAAGCTGATGTCGGCGTGCGAGATTGAAGCGTCGTCGGCGCGCACGACCGTACCGCTGGTGCGCGTGACCGTTTGGGTCGCGCGCCGGCCCTGATTGGCGCAGAAGGCCTGCGCCTTGGCGCGCGCGTCTTCTTCGGCTCGGTCTTGCGCCCGGCTGTCGGGCGCGTAGCTCTCGTACGCGATGCGATAGGCGTTTGGTCCGGTTTGCTCGACGCCGGCGAGGGCCGCGCAGCCGGCCAGCGCAGCAGCGCCCGCGAGTCCGACAAGCCCTTGGACAAGACGCATGTTGATCTCCTTGATGTCGACGTGGGCGCGCTAGCTGGAGGCCGCGTCGGCGCGCCGCGCCTTGCCGTCTGGCGGATCGCGCACCTCAATGTGGAAGGCGGCGTCGGGGGTTGAACTGGGCGCCACGCCTTCGATGGGCGGATAGTAGAACCGCTCCTGTACGAGAACGCCATCCCCGAGCGCACGCGCGGCCCGGTAGAAGGCGCGCCAATCGGCAACGCTGGAAGGGGCGACATCGACCGCATACTTGCCCGGCGCCGCCACATGACCCATGCAGGTGCGCGCCGGCCCGGCGCCGGCCGCATGGGCGGCGTCGAGCGCGGTGATGGCGGCGTCAACCTCTCGTGTCATGGCCGCCAACGTCGCCTCCACGGCTTCGGGTGATGCGCCGGCGAGCGGGCGATAGAGCGCGGCCATGTCTCCCAGGCACTCGGGCTGATAGGCCGCCAGCATATAGTCGATGGAACAGTCAGGATTGTCCGGGCACTCCACATAGTACTCGATCATCAGCTCCACTTGGCGACGCGGCGTGCGCGCCGCGCTGGTGATCGTGACCGCGTCTTCGCCGGCCGCCGCCGCGATGGCGCGCACGGCTTCCAGCACATGCGCGGGAACGTTGGCCTCCGCCGCCGCCGGCTCCAGCGTCAGCTCAACGCCCGCCGCCGCGCGCGCCGCTGCGGCGCTGGCGTGCGGCCAGACCGGCCCGCCGCGCGTGGCGCACGCAGAGACCAGGAGCACACAGGCCGCCCAGACAAGAGAGCGACAGACAAGAGAGCGAGAGACAAGCGCCGTCATGGCGCTCAGCCTAGCCGCAGAACCGGGCGCTGTCGTCTCAATGCGTCGCTGGGGTGGGCGGAGTGGCGGGGAGAGGTGCGCTGTCGGGGCGAGGGTTCTACGCTGTCGCTCAAGCAGATCCGCCCCGCGCGTCACCGGACCTGCGCCTGGCCCAAGCTCGCGCAGAATCTCGTCCGCGTTGAGAAAGGGGGGGTTTGGCGCATCAAGCGCCAAAAGGCGCCGCGCAAACGTGGTCATCCCAGCGCCATTCGCGCCGCCGAAGAGGATGGCGTGGGGCAAGGGGAGGTTCCGTCACTTGGCTTTAGGTTCGCGCCTACGTGGCCTCAAAGCTGGGCGCGCCGCGCAGGAGGCCTTCGGTGCTGAGGTCTTCGTCGAGGGTCGGCCAATCAATGACTTGTCCGCCGCACACGCCCCCGCCTAGGGCGCTGGGCGATATGCTGGAATCAACAGTTCGGCCGAAAGTCGCCCTAGTATTAAAGAACGAGAGCCGACGACTGGCGGCAAATCGGTTCCGATTTACCGCCCGCTGATCTAAAACACCTCAATAAAGGTTTCGCCCGCCTCCAGCGCGGCTTCGATGGTCTCCCACACAGCCTCAAACCGGTTGATGAGTTTCGGATTGGTGACGTTGCCAAGCCGAACCACAACGGTTGGCGGCGGCCCCTTGAAGGCGAAGTCGTCGTCTTTGCTAATGATGACCGACCCTGCCAGGACGGCGAGCGCCGCGATCTCGGTGTCATCCACGGCACTGAGGCAGAGGTCTTGAACGTGGCTTGCTTCGTGATCGCGTGCGCAAAGCCATGCGGCGAGGGATGGAGGCAGGTTCTGGTCGACCCAGAGGATCATTCAGCAGCAATGACCGTGTGGTCTGTGGACCGGGCCGCGTAGAGCAGGGCCGCTGTGATGTCTTCGTCTTCCAGATAGGGGAAGCTTTCAAGGATGTCGGCCCGGCTCGCCCCGCCGGCGAGGTTTTCCAGAATATCCATCACGCGAATGCGCATGCCCCGGATACAGGGCCGGCCCCCCATCTTGCCGGGCTCAATCGTGATGCGGGAAAGGAGGTCGGTTTGCATATAGCGAGTATGACCGGCGTGCGATTTTCTGCATAGCGATTTCAGATACGCACAAGGGTGCATGCTGCGTACCGACATGCACCCTGCGTTTTGCCCTTGCACCGATTGTGCATCGCGGGGGTAGGGGCGAATAATGTTCCGTTGTTTGGCTCGCAAGATCACGCTGAACCTGGTCCGCGTTCAAAAACGGCAGCTTTGGCGCATCGAGCGCCAAT
Organism: uncultured Caulobacterales bacterium; assembly: GCA_964351895.1. Classification (GTDB taxonomy): domain Bacteria; phylum Pseudomonadota; class Alphaproteobacteria; order Caulobacterales; family Maricaulaceae; genus CAYGQB01. The sequence continues at coordinate 4,992 of CAYGQB010000053.1, forward strand.
AATCGCTGAGCAAACGTCGTTTTCCCAGCACCATTGACGCCGCCAAAGAGGATTGCCTGGGGCATGGGTTCAGTCTACTCTTCAAGAATAAGGCGCGGTAGGTGAATACGCGAAGAAGTAATCATGAACACCGATTTATATACCTAAATTTCTGTATCCTTGGGGTAATCCAATTCGCGAATTTGCGCTCTTTTTCGGACTATTTCATCCCTCTCGCCAAGCATTCTCATTAGATCGCCGTGATGAATTGGCTCGCTAGATCTGGCGTAACGCAGATAAATCGTGGTCTTACCGATTTGGTGCCACTTTTGAGTTGATATAGTTGGGCGCACTTCCAATGCATGAACGTATATAACGCCCAATTGATGGCCATTATATTCAACTTGACGAGAATTCCAGTCAACAGAAGGTTGAAAAATCTTTGTGAGTAGGGCGGCGAATCTGTCCCAGTCGAAGCGAGACCATTCCTCTATTGTAATTCCACAGATCCGCGAGTCAACATCTTCCACCCCGAAGAATATGTAGCCTCCGTTTCTGTTAGCAAACGCGGCGATCGTTTTCAGTATTTTAGACAAACTTTCATCATTCGAGGGAAGTTGTGACTTAAATTCAATCCTTGAATTTTCGTCAGCAAACAGTCTTTTTTGTTGACCAAGAGTCCAGCCAAGCTCCTCGTGAATAATAAAAGTCGACAGGGGGCCTGTCTCGTCCGATTGCACAAAACTTTGATGATGAGCCAACCGTCGAGATACGAACGCCTCAAACTCGTTCTGCGTCATCATGGGTACGTCAGGTGCCTTGTCCTTGTCACAGACATCATCGATCACAGCATTTGAAATAGATCGCCCGGGGTAGTGGATGAACCCCATTATGTAGTTGTTCTTGAAGCCACGCGCCCGCGCGGCCTTAACAAAGCCTACTTCCTCAAAGGTTAACCCACGAGGGTAGCGGTGCTTGGCTTCTGCGCCTTGTGCAGCGGCAAGTTCATTTCGATTTTTGTCAGAGAATGTTTGATCTCCTAGAGCCAGTTAGTCGCTCAGGATACAGGCTTTTGTAAACCCTTCCTACCCCTCCTCCACATACAACTGCGCGCCCTTCGCGCGGAACTCTTCGGCTTTTTCGGCCATGGCTTTGCGGATTTGTTCGGGGGTGAGGCCGCTGGCCTTGGCGTGGTCGAGGGCGGCTTTTTCGCGTTCGCCCAGCCCCGCCGCATAGTCCCGCACGTCCTGCGTGATCTTCATGGAGCAGAGTTTCGGGCCGGTTATTCGGCGGCTTCGGGCTCCGGACGGTAGCGTCCGGAGGTCAGTTCTCGCTTGCCGGAGCGCGCGTCCCGCGCGGCGGCCCGCAGGGCGCGGTCGGCGGCGTCCTGGAGGGGGGCAGGCTTTGCCTGTGGTGTGGATTTCATAGGCTTTGTCACCCCACGCCTCGCGCACCGCGCAGGAGGCCTTCGGTGCTGAGGTCTTCGTCGAGGGTCGGCCAATGAATGCTAAAGCCGCCCCCTGCAACCTGCCAGCTGGCGCGGTCCTCTGGCGTCGCCTTCAAGAGGCGCGGGAACCAGGCAAGCGGCGCGGTGATGGTGCGCCCATCAAAGATTGCGACGATCAGCTCGTCGTCGGTGACGGTAACATCACGCACCCGCGGGTTGCCTCCCACACCTACCCCTCCGCCACATAAATCTGGCTGCCCTTGGCTTTGAACTCTTCGGCTTTTTCGGCCAGGGCGGCCTTGATTTGTTCAGGCGTGAGGCCGTCGGCGGTGGCGCCGTCTAGGGCTGCGCGCTCGTTGTCGCCCAGCGCGGCGGCATAGTCGCGCACGTCTTGCGTGATCTTCATGGAGCAGAACTTCGGGCCGCACATGGAGCAGAAGTGCGCCACCTTGTGGGCGTCCTTGGGCAAGGTCTCGTCGTGGAACTCGCGCGCCTTTTCGGGGTCCAGGCCGAGGTTGAACTGGTCCTCCCAGCGAAAATCAAATCGCGCCCGCGACAGGGCGTCGTCGCGCAGGCGCGCGGCCGGGTGCCCCTTGGCCAGATCGGCGGCGTGGGCGGCGATCTTGTAGGTGATCACGCCGGTCTTCACGTCGTCGCGGTTGGGCAGGCCAAGGTGTTCTTTGGGCGTCACGTAGCAGAGCATCGCCGTGCCGAACCAGCCGATCATGGCCGCGCCAATGCCAGAGGTGATGTGGTCATAGCCCGGCGCAATGTCGGTGGTCAGCGGCCCGAGCGTGTAGAACGGCGCCTCGCCGCATTCGCGCAGCTGCTTGTCCATGTTTTCTTTGATCTTGTGCATGGCGACATGGCCCGGCCCCTCGATCATCACCTGGCAGCCCTTGTCCCAGGCGACCTTAGTCAGTTCGCCCAGCGTTTCGAGCTCAGCAAATTGGGCCGCGTCATTGGCGTCCGCGCCTGATCCCGGGCGCAGTCCGTCGCCCAGGCTGAAGGAGACGTCATAGCGGCGCATGATGTCGCAAATCTCGTCGAAGCGCTCATAGAGGAAGCTTTCGGTGTGGTGGGAGAGGCACCACTTGGCCATGATCGATCCGCCGCGACTGACGATGCCGGTGACGCGTTCAGCTGTCAGCGGCACGTAGGCCAGGCGCACGCCGGCGTGGATCGTGAAATAGTCCACCCCCTGTTCGGCCTGCTCGATGAGCGTGTCCTTGAAGACCTCCCAATCGAGCTTGGCCGGGTCGCCGTCGACCTTTTCCAGCGCCTGATAGATGGGCACGGTGCCGATGGGCACAGGCGCGTTACGAATGATCCACTCGCGGATGTTGTGAATGTTGCGCCCGGTCGACAGGTCCATGACCGTGTCCGCGCCCCAGCGGATCGCCCACACCATTTTTTCCACTTCCTCTTCGACCGAGGAGGTGACGGCCGAATTGCCGATGTTGGCATTGATCTTCACCAGGAAGTTGCGGCCGATGATCATCGGCTCGACTTCGGGATGATTGATGTTGACCGGAATGATGGCGCGTCCGCGCGCGATCTCGTCGCGCACAAACTCTGGGGTGACATGCTCAGGGATCGACGCGCCAAAGCTTTCGCCGTCTGCGATGGTGGCCGCCGCGCTCTCTAGAGCGGCCGTGCGGCCGAGGTTTTCACGGTGCGCCACAAAGCGCATCTCGTCGGTGATGATCCCGGCGCGGGCGAACTCCAGCTGGGTGACAGGCGGCGCGTCTGGCCCGTGTCCCACTCCGCGCATCGGGCGTGGCAGGTTGGGAAACTCGCGCACCAGCTTGTCGCCGACGGCGCCGCCATTGTCCTCAGGCTTCACCCGGCGGCCATGATAGGTCTCAACGCCTCCACGCGCGTGAGCCCAGGCTGAGCGCGGGCGCGGCAAGCCGCGCTCCACATCGATCTGCGGGTTCGTGTCAGCGTAGGGGCCGGAGGTGTCATAGACCCGGAACGGGCCTTCGCCGGTGGCGATCTCTCTGAAGGGGACGCGCAGGTCTCCCTCATAGACCTTGGTGGAGGCAGGCAGGGGTCCGGTGGTGACGCGGAACGGCTCGATGGAGGCGGGGTCGATGGGCTTGTTCATGGCGAGCGGCTCCGCGCTGCGGGCTTGGTCAGCGCGGGAAGAAAAGAGCGCAAAGCAAGCTAGCTTGCGGTCATCCCTCCCTCCGCCGGCCTCACCCGGATCAGGTTCAAAGGGTTTTCAGCGCGCATCACGCTGGTCTCAGCCGACTGCCGACGGCTCCCCTGGGTGGCTTTCTTCTTAGAGCGTCCGGCCAAAAAGTGAAAGCGCTGAAACCTGGACCAAGGCGGCGTGCGGGCCAACCGCTCAGGCGCCGAAATGGCTCGTCAGCCATTCGCTCAGTTTTCGACCGATCCAGTCTGAATTGTTCTTGTCGCAGTCAACGGCGGTGGCATCGTCGCGATAGGCCAAGAACGAATGGTCCGGCACATTGGCGAACTTTGCCTGCTCCAGCCGAGCCTGGCTGACGATCACCTTGAATGGCTTGTTTTGCGCCTGCATGAAGCCGATTTCGTGGGTTTGATTGACGCTCAGCTTGCCCGAGTGGTTTCCGTGCTCATCTGGCGCGTCGAATGCTAAAACCAGGCAACCGCTGGAAAGCCACAGCCGAGAGTGAATATAATCGTAGGTGCGTTCGACAACGACATTCTCATTGGCCTCTAGGTATTGGATATTGTGCTTGCCGAGCACTGTCTTTATTTCGCGAATGAGCCTGTTCTTTGGCGATCTCTCGTCCCCGAAAAACCTGTGGCACAGGAAAATGATCGGTCGACCACTGGCGCCTGGGCTGCGCTGGTGAAGCTCTTCTTGCGCCTCACGGGCCGCCACTTCGAAGATCGCGGGCATGAACACCGTATGTGAGTTGGGCGGAGGCAAGTAACGCACATGTTCTGCGAGCGCGCCCGGACGAACCACCGGCGGCAGAATGTCGTGCCCTTCGTCTTCGGTGTCCCGCTTTTCTAGCTCAGTTGCGAGTTCGGTGCGGCTGGACCGGTCAGATGGGGGATGGGGGTCTGCTGGTTCAACAACCGCCACGAATTGAGAGATGTTCACCCGTCCTGGCGGCGCTGCGCGCGAAAGACGCGACGACAGTATATTCAGGCCCACACCGCCAGCAGCCTCGGCCAGCTGGTGCAGCATGCCGGGCGCGTCGGTGTGCGGCATGGTCACTTCCATGACCCCGACGCGCGGAAAAATGTAGCGAATGAAGCGCCCCTCGGTGTTGCCGGAAATGACGACCTGGTCGGTGTCGTAGCCTTCGATGGCGTGGTCGCGGCAGTAGCTGGCGACCTTGTCGTGCCATTCGCGACCGCCGATGTATCCGCCTGATACGCGGTAATCAGAGATCGTCATGGAGGTGTTGAACGGTTGAAGCTGGGCCACCGTTACGTGCTCGGCACCGTAGAACTGGCACAAGTCAGCCTCAAGCTCCGCGAAGTCTTGGTTCAGGCCCTCAACTTCGTCGGGGCGCACAAGGCGGCTTGGCTCGATGACCAGGTTCACTCGGTGACGCGCCCGCGATTCAATGGTCACCGTATCGGCGATCGCAATGTTCAGATCTCGAAACTCAACCAAGGCGCGCAGGAGTTCAGCAAACGACCCAGGTCGCTCATCATGGTCGACTGTGATTGCGCGGCAGTGCTGGTACATCCGCAAATTGATGGGTGAGACAATGATATCTGGCGGCTGGTCTTTCCTGTCTGGTTTGGAAATCATCAGGTATGCGAGCGCGCCGGTTTGCAGCCCGAGAAAAGCCCGCACATGCCAGGGGAGCGGCAGCTGCCTCTTTTCGTTGAGTTGGATAAGTCCGCCGACGATTTCCATTAGGCCCCCCTGAACAACATGCAATTGAAGGCAGAGAACCATTCAGGAAACAAGGCGGTCGTTCGTCCGGTTATCTGGCTGATCGCGACGCGGTTGGGGTCAAGGTTACGAGGCGTGAGTGTCGAACGCTGATCGGCAAGCTGCCCCGGATGGCCAGCGCTTCGTCGCGAAAACTGAACCGTTGGTCGCGGGTGCGATAGAGTGCGCGGCAGTACGCCCGTTCGATGGGCGTCGGCGCGTTGAGCCGGCGGCGAGCGGATCGCCCCTAGCGGACGGGCGTTGTGAAGGAGCCCCCATGAACGTCTGTCGGCTGAAGTCCCCCCTGGTGCGCCCTCGCGCCGTGCTCAACGTGGCCAAGGCGCGCCGCCGCTTGGCCGCAGCTTCCAGCTGTGCGGCGTTATTGGCGGTGTTTGCGACGCCGGCGATGGCGCAGGACAGCGCCGAACCTCAAGCTGCGCCAACATCTACCGCCGATCCTGTAGAGATCCCGGCGCCGCCGCCGCCGCCGGCGTGCGCCACGCAGGCCGCCCCCTATCGCGACTTTGATTTTTGGGTGGGAACGTGGCGCGTGGTCGACGCAAACCCGGAGGCTGAGACGCCAACCGTCTATGGCCGCAACGTGATTTCCAAGCGCGAAGGCGGGTGCCTTTTGGTTGAGGAGTGGACCGGCGCCCAGGGCAGCTCTGGTCTGAGCATGAACTTTGTCGACCCCGACACCGGCAAGTGGCGTCAGGTGTGGATGAACACGGGCGTATTTATCGACTATGCGGGTGAGCGCGAGGGCGATCAGATGCGGCTGGAGGGCGAGATCGTCTACAATCCGTCGACCAGCGCGGCGGAAGGCCAAGAGCCTGCGGCCCGCTTCCCCTTCCGCGGCTCCTGGACGCTGCGCGACAACGGCGATGTCCTCCAGGAGTTCTGGCAGTTCAACCCGCAATCGGAAGAATGGGATGTCTGGTTTGCCGGCCTCTACCAGCCCGAGGCACCGCCCGCGTCCGAGACGCCGCCATCCGAGCCCCAGCCTTTGAATTCGCAGCTGTCAGATTCGGGTGCGGACTGATTGGTGTGTTGCCGGCCTCGCGTCCTCGCGCCGTGTCGGAGCGCACCGATCCAACGGTGAGCCCAGCGCGACCGAGCTAGCCGGCCGGCGGCGCCTCCCCGTCTCTTGCGCCGTCATCACGCAGGATGTCGCCCCACGGGGTGTGCGGCGCCAGCGCGGCCAGCGCAGCCCGCTCGTCGGTGATGTCATGAAGGAAGACGGCCACTGATTCTGAGCGGCCAGTGTCCAGGCGCACAGGGGCGGCCACGGCGTCAAACACGCGATCAGCAAAGGTGAAGTCAAAGCGCACGCGCCCCTGTTCGGTGGCTGCGGCAATGTGGGGTTCCAGGACGTGCGCGGCGGCTTCCCCTAGAACCTGCGCCAGGGTCTGTCCTTCGGGCGCGCAGGCCAGGCCGATGTCGCCGCGCCCGGCCCCGCCCGCCGCGCGCATCGCGCCCTGCGGGTCGATGATCAGGGCCACGCCGGGAAACGCGTCCAGCGTCAAAAGAAGGGCGGCGTACACCCACGCCAATTCGTCCGACGCCGCGTCCAGAGCCGCCAAGGCCAGGTCCGCTTGCAGCGGTCGCCCGGTCGGCGCGGTGAGGGCGCGCAGCGACACCACGGCCGTCGCCGGTCCTTCATCGTCCGCGTCCAGCGGGGCCACCCGCGCTTCGAGCCGAAACTCAGACCCGTCGGCGCGCCGCGCCACCCCAAGAACGATGGTTGCGCGTCGTTCGCAGATCGCGCGGCGCAGCCGCAAGTTGGGCTCATTGCTGGTGTCTGGAGCAAACAATTCCAGCCGCGCGCCGGCCACAATCGGATCATGCGTCCCCATCAGCGCGGCAAAGGCTGGATTGGCATGGCCGACCCGCACGCCGGGCGCATCTTCATCGTGTTCTGCGATGGCCAGGACAATCGGGGCTGACACGGCGTCCAGCGCCGCCAGTCGCAACATCTCCGAAACCATAGCGCGTCATCCTTGCCTTCGGCATGCTCAAGACTAGGCCACGCCGCCAACACGCACTACGTGAGATGCGGTGGTCCGGTTCACGATCACGCACGGGCTCGACCACTGTGCGGCGAGGCGCAGTTCAAACGACGGGGTGAAACGAATGGGATGGATCGGCGACATTGTGCGGGACGTGCGGTATTTGAGCACCGCCTTGCGCACGATCAACCACGTCAAGGCGTCGACCTCTGATCCCAAGCGACTTCTGCCTGATCATCTAGAGGACGCAGTGGCGCGCTTTGCCGACCGACCTGCGATTTGGTTCGACGCCTCCGGGCAGGGCGATCCCTCTCAGATGGCGGCTGTGACCTATTGGGAGTTCGACGCGCGCGCCAATCAGATCGCGAACTGGGCGCTGGAGCTGGGTTTGGGGCCGGGCGACAGTGTCGCCTTGTTCATGAACAATCGTCCCGAATACCTGATGATCTGGTACGGCCTCTCCAAGGTCGGCGTGGTCACGGCGCTGATCAACAATCAGCTTGTTGGGGCGGGCCTCGCCCATTGCATTGATATCGCAGACACGGACCATCTGGTCGTGGACGCCGAACTTGGATCGGCCATGGAGGGCTTGGATACTGCGCTTGAGCGTCCCGTAACGGTGTGGTCTGCGTGTGGTGTAACCAAAGACGCAAAAGACTTTGACGCGAACGTTGATCGTCAGCCGCGCACCACGCCGCCGCGAGAACACCGCGCAGGCGTCACGCTGAATTCAGAAGCCCTCAAAATTTACACCAGCGGCACAACCGGCCTGCCCAAGGCGGCCAAGGTCACCCACGCGCGCGCGCTCAACTACATGAGCGGCATGGGGGCTGCGCTCGGGGTGAAGCCTGAGGATCGAGTGTTGATTGTCCTGCCGCTCTATCACAGCACCGGCGGCCTAGTGGGCGTGGGCGGGGCCCTGAGCAACGGGGCTTCGATCATCCTGGAGCGCAAGTTCTCCGCCTCTCGGTTCTGGGACGTGGCCGCAGACATGAAGGCGACGGTATTCATCTATGTGGGTGAGCTGTGTCGCTTCCTTCTGGCCAGTCCGCCCCACCCCAAGGAGCGCGCCCACGCCCTGCGCAGCGCCACCGGAAATGGCCTGCGTCCCGACGTCTGGACCCGCTTTTCAGAGCGCTTTGGCGTCCACCGCATCTTGGAGTTTTACGGCTCGACCGAGGGAAACGTGTCCCTGGCCAACTTTGATGGTCACCCCGGCGCCATTGGCCGGATTCCGCGCTACCTGCGGCACCGGTTCAACATTGAGATCGTCAAGTTTGATGTCGAATCGGAACAACCGGTGCGCGGTGCGGACGGCCACTGCGTGCGCGCCGATTTTGGCGAGCCGGGCGAGGCCATCGGCGAGATCCGACCCGACGATGCGCGGTTTCAGTTTGACGGCTACGCCAAGGGCGGCGAGCAGACCCAAAAGAAGATCCTGCACGACGTGTTTAAGCCCGGTGACATGTGGTTTCGCAGCGGCGACCTCTTGAGCCAAGACCGCCACGGCTACTTCTACTTCGTCGATCGCATTGGCGACACGTTCCGCTGGAAATCTGAGAACGTCGCCACCAGCGAGGTGGCCGAAGCCATCAGCCTGTCGCCCGGGGTCGAGCAGGCCAACGTCTATGGCGTGACCGTGCCAGGATACGACGGGCGCGCCGGAATGGCCGCGCTGGTGGTGGGCGAGGCGTTTGACCTTGACGCGCTGCACGCACACGCGGCCACGGAGCTTCCGGCCTATGCGCGCCCCGTGTTCGTGCGCATTCTGACCGACGACGCGTCCCACACCACGGGCACCTTCAAGCAGCGCAAGGTCGACCTGGTGCGCGAGGGTTTTGACCCAGAAGCCGTGACCGATCCGCTCTATGTCGACGATCCGCGGACGGGCGGCTATACGCGGCTCACGCCGGCGCTCTTTGCTGAGATTGCGGCTGGCGGCGTGCGCCTCTAGTCGCGACGGGAGCCGAACCGGCATGGCCACCAAGCGTCCAACTCTGGGGCCCGATTCTGGCTCCGCGTCCGATGACGACGCGCCATCCGGCGCACGCACGCCAGCTTGGCTCAGCGACGTGGCGGCGTGGGCAACCCCAGGCGCATTGCGCGCCGTTGAAGGCGTTCGGGCGGCGGCGCGCCGGGCGTCTCCTGGCCCTGACCCGCGCGCTGCACCCCTGGCGGAGGTGCGGCCGGTGCAGATCCCGGTTGATCCTGACGCCCCTGAAATCCCTGACGCCCCTAAAGCGGGCGCGGGCGCGAGGGCTTGGCGCGCCGGGCGGCTCTATGTGCCGCTGGGCGCGGGCGTAGGGCCCGGCCCCGGACTGGTCTTCTTCCACGGCGGCGGGTTTGTCATCGGCGATCTGGACAGCCACGACGGCCTGTGTCGGCGCTTTGCGGCCGCCTCGCACATGCGGGTGTTGGCGGTGGACTATCGGCTGGCGCCCACGTATCGGTTCCCCGCGGCCTATGACGACGCCTTGGCGGCGTTTGATTGGGTGCGCGGTCCCGGCGCGGCCGCGCTTTCCATGGATCCGGCGCGCTTGGCGGTCGGCGGTGATTCAGCAGGCGGCAACTTGGCGGCGGGCGTGAGCCAGGCGCGGCGCGGCGACGTGGCCGCCCAGCTTCTGCTCTATCCCTGGTTGCAGCTGGTGGAGACCAACGCCTCACGTTTGAAGCTGTTGGAGGGCCACATGCTGGCGACGGGCGTGATTGAAGCGGCGCGCGCCAGCTATCTGCCCCATGTGCGCGACGCCCACGATGTGCGCGCCTCGCCGCTGCTGGCTGAAGACCTCGCCGGTGTTGCGCCGGCCTATGTGGTCACCTGCGGCCTTGATCCGCTCAACCCGGAAGGGCGCGCCTATGTTGAACGCCTGCGGGCCAGCGGCGTGCACGCAGACCTGGTGCACTGTGAACGCATGCCGCATGGATTCATGCAGTACCCGGGCGTGTTCAAAAACGCCGAGGATGAAATTCACGCCGCCGCACGGGCCATGAGCGCACTGAGCCGACAGGAGCCACGGTCATGAACCGAGGCGCGACGAGGCCGCGCCGTTCGTTCGGCGTCTGGTCGAGGGGGGCCCAGATTGCGGCCTGTGTTCTGGTGGGGGCGGGGCTGGTGTCGGGCGTCGCCTCGCCAGCTGTCGCTCAGTTGCGCGCCGCGCCCGAGCCGCGCCCGGTTGAGAGCGTGCACATGGGCGTGCTCAATGCGCCCGCCTTTCGCTATGTCGATCCGCGTGATCCTGATCCCGACGCGGCCGGCGCTGCGCCGCTCTCGCTCGCGCGGGCGATCGCGCGCCCGCTGCTGGCGCGGGCGCCGGGCCGCGCCAGCACTGCACCTTTGAGCTTCGTCGAACAGCTGCGCGATGAAGGCTTCACCGTATTTCACCTGCCGATCGTCGACGACCCGCAGAGCGGGGCGTTCGCGCGCGGCGCCATGGCCAATGTCGTGCCCTTGCAACAGGCCGGGGTGAAGGTGCTCGATCTCCGCGCGCCCGACCCTGACGCGGCGTGCTTCACGCTGATGACCTGCCTGATGATGTTGGAAGAGGCCGTGGCCGAGGTGCAGCCCGAACGGCCCGTGTTGGCGCTCGTCGACGCGCGCGCCCCTTCTGCCTCGGGGCGCAGGTCCGCCTCTGGGCGCCTGTCTGGAGTGGGGCGCGTGCCTGGCGCAGGGCAGGTGGCTGGCGCGGCGCGGCGACTGGGGCTCGATCGGCTCGGTGGGGAGCCGACCGAACGTGCAGCGCCCGACCACCTTCAGATCGCCAACGAGGTGCGCACTGTGATGGCCGAGCGCGGCGCCGCCGCCTGGTCAGACACCGCTGGCAGGTCGCCGGGCGTGCGGGTCTTGGTGGTTGGAGCGGCCGGCGACGCGCCCGATGCGCCGCCCTATCATGTGCTCGCCGACGCCGCCGAAACGCCCGCTCCGGGCGCGCCGATGGTGTTTGACGCGGACACGGCGTCACCGGTCGCGCTCTCAACGGCCCGTGGCCACGGCCACGCCGTCATGGTGGTCGGGGCGGCGTGGGAAGAACCGCCGCGTCTTGACCACATCGGCCCGCGCCAAGCGTATCGTCTTGGCGCCGACGTCATTGTCTTGACGCCGCATGCCGCGCGCACCCGCCCGATGAGCCAGTAGGCGCGCCGCCAAGTCCGGAGCCAAGTCCGGCGCATAGTGTTGCACGGCGTGGTCGAGC
>CAYGQB010000054.1:0-16366 GCA_964351895.1 uncultured Caulobacterales bacterium
TCATCGGCCCTACTACGCGACGGCGTACCGGCCCTACTATTCGTCCTACTATTACACGCCACGGGTCTACTATCCGCCGCGCGCCTACTATGCGCCGCGCTACTACGCCCCGCGCTACTCGGCGCCGCGCTACTCCACCTGGCGGCGCTATCAGCCATCCTATCGCTCCTATCGATCTTACACGCCGCGCGCTGTTCACCGTGATCGACGCTACGACCGGCGCTATGATCGGCGCTACGACCGCCGTCACGATCGCCGCGATGACCGGGGCGTGCGCCAGGACCATCGATCTGATTGGCGATCTGATCGGCGCTCTGATCGGCGCTCTGATCGCCGCGACGACTGGCGCGATCAGCGCACCTTTCATGATCGGGGTCATGATCGGGGGCGCGAGCAGGTCCGCCGCGACGCGCGCCAAGACGCGCGCGAAGACGTCCGGCGGGACGTGCGCCGAGAGGCGCGTCAGGAGCGGCGCATGGATGCGCGGCCCCAAGTGCGGCCCCAAGTGCGGCCAGAGGTACAGCCCGAACGGCGCGCAGAGCCCCGGATGGAGCGACGTGTGGAACAACGTGTGGAAAGTGTGGAGCGGCGCGTCGAGCGCGCCGAACCCAGAATCGAACGCCGTGTTGAGCGTAGGGTTGAGCGCAGCGTCGAGCGTGGCGGGGAACGCAGAAGCGAACGCCGCAGCGAACGCGGGGACGCGGGGCTCCGTGGCGGACGCGGTGAAGCGCGCGTCGCCGGCGGTCGCCACCCCGACTAAGGACGCGCCCGCCTAAAGTCCCACCCCGCGGGCGATCCAGTAGGTCGCGCCGGCGGCCACGTAGGCCAGCACGAACAGATAGACCAGCATGAATGCGGCCCAGCGGCGTGAGTTGGTCTCGCGCCGCGCCACGGCGATGGTCGACGCGCATTGCGGGGCAAACACGTACCAGGCCAAGAACGCCAAGGCCGTCGGCAAGGACCAGGCGCCCTGAAGGCGTTCGGCCAGCCCCGCCACGTCGTCTTCAGCCGCCGTGATCGCGTAGACCGTGCCCAACGCCCCCACCGCCACTTCCCGCGCCGCCATGCCTGGCACCAGGGCAATAGAAATCTCTAGGTTGAAGCCGATGGGGCGCAGGATCGGCTCCAGCACGCCGCCGATCATGCCGGCAAAGGTGCCGCGCAGACCGTTGGCCGTGGTCGGTGTCGTCGCCAACAGCCACAAGAGGATGGAAACCGCGAAGATGATGGTGCCCGCCCGGCGCAGGAAAATCGCGATGCGCGAGCCCAGCCCGAGGAGAAACTCGCGCACGTCCGGCAGCTTGTAGGTCGGCATTTCCATCAGAAGGGGCTGACTGGCGCCCTTGGCCAGGGTGCGCTTGAAGATGAAAGCCACGATCACCGCACTGACAATGCCGGCCACGTAGAGCCCGAACATCACCAGCCCCTGGAGCCCAAACGGCCCGACGTTTTCGGGCGGGATGAAGGCGGCGATGATCAGCGTATAGACCGGCAGGCGGGCTGAGCACGTCATCAGCGGGGCAATCAGGATGGTGGTCAGCCGGTCGCGTTCGCTCTCGATGGTGCGCGCGGCCATGATGCCGGGAATGGCGCAGGCAAAGCTGGACAAGAGCGGGATGAAGGCGCGCCCGTTCAAGCCCACGCGCATCATCAATTCGTCCATCAAAAAGGCGGCGCGCGCCATGTAGCCCGACGCCTCCAGGGCCAGAATGAAGGCGAACAAGATCACGATCTGCGGCAGGAAAATGACGACGCTGCCCACGCCGGCGATCATCCCGTCCACAACAAGTCCGCGCACCCAGGTGTCCGGTAGGATGGCCGACATCCACGCGCCCAGAGCGCCCACGCTGGCCTCAATGAGGTCCATCGGCGGCCCCGACCAGGCGAAGACCGCCTGAAACACCACAAACAAAAGACCAGCCAGGATGACCGGACCGGCGACCGGGTGCAGCACGATCGCATCAAGCTGACGGGTCAGGCGGTTGAGCGCCGGCTCTTCCAAGATCGCCTCATCAGCGATGGCGCGGGCTTCGCGCTGGAGCGCACGCAGCTGGGCGGGCGTGGGCTCGTCGTCGATGGCGCTCGGCGGCGGCGCGCGCAGCCGGTCGCGCTCAGCGTCGATGCGCGCCAGAAGCGCCGCCCGGCCCGCCGCCCGGGTCGCCCGTGTGGCGATGACCGGCACGCCCAGGCGCGCCTCCAGGGTGTTGATGTCGATCTTCACCCCGTCGCGTTCAGCCAGATCGATCAGGTTCAGGACCACCATCATCGGCCGCCCAAGCGTTTTCATCACCAGGGCCGTGTGCAGGTGGGTGCGCAGCGACTGGGCGTCGATGACCACCAAGAGGGCGTCTGGCGCGGCCGCATCAGCGCGGGCCCCGCGCAAGGCGTCCAGCGTCACGCGCTCGTCCATGGTCCGCGCCGCCAGCCCGTAGACGCCTGGCAAGTCCACCAGCTCCACTTCGCCGCCGGCCGGGGTCGTGAAGCGGCCAATCCGGCTTTCAACCGTCACGCCGGCATAGTTGGCGACCTTGGCGCGGCCCCCCGTCAGCCCATTAAAGAGCGTCGACTTTCCGGTGTTGGGGGCGCCCACCAGCGCCAAGCGCAGGGCGCTCACGAGGGCGCGCCCTGCGCGGACGCCGCAGGCGTGGTAGACGCGTCGGCGTCCAGGCGCAGGACTTGAATCAGAGCCGCCTCACCGCGTCGCAGGGCGATGACAGTGCGGTTGAGGCGCACCGACACCGGCGTGCCGCCAAGCGCGCCCCGCGCCATCAGCTCCACCTCGTCGCCTTCGGCAAAGCCGATCTCGCGCAGCTTCATTTCAAGGCTGGTCTCTCCGGCTTGAAACCCGACGACGCGCGCAACTTCGCCGCGCGCCAGCGCGTCCAGTCCGCAAGCCGTTCCCGCGACATCCGACACCGGTGCGACGTGCGCACCCGGCTGCAACGCCGCGTCAGGCGAAAGGGGCGTCGGCGCGTCTGCCCTGTCATCGGCTGGCATAATCGGGCGCGCGTCATCGGATGCGGTCATGTCACGGGCTTTCTCATCGCAACGGGGCTGACCCTCGTGTTCGGGTCGGGGCGGCTGCCTGACAGCGGCAGTCTTGATCTGTAGTCTGGAGCTGACGCTCAGGTGAAAGGCGAGACTTTCACATATGCGAATGCGTCGCAACTACGGCATGACGCCGCGCCCAAGACGCCGTGCCCAACAAGCCAGCGCCCAGTACGCCAGCCCGTAAGCTCAGCCCGTCCGCCGTTCAGGCCACAGCCGTCTGCGAGCGCACGCGCGCGACCGCGGCGCGCCAGCCCGCCAGCCGTGCGTCACGCTCGCGTGCTGAGATGGAAGGCGCGTACTGACCGGCCGCGCGCCAGGCGCTGGCCGCCTCGTCCAGCGAGGACGTCAGCCCGGCCCCAAGCGCAGCTAAAATCGCGGCCCCATAGGCGGTGGTTTCCTGATTGCGCGGCGCCACCACGTCGAGCGCGCACAGATCGGCCAGCACATTGAGCAGCCACTGATTGGAGATCATCCCCCCGTCCACCTTCAGGCGCGTGGGCGACATGCCGTCAGCGGCCATGGCGTCCAACAGATCGCGGGTCTGGAACGCCACCGATTCCAGCGCGGCGCGTGCAATCTCAGCGCGTCCGGTACCGCGCGTCAGGCCCAAGATCGCCGCGCGCGCGTCTGCGTCCCAGTGCGGCGCGCCAAGGCCCGTGAAGGCGGGCACCAGATAGACGCCGGCGTCCGGATCGCCCTGGCGGGCCAGCTCTTCAACCTCGCCAGCGTTGGCAATCAGTCCCAAGCCATCGCGCAGCCATTGGATGGTGGAGCCCGCCGACAAAATCGAGCCCTCCAGCGCATAGGTGGCGCGGCCGTCGATCTGATAGGCGATGGTGGTCAGGAGGCGATTGTCAGAGCGCACCAGCTTGTCGCCCGTGTTGAGCACCAGGAACGCGCCGGTGCCATAGGTGCTTTTGACGTCGCCGGACGCAAAACAGGCCTGGCCAACGAGAGCGGCCTGCTGGTCGCCCGCCACCCCGCGAATGGGAAGGTCGCGCCCCAACACATGGGCCTGGGCCGTGCCATAGGCGCCGGCGCTGTCGCGCACCTCTGGCAGAAGCGACAGGGGCACGTTGAACAGGGCGCACAGGTCCTCGTCCCATTCTCCGCGCACAATATTGTAGAGCGACGTGCGTGAGGCGTTGGTGGCGTCGGTGGCGTGCACGAGGCCGCCCGTGAGCCGCCAAATGAGAAAGCTGTCCACGGTGCCAAACGCCAGCCCGCCCACTGCGGCGCGTTCGCGCGCCCCGGGCGTGTTGTCCAGGATCCAGGCGATTTTAGAGGCTGAGAAGTAAGGGTCGAGCACCAGACCGGTGCGGTTGGCGATCATGATGTCATGGCCGTCGCCCGCCAGGCGCCGACAGGTTTCAGCGGTGCGCCGGTCTTGCCAGACGATGGCGTTGGCGATCGGCTCGCCGGTGGCGCGGTCCCACACCAGCGTGGTCTCTCTTTGGTTGGTCACGCCGACCGCCGCCACCTTGGCCCCGCGCGATTGGGCCTCGTCCAGGGCGGCGCGCGCCGTGCGCACGCTGGTGTCCCAGATGGCGCGCGGGTCATGTTCGACCCAGCCGGGGTGCGGATAGATCTGGGCAAATTCCTCTTGCGCCTTGGCGACCACGCCGCCCGCCCGATCAAACACCAGGGCGCGGCTGGACGTGGTCCCCTGGTCCAGCGCCAAAATGCAGTCGTCGCGATCGGTCATGGCGTGGGTTCCTCGGTCAGACGCGTCTCTCGAGCCGCTGCGACGCGCATGCGAGGGTGTCGCAAGGCGCGGCGCATGCGCAACGGTTGCCCGACCTTGCAGCATCTCGCAAGCACGCGGCCTCGTCGCGGGGCGCGAGGCGCGCTAGGCTCCGGCGACTGTCTCATTTGCGCGAGCGCCATGTCCGTCATGTCCGCCTTGTCCTCCGGCACCCCCGCCCCACAGTCCCGCGACGAACCAGACGCGCGAGCCTATGACGTGGCCGTGGTTGGCGGGGGCGTCAACGGCGTTGGCATTGCCCGCGATTTGGCCGGGCGCGGGCTTTCGGTTGTCTTGTTTGAGATGGGCGACTTGGCGTCCGCCACCTCGTCGGCCTCCACCAAGCTCATACATGGCGGGCTGCGCTATCTGGAGCAGTATGAGTTCGCCCTCGTGCGCAAATCGCTGATTGAGCGGGCGCGGCTGTTGAAGCTGGCGCCGCATCTGATTTGGCCGCTGCGCCTGGTGTTGCCGCACGATCCCAGCCTACGTCCCAAGTGGATGCTGCGCGCCGGCCTGTTCTTGTACGACACGCTGGGCGGGCGCGGCGCGATGGAGCGCTCGCGCCAGATCCGGCTCGATGGCGCCGTTGGGGCCCCGCTCAACCCGCGCTACACCGCCGGCTTTGCCTATTCAGACGCCTGGGTGGACGATGCGCGCCTGGTGGTGGCCGCCGCCCGCGACGCGGCCGCGCATGGGGCTGAGATTTGCGTGCGCACCCGCGTGGCGTCGGCCCGGCGCACGGACCAAGGCTGGCGCCTCGACGTGCACGACGCCGCGCCGTCACGCGCGCCAGGCGAAGGGGCGCCCGCGCGCACTGTCACCGCCCGCGCCCTGGTCAATGCGGCCGGCCCCTGGGCGAGCGACATGCTGGCGCGCACCGGATCCAACGCCACCCGCAGCCTGCGCCTGGTCAAGGGCAGTCATGTCGTCACACGCCGCCTCTATCCCGGCGATCACGCCTATTTTTTCCAGAACGACGACGGCCGGGTGATGTTCGTCATTCCCTATGAACATGACTTCACCCTCATCGGCACAACCGACACGCCGCACGAGACCGACCCGGACGGGGTCGCCATCGACGACGGCGAGATCGACTATCTTCTGGCGGAAATCTCCAAGCGCCTGGCCGCCCCGGTGACGCGCGACGACGTCATGTGGACCTATTCCGGCGTCCGGCCGCTTCTGGAAGACGGGGCGGCGGACGCGGCCGCTGTCACGCGCGGCTACGCCCTGGAATTGGACACCGGGGAGTTGGACACCGGGCAGCTGGACCGCGGGGCGCTGGACACCGGCGAAGGCGCGCCGCTGTTGACGGTGTGGGGCGGCAAGCTGACGACGTTTCGCGCCCTCGCCGAGGACGCCAGCGACACCGTGTGCGACAGCTTGGGCGCGCCCGTCTCGCACTGGACGCGCACCGCCCCGTTCTGCGGCGGCGATCTGGGCGGCCGCGACTTTGACGCCTTTCTCGCCGACCAGCGCCAGCTGCATCCGTGGCTGGGCGATGCCCTATCGCATCGACTGGCGCGCGCCTATGGCTCTGAGATGACCGACCTCTTGGGCGACGCCCAGGAGATGGCCGACTTGGGCGAGGCGTTTGGCGCCGGGCTGACGACAGCTGAGCTGAAACACATGCGCGACCGCGAATGGGCGCGCACCGGCGCCGACGCCCTGTGGCGACGCTCCAAGCTCGGCCTCCACCTCACGCCGGCGCAGCAAGACCGGGTGAGCGCCTGGTTTGACGCCAACCCCGCGCCCGGCCCACGATCAAACGTCCCACCGCGCGACGCAGTGGAACCGGCATAGCCATCCGACTGGCCAAGAAAAAGGGCCAGCGTTCAACACCAGGCCGGGCCAGCAGGCCTCATGCGCCCCGGGGGGAGTAACTCGATGTCCGCAAGCGCGGTGCAAATGGGCGTGTTCGTCGCCCTAACGGCCCTCATCGGCCTTCTGACCATCATCCAGGTGCGGCGCATGCGCGTGCACTCAGACGATCCGCTCAAAGAGCAATTCCTGGCCGGCGGCGGTCTGTCATGGGTGTTTGTGGCCGGCTCGATTACGCTCACAAACCTGTCCACCGATCAGCTGGTCGGCATGAACGGCAACCAGATGCTTCTCCTGGCCTGGTGGGAGCTGTCGGCGGTGGCGGGGCTCTTGATGCTCGCCTTCATTTTCCTGCCCATCTACTATCGCAACAACTGCACGACCACCACTGAGCTTCTTGAAAAACGCTACAATAACAAGCACATCCGCGCTCTGATCGGGATGCTGTTCTTGTTGGGGAACGTGTTCATCTATCTGCCGATCATGCTCTACACCGGCTCCTTGTTCCTCATCTCCATGTTCGGCTGGGACACGCCGCTGATCGTGGTCGCGGGCAGCTTGGCGCTCATCGGCGCCGCCTACGCCGTGTTCGGCGGGCTCAAGGCGGTGGCGGTCTCTGACACCATCTCTGGGGTTGGCGTGCTCGGCGTGTGCCTCTTGATCGTGTTCCTCGCCCTGCGCGCGATCGACTTTGACCTGTCGCAGATCCCCGCAGAGCGTCTGACCATGATCGGCGCGCCCGACAGCCCGATTCCGTTTGCCACCCTCTTCACCGGGATGCTGTTCATCCAGATGTTTTACTGGTCGACCAACCAGACGATTACGCAGCGGGCGATGGCCGCGCCCAACATTCGCGAGGCCCAGCGCGGGGTCGTGGTGGCCGCTGGCATCCGCTTCATGATTGTGCCGGCGATTGTGGTTATTCCCGGGGTCGCCGCGTTTCAGCTCTATGGCGACATTGGCGACGCCGCCTATGGCCAGGTGGTGGGCGATCTCCTGCCCAGCTGGTTGTCGGGCGCGTTCGGCGCGATGATGGCGGCGGCGGTGCTCACCAGCTTTAACTCGGTGCTCAACTCTTCAACCACGCTCTACGTGTGCGACCTGCACGAGGCCTATGTCGACGACAAGGCCAACATCGCCCGCCTGAACATGGTGATCACCTTACTGTTCGTGGTCGCCGCCCTGGTGCTGGTGCCCGTCTATTCAGGCGCAGATTCGATCATCAATCTGGTGCAACAGCTCAATGGCCTGTTGTCGATGCCGATCTTGTCGGCCTTCATCGTGGGGCTGGTGTTTCGCAACGTGGCCGCCAGCGCAGCCATGGCGGGCGTGGTGTTCGGGGTCAGCTTTTACGCCGCCCTGACCTTTGGCGCCCCGCAGGTGGAGGCGTTCATCGGCGGCCTGCTTGGCGGGCCGTTTGTTCTGCCGCACTACATTCACCTGATGCTGATCACCCTGATCGGATGCGTCACCTTCGCCCTGGTGTTCAACCGGCTGATCTTGGGGCGCACGGCGACGCTGGCGCTCGGCAAGCCGGCCCCAGCGGCGCCCTAGTCTGGCGCCCTAGTCTGGCGCTTCCCCCGCCCAAGCGCGCCACACCGCGACGTCCGCCACCCCCAGCGACGGTCCGCCGACCACATAGGCGGATGCGTCGCGCGGGGCGGCCAGGGCGCCTGACGCGGAGGCGGGCAGCGCGGCGGGCAAGTCGACCCGCACCGGGCCAGAGTTCATGGCGAACACCAGGCCAGCGTGCTGGCGCACCCGCACGCCTTCGGGAAGAACCGGCGCGGCGCGCCCGATCTCGGTCAAAAGCGTGTCGACCACGATGTTCAAAAGCCGCGCATCGGGCCAGGCGGACAGGTAGTTGATCGCGCCGGAGCGCCACCACACCCCATCCCCGCCCAAGGTGCGCGCAACGGGCTTAAGCGGCGACGCGACATGCTCTTTCCAGCGCGAAATGGTGAAGGGCTTGTCGCCGACGCGGCCGGTTTCGCTCAAGCTCGGCCGCAGGCTTTCAACATGGGTCACCGACAGCCGAATGGCGTCTTGCAGGGGGCCGGGCGCGCCGTCGGCGGGGATCTGAAACTGCGACGTTTTCGAGCCTGAGCGCGGGCCAAACAGGACCGGCGCCCCGGTCTCGCGGATCCGCGTCACGAGCGCGGCCGACAGACTGGTCAAGCACGGCGCCAAGATCAGGTCATAGCCGTCCAGATTGGCGCTGGGAGAGACGATGTCCACGTTCAGGCCGCGCACGCGGGCGGCCGTGTAGAAGGCGAACGCCAACTCATCGCCGAGATAGTCACAGCCTTGCGGCTGCACCTGGAGCATCCACAAGGCGTCATAGTCAAACACCAGTGCGGCTGTTGCTGGCCGCGCTCCCGGCTCGGCGTCCGGGCCCGGGTCTTCGTCGCGGGCGGCGGCGCCCAGCGCGGCCAAATCGTCAGCGGCGGCGCGCACCTCTGGCGCAGCCGGCGCATCGGCCCCATCCACGCGCAACAGCCCGGCGTGCATCTGCTCTTGGGCAAACGGCGCCTGACGCCAGCGAAAGTAAGAGACGAACTCTGCCCCATGGGCGGCCGCCTCCAGCGTCCACAGGCGGACCATGCCCGGCAGGGGCGCGGGGTTGTAAGGAGCCCAATTGACCGGCCCGGGCTGTTGTTCCATCACCCCCCAGCGGCCGCGCCCGCAGGCCCGGTAAAGGTCGTGATGAAAGGCGGCGACATCGGGATGGCCCTGGCGCGCATAGCGGGCCTTGTCGGCTTCCGGCCACCAGCGCTGTTCGGTAAAGCCAAGCGGATAGCTGTCCCAGCTCACCACGTCCAAGTCACGCCCAAGCGCGAAATGGTCAAAGCCGGTTTCGTGGCCCATCACATTGTGGGTGATGAAGCGGTCAGGCGCGTGCTGGCGCAAGATTTCGACTTGTACGGCGTTGAAGGCGCACACCTCGTGCGACGCAAAGCGGCGATAATCGAGCCAGTGCGCCGGATTGGCTTCGGTGACCGTCAGATTGGGCGGGTCGACTTCGTCAAAGCTGGTGACTTCCTGGCTCCAGAACACTGCTCCCCAGGCGGCGTTGAGCGCATCGACCGAGCCGTAGCGCGCCTGCAACCAGACCCGAAACGCGTCGCGGGCCGCATCTGAAAAGCTCACGCTGGTGTCGTGGCAGCCATATTCATTGTCGGTCTGCCACCCGATCACGGCGTCATGGCGGCCATATCGGCGCGCCAGGGCCTCAGTGATGCGCGCGCTTTCTCGCCGATAGTCGGGGCTGGAAAAGCAGTAGTGGCGGCGCGAGCCAAAGCGGCGCACCTGCCCGTCCCGCCCGCGCGCCAAAATTGAGGGCTGAGCATCAATGAGCCATTTGGGCGGGGTGGCGGTCGGCGTGCACAACACCACGCCCAGGCCCGCCTCGTGCAAAATCTCTAGCGCATCGTCCAGCCAGCCCCACTCAAGCCGTTCAGGGTGCGGCTCGATGCGGCTCCAGGCAAACTCGCCAATGCGCACCTGGGCCAAGCCCATGTCCGCCATGCGCTTGGCGTCGTCGGCCCAGCGCGCGCGCGGCCAGTGCTCAGGAAAGTAACACACGCCCAAGCGGGTCATCGGGTGCTGGGTCATGGCGCCGGGTCCGCTTCTTCGATGCGCGACGAAGCGCGGCTCACTGCAAGAACGAGCCCGCGCCCGGGCCCAAAGACCGGCAAGCCCAGTCCCGCCGCGCCCAGCGTCTGGCCCGACAAAACCACGCCCTCCGGCGCCATCACGGGCGGCGGGGTGTGGGCTGAGTGGAGAAGCCACGGATCGGGCTCGAACGCGCGCACCGCATAGCGCGCGTCCGGGGCCAGACCGGGAATGCGCAACGGCGCCGGGCGGGCCCACTGAGGCGCGGCGTCCTGCACCAGCGCGATCACGCCGCCCGACCCGTCCGGGGCCAAGCGGGCCAACACCGTCAGACCCGGGTCGGGATGAGACAGCGCGCAAATGGTGCTGGCCGCGAGGCGCTCGCGGCGCGCCTTATAAAAGGCGATGGCGCGGGTCAGTGCGGCGCGCTCGTCGTCGGTGATTGCAGTCAGATCATGCTCGATCCCAAGGTGCCCCAGCAGCATCGGCGCAATGCGCGCGTTGATGGGGAACAGCCGGCCCGTCTGATGGCTGATCGCCGGGCCGACGTGGGCGCCCATGACCTCTGGAGGAAAGAACAGGGAAAAGCCGGCGTGCATGGCTTGGCGACGATCGGGGTCGTGCATGTCAGACACCCAGATGCGCTCGCCGCGCGCCAAGGCGCCATAATCGGACCGCGCCCCGCCCGACGCGCAGGTTTCAAACTCAACGCTGGGGTGCTTGGCCCGCACCGCATCAATCAGCGCGTAGTAGCCCAGGGTTTGGGCGTGCGTGTCGATGTGCGGCAGATCGCGGTTCATGTCCCACTTCACCGCGTCAATGGCGTGCTCGGACAGCAGCCGATCCAAGACGGCGACGAGGTGGGCGCGCACATCCGCGCGCGACACGTCCAGCGCGTACTGACCGCGCCCTAAGACCTGATCGACAGGCCCGGCGATCCAGTCAGGATGGGCCTCAAACAGGGCGCTGTCGGCGTTCACCATCTCAGGCTCAACCCAAATCCCGAACGCCATCCCCAGCGTGCGCACGTGCTCGATGAGCGGCGCCAGCCCGTGCGGATAGGCGCCAGGACGCGCCGTCCAGTCGCCCAGGCCGCGCGTGTCATCCGTGCGCCGACCAAACCAGCCGTCATCCAGGACGAAGCGCTCCACCCCCACATCCGCCGCCGCGTCCGCCAGAGCTTTCAGTCGCGTCAGGTCATGGTCAAAGTAGACCGCCTCCCAGGTGTTGAGTTGCACCGGGCGCGGCCCAAGCGCCTTGGCGAGGACATGCGTGCGCACATGACCGGCGTTCACCGCGCGCAAGCCGTTCAACCCGGCTGAAGACCAGGCCAGGTGCACCGCCGGCGCGTCCACGCCCTCGCCCGGCGCCACGGTGAAGCCGCCGACCGGGGCGAGCGCCTCCAGCATCAAGGCCATGCGCCCGTCGCGCAGGCGCTCCAGCATCAGGCGATGGTCGCCGCTCCACGCCAGATGCGCGCTCAACGACTCCCCGGTGGTTTCACCGCACTCAGGCTCCAGGCACACCAGCCCCGGCATGGCGTGATGGCCAGAGCGCCCGGTGTGCGAGCTTTGAGACCAGGTCCCCGCCCCCAGGGGCGCGCGCGTCATGCGCCACTCGTGCGCCCATCGCCCGTCGAAGGTGAGCCGATGCGTGAGGTGCTCTGGCGCCGGCAGTGTCAGGGCGGCGAGGCGATGCACCGTGAGAGGGACATCGCCCTCATTGATGAGGCGCACCTGAACGATGAAGGCGCTCTGGCACGGCGTGATGGTGAGCCTCTGACACACGCCGGACTGAGCGTCGCGCGCCTCGATCACACAGGTCTCGGGCCGGCTCGCAGCGGTCTCGCCTGGCGCCGCTGACGCCTGCAGGCGCTGGCGCACCGGCGCGGGCCGCGGGTCATCGCCTTGTCCGGGCCGGCTTGCCTCCAGACCCGGCGTGGCTGTGGACCCGGACGCCGGTTCAGGCCACACCGCAAGCGGTTCGACCCTGCTGAGGCCGGCGTGCGGGTTGGCCTCAGCCAAGGCGGTGACCAGACCGCCGTGCGGCTCGCCCTCACCCGTTTCATCCCGAAGTCGCGCGCCAATGTACGCCAGCGCCGGCGCGCCGGGACCGAGGCGCACGACCAGGCTGGCGGCCCCGGCGTGGAGCACGCGCAGGCGCGCCGCGCGCCCATCACTTGTGTTGCTCACGCGGTCCCCCATCCACCTGGCCCGTCACACCCTGAAAGGCGCGCGCCAGATGAGGCGCCATCCCTCGGCCCGCGGCCTAGGAGTCTGCGTCAGCGTCGGCGGCCGACATCAGGTGATCAGCGTACGTCTCGCGCAGCACCTTCTTGTCGAGCTTGCCCGTGGCCGTGAGCGGCAACTCGTCCACCACGATCATGTCGTCAGGCAGCTGCCACTTGGCGAAGGTCTCCCCCAACAGGCCCAGGACCGACGCCTTGTCCGGCGTCGCGCCTTCCTTGGCGACGACCAGGAGAAGCGGGCGCTCTTCCCACTTGGGATGCGCCACGCCAATGACGCACGCCATCGCCACATCAGGATGCGCCACGGCGGCGTTCTCTAGGTCGAGCGAAGAGATCCACTCGCCGCCCGACTTAATGACATCCTTGGCCCGGTCGGTGATCTGCATCAGGCCCTGGGGGTCGAGGGTGGCCACGTCGCCGGTGTCAAACCAGCCGTCTGCGTCGAGCGTCTGCTCGTCCTCGCGCCCGAAATAGGACTTCACCACCCACGGCCCGCGCACCAGGAGGCGGCCAAACGCAACCCCGTCGCGCGGCAGTTCTACGCCCTCGTCGTTGACGATCTTCATCTCCACGCCAAACATCGGCCGGCCCTGCTTGCAGCGCACGTCGAGTTTTTCTTCTTTCGACAGATTGTCGTGCGCCGGCAGAAGGCGGTTGAGCGATCCCAGCGGGCTCATCTCGGTCATGCCCCAGGCGTGGATCACCTCCACATTGTACTTCTCTTCGAAGATTTGGATCATCGACCGCGGCACGGCCGAGCCGCCAATCGCCACATCGGTTAGCGGCGACAGATCGCCTCCGGTTTTTTCCAGGTGATCAAGAAGCATGCTCCACACCGTCGGCACGGCGGCCGACATGGTGACCTTCTCTTCCTTGATCATGCGATGGACGCTGGCGCCGTCGAGCGCCATGCCGGGCAGCACCATTTTGCAGCCCACCATCGGACATGAGTAAGCCATGCCCCAGGAATTGGCGTGGAACATCGGCACGACCATCAAGCCAACGTCTTGCGCGCCAAGGTTCATCACGTCCTTAGAGCACTGCGACATGGCCATCAGGAGATTGGAGCGGTGTCCGTAGAGGACGCCCTTAGGCTCGCCCGTGGTTCCAGAGGTGTAGCACAGCGAGGAGGCCGCATCGTCGGGCAGGGCCGGCCACTCAAAGAGTGCAGATTCTGGCGCCACCAGCTCTTCAAAGCACAAGTAGTCGCCTTCGGGCATGTGGGCCCGGTCGGTCATGGCGATCCAGTACTTCACGCCCGGGAGCTTATCGCGCAGGGCTGCGACCAGCGGGGCAAAGGTGATGTCAAAGAACACCGCCCCGTTGCCGGCGTGATTGATGATGTAGCCGACCTGCTCGGGGAACAGGCGCGGATTGACCGTGTGGCAGATCGCGCCCTGGCCGGAAATGGCGTACCAGGCCTCAATGTGCCGGTGCGTGTTCCAGGCGAGCGTCGCAACGCGGTCGCCCGGGCGCACGCCAAGCCGGCGCAGCGCGTTGGCCAGCTTCTTGGTGCGCACCAGCGTCTCAGCGAAGGTCTGGCGATGCATGCCGCCTTCAATCAGGGCGGTGACGATCTCTTGATCGGCAAACTGCACGGCCGCGTGTTCAAGAATGTTGGCGACGTTGATCGGCCAATCTTGCATCTGCGCCGGCATGACGCCGCCGCCCTCTGCCACGGTTGGCGGTGCAAGCAGCTCAATCGCCGACGAGCTAGCTTCTGATGAAGGGGCGTCCGATGTGGGCGCGTCAGGCCCGGTTTCAGCGCCCGCTTGCGCCGGCTTGGGCTCTTGTCCAGGTTCTTGTCCTGGCTTGGTCTTCTCGTCTGACTTTTTCTTGCCCAATCCGAACATCGACGCCCTCCCGCTGGCTCATGTGTGCTGCGCGCCGTCCCTTCAGCGGGCGGTCGCGACCAATTGTCTCGCATCTATTATATGTCTCAGCGCGCACAGAGCGACTCCAATCGCCGCTCACGCGCAGCCGCCTCGCCTTAGGCGAGCTTGACCAGCATCTTGCCCAGGTTCTCGCCGGTGAAGAGGCCGATGAACGCGTCCGGCGCGCGGTCCACGCCCTCCAGGACGGTTTCCTTCCAGGTCAGGGCGCCCGAACCGATCCAGCTGGTGATGTCGCGGGCGAAATCGCCCATCATGTCATTGTGGTCGGAGACGATAAAACCCTGCACCTTCAGACGCTTTTGAATGATCAGCGACAAGTTGGACGGCCCCGGCTCGGGCGCCTCGTCATTGTAGGTCGCGATGGTCCCGCACATCGCGATCCGGCCAGAGTCACGCATCACGTTGAGGGCGGCTTCAAAATGGTCGCCGCCGACATTCTCAAAATAGACGTCGACGCCGTCGGGCGCGGCCGCGCGCAGGGCCTGGGTCAGAGCCTGCGCCCCGCGATGGGCCTTGTAGTCGATCGCCGCATCGACCCCGATTTCCTTCAGGAACGCGACTTTCTTCTCGCCGCCCGCTGAGCCGACCACGCGGCAGCCCTTGGCCTTGGCGATTTGGCACACGACCGAGCCCACCGCGCCGGCGGCCGCCGACACAAAGACGGTGTCGCCCGACTTGGCCTCGCCGACGCGCAACAGCCCGGCATAGGCGGTCAGGCCTGGCATGCCGGCGACGCCAAGATGGGCTTGTTCG
The DNA here is from genome assembly GCA_964351895.1 of uncultured Caulobacterales bacterium. Classification (GTDB taxonomy): domain Bacteria; phylum Pseudomonadota; class Alphaproteobacteria; order Caulobacterales; family Maricaulaceae; genus CAYGQB01. Next base: position 15,131 of record CAYGQB010000054.1, read on the forward strand.
GGCAAGGGGCTGGGGGCGATCTTGCGCGCCATCACGGCTGCGGGCGCGGCGGTAAACGCCTCGCGCCAGCCCGCCATGGAGAACACCAGGTCGCCGGGCGCAAAGCCTTCGGCGTTCGAGGCGACCACCTTGCCCACCGCGCCGCCCTGCAAGATTTCACCGATCTGAAACGGCGGCACATAGCTTTTGCGGTCGATCATGCGACCGCGCATGTAGGGGTCGACCGACATCCAGTGGTTGCGCACCTGGATCTCGCCTGGCCCAGGCTCAGGCGCGGCCGCCTCGCCCAACACAAAGTGTTCCGACGCAGGCAAGCCTGAGGGCCGGGCGGCAAGTCGTACGTCACGCGAAGCAAGAGCGGTCATGGTGGTTCCTTTGTCAGAGATCAGGCCCGAACTGGCCCAGCATGGAAAAGACGGCGCAAGGTGCGCTTAGGGGGTCAGGACGATTTTGCCGATGGCGCGGCGCTCAGCCAGGTCGCGCATGCCCTCAACCGCCGCGTCGAGGCCGTAGGTGGCGGACACCCGCGGCTTTAGCTTTCCCGCCTCGAACATGGCGTGAAGCTCGGCCAGATTGGCGGCGTTGGCCTTGGGCTCTTTGAACGTCCAGGCGCCCCAGAACACGCCGACAATCTGGCAGCTCTTCAAGAGGGCCAAGTTGAGCGGGATCTTCGGAATGTCGCCGGCGGCAAAGCCGATCACCAGGTAGCGCCCGTTCCAGCCAATACCGCGCAGGGCCGGTTCGGCAAAATCGCCGCCCACCGGGTCGTAAATCACGTCCACGCCCGCCCCGCCGGTCAACTCCTTCAAGCGCGCCTTAAGGTCTTCGGACGTGTAGTTAATGGTCTCGTCCGCGCCGTGCGCCCGGCACACCTCCAGCTTCTCAGCCGAGGACGCGGCCGCGATCACCCGCGCGCCCATCGCCTTGCCAACCTCGACCGCCGCCAGGCCGACGCCGCCGGCTGCGCCCAGCACCAGGAGCGTCTCACCGGCCTTCAGATCACCGCGCTGCTTGAGGGCGTAAAGGGTGGTGCCATAAACCATGGTGAAGCCGGCGGCGGATTCAAAATCCATGGCGTGAGGGATCTTGCTCACCGTGGCTGCTGCGACGACCGTCTTTTCTGCAAAGGCGCCCGTCAGCCCCATGAAAGCAACGCGATCGCCCACCGCCAGATGGGTCACGCCCTCGCCCACCGCCGACACGACGCCCGCGCCTTCCTGGCCCGGCGTGAACGGG
>CAYGQB010000055.1:0-16360 GCA_964351895.1 uncultured Caulobacterales bacterium
GTGCTGGGTTGGCGGCGCGTTCAACAGCCATCATCTCCAAGAAGGCGTCGATGGCGTCGACGTCACGCATCGCGCCGCCAACCCAGCACCATGACGTCAGCGGCGATGCGGCGCGCGTCGTCCGCCAGGCCGGCGCGCACCAGCGAGGACAAGGCGTCGCTGGCCGCGTCCATGTCGACCTCGTCAGAGCTGGCCTCAGAGCTAGCGTCGGCGGCGCGGCGCGCGGCTGCGGCGTGGGTGCGCGCTGGCGACGACACGGCTCCGGCCTCTTGGGCGCGCGCCGCAGCGCGGCGCAGCTCCGGCGTAGAGCGGGCGCCAAGCGCCAGCAACACCGCCGCGGCGCGTTCCGCGTCGACCGAATTGGGGGCGCTGGCCAGCCACCCCAGCGCAGCCTCGCCCAGAGCGCGTTCACTGGAGCTGGGATCAGCGGTGGTCACCAGGGCGCGCAAGGCCGCCTCGACGCCCGGCGCCAGCGGCTCCATGCCTGCGCGCCCCATGGCGCCGGAGGTCGCCGGACTGGGATTCGAAGCCGGCGACACGGCGAACGGATCGTCTTGGGCCCCCAAGGCAACTGGCGCGCTTGTGGGGGTGACGAGGTCTGAGGGCGTGGGCGGCGTGCTGGCCGCGCCCACGGCAAACAGGCGCGCGCGCAACCAGGTGCGGGCCAGGCGCGTGTCGCCAGACGCGGCGGCCGCCGCGATGAAGGCCGGCGCGTGGATCAGCGTGTCTGGATTGACCTGAAGGAACACCAGTTCGTTGGCGTAGAGGCTGGCGGCGGCGCGGAAGGCGTCGGGCGTCTCGGCTGCGTTCAAGGCGGCGGCAATCGCGGCGGCCTTGGCGATCGGCGTGTCTGCTGCAGAGACCGCCTGATGATAGAGCACGTCGCGCGCCGCGCCCTTGGCGGCGTGCGCGGCGTCTAAGAGTTCAGCGCTGGATTGCTCGGGCGCGGCGGCCGCGTCGCGCACCAGAGCGGCGTAGCTGGCCGCATCCAGAGCCCCCGATCGCAACAGCTTGCGCGCCGCGTGAAGGCGCACGTCATGGTCCGCGCCGTCGTCGCCAGCCAGGGCGGCCAGGTCGATCGGATCGAGGGCGCCAAGCGTGTCATCCGTGAGGGCCGCGTTCGCCGCGCGCGCCAGGGCAAGCTCCAGCGAGTTGCGCGGCGTCTTGCTGGGCGCGGCGCCAGCCGATCCGGCGGCGCTGATGACCCATTCTGCGAAGGTGGTGTCGATCCCATCCACGCCGGCGGCGCGCGCCGCGTCCATGGTCACTTCGGCCGCCGTTGCTTCCCCGGCAAACACAAAGCAAGCGATGCGCGCGCGTGTCCAAAACCCGGAGCCGGCCGTGTCGAGCGTGCGCGACACGTCGTCGGCCAAAGCGCAAGCCGGCGCCAGAGCGTCCATCGCCAGATGCGCGCGCACGCCCAGCTCTGCGGCCGCCGTATCGTTGCGCAGCGCAGGCGTAGCTGAGACCAGTTCGGCAACGGCGTCGGCGTGCCCCAGTGCGGCCAGCGCCTGCACCCGCGCCACGGCCAGACCCACGCGATCATCGTCGCCCGACGGGCCCTGCCCGCCAGACCGCAAGACCCGCGCCGTCAGCGCCGCCACGCCGCCCGGCGCGTCGAGCCCTGCGGCCGCATCAATGGCGCGCTGCACCAGAACCACGTCAGAGCCGCGCCACAAGGTGGCCGGCAAGGCGCCCTCAGCTGGCGACAGGGCGCCCACCGCCAGAGGGTCGACGTCGTCCAGTTCCATGACCGACAACGAGGTCGCGCGCGGAGCTGATCCGCTGGATTGAGCCTGGGCGGGCCCGGCGCCGGCGATCAGGCTGAGCGCCAAGAGCGCGGCCGCGGCGCCAGACGCACGAGACGCACGGGGTGCGCGTTGGCGGCGGCGGGAGCTGAGGGCGGTCGACATCGTCAACTTAGCGCGGCAGATCAAGCGGAACCTCCACCTCTTGAGGGCTGGGCGTCGGGGCCATGCGGTCGGCCTGCATCAACAGATAGACGAAACCGCCCACGGCGAGCACGAGAGCCAAACAAGCGGCGATGGCGAATGCGCGCACGGCGCACCTCCTTGACTGCTGGCGCCCGCGGCGGCGGCGCGGTGTGCACGAGGGCGTAAGAACGCCTACGTTGCCGCGATTCGCGCCTCGATTGCCTGACGGCGACGGCGGCGTCCACCCCGCGCGGACACCTATGCACACGCTTGTGGCGCCGCCGAGCGGCGGAATTGCGGCCGGCGCCACCCGCACGCTGCTCTTGCAACCAGCCGCCGCGCTCCCTTATCTGCTTACCGAAGGTCATGACCGAACGCACCCCACCCTCGCCCGCGCCCAGTCCCGCGCCCAGTCCTGGGCCCGCCTCTGGACCCAGCTCTGGACCTCCGGAGCCAGCGCGCGTCGACGCGCGATCGGACGGATCGCGCAAGAGCCGCCGCAACAAGGGGCGCACGCCCGGTAAGGGCAAGGGCTCAGCGTCCGGCGATCCGCGCTCGATCGTGTTTGTCGGCTTGATGGGCGCGGGCAAGAGCTGCATCGGCCGGCGCGTGGCCGAGGCTCTCTCCCTGCCATTTGTCGACGCTGACGAAGCGATCGAGGAAGCGGCCGGGCGCAGCATCGCTGAGATTTTTGAAACCTTCGGCGAACCTGAGTTTCGCGCCGGCGAGCGACGCGTGATTCAACGTCTGATGTCGGAGCGTCGGCAGGTGATCGCGACCGGCGGCGGCGCCTTTGTTGACACCCAAACCCGCGCCCTCATCTTAGAGCGCGCCATCTCCATCTGGCTGCGCGCCGACTTAGAGACGTTGATGCATCGGGTGTCGCGCCGCGATCATCGCCCCCTCTTGCGCACCGACGATCCGCGCGCCGTGATGGAGCGCCTCTTGGCCGAGCGCGAGCCGTTCTACGCCCAAGCGGACGCCGTGATTGACAGCTTGGACGGTCCGCACGCGCGTACTGTGGAACGGGTGCTCGCGGCGCTGAAAACGTTGCCGGCCGCGCCAAAGGACACGCCATGACCCGCGACACGGCCGTCGGGCCGGGCTTCACCCAGGTGCATGTGGCGCTGGGGGCGCGCTCTTATGATGTCGTGATCGGCGCCGGCGCCCTAGAGGCCTGCGCCGCGCGCGTGGCTCAGCTGGCCGGCCGTAGGCGCCTGCCGATTGTCGCGGACGCCACCGCCGCTGACCTGCATGCTGATCGCCTCATCGCCGCCCTGGCGCGCGTCGGCGTGGCCTGCGACGTCTTACCCGTGGCGCCGGGCGAAGGATCAAAATCGTTTCGCGAGCTGGAGCGGGTCACAAGCTGGCTCTTAGACGCCGGCCTGGAGCGCGGCGAAGCGGTGGGCGCGTTTGGCGGCGGCGTGGTCGGCGATCTCGTCGGCCTGGCGGCGGGCCTGGTGAAGCGCGGCGTTCCCTTCATCCAGTTTCCCACCACGCTCTTGTCGCAGGTCGACAGCTCGGTCGGCGGCAAGACCGCGATCAACGCCCCACAAGGCAAGAACCTGATCGGAGTGTTCCATCAGCCGGCCCTGGTCGTGGCCGACCTCAATGTCCTCGACACGCTGGACGCGCGCGATTTGCGCGCCGGCTACGCAGAGATCGTGAAAATCGCCGTTGCCGCGGACGCCGCCTTCTTTGCCTGGCTGGAAGCCCACGGGGCGGCGGTCCTGGGCGGCGACCGCACCGCCCAGCTGACCGCCATCTCTCGCGCGGTCGAGCTGAAAGCCGAGATCGTGGCGCAAGACGAACGTGAAGCGGGCCGGCGCGCCCTGTTGAACTTGGGCCACACGTTTGGCCACGGGCTGGAAGCTGAAGCTGGCTACGCCTCAGGCTTGCGCCACGGTGAAGCGGTGGCCGGCGGCATGGCGCTGGCCATGGAGTACGCCTGCGCACACGGCCGGGCCGCACCCGCTGATCTGGCGCGCCTGCGCGCCGTATTGGCAAGCGCCGGGCTGCCCCAGTCGGGCGCTGAGACCCCCGGCGGTCCATTTGATCCAGACGCCGTGCTCGCCCGTATGGACCATGACAAGAAAAACACGGCCGGCGTCATCCGACTGGTGCTGCCGGACGGCTTGGGCGCGGCCAGCGTCACCCCTGTCGAAGATCGCGCCGCGCTGGCTGCGTTTCTGCGCGCCCAACTTTCCTCTTCCTCTCCCCCTGAGACCACACCTTCATGAACCTCGACCCCTCACTGCTCGCCCCCGCCGGGATCATTCTCGGCCTCCTGTGCTTGTCTGGCTTTTTCTCAGGATCTGAGACGGCTCTGACGGCGGTCTCTCATGCGCGCATGCATCAGCTTGAGAAAGACGGCGACGCGCGCGCCGCGCGCGTAAATGCGCTGGTGGCCCGGCCAGAACGCCTGATTGGCTCAATTTTGCTGGGCAACAACCTGGTGAACATCTTGGCCTCGGCGATCGCGACGGCGACGTTTCTGCGCATCTTTCCCGAAACCGGCGTTGCCTATGCGACCCTGGTGATGACGCTCTTGGTTCTGGTCTTCGCCGAGGTGCTGCCCAAGACCTACGCCATCAACAACGCTGACCGCATGGCCATGTTTGTCGCCGCGCCAATTGGTCTGGTCACACGTCTGTTCGCGCCCGCCGTATTGGCGGTTCAGGCGGTGGTCACGGCCACGCTGAAGCTTCTGGGCGTGCGCGGCGACGTCGCCCCTCTGGCGGCGCATGACGAATTGCGCGGCGCCATCGACCTGCATCACCGCGACGGCGGCGTGCAAACGAGCGACCGACACATGCTCGGCGGCATTTTGGACCTGCGCGAATTGACCGTCGCGGACGTCATGATCCACCGTAAATCCATGCAGATGCTGGACGCCGACGACGAACCCGGCGCCCTGGTGGCCAAGGCGTTGGAAAGCCGTCACACCCGCCTGCCCCTGTGGCGCGGCGATCAAGAAAACATCATCGGCGTGGTCCACGCTAAAGACTTGTCGCGCGCCCTGCACGCGGCTCAAGGCGACGGCTCGGCCATCGACGTGGCGGCCATCGCGCGCGAACCCTGGTTCGTTCCAGAAACCAGCGAGTTGCCTGACCAGCTCAACGCGTTTCGCGCCAAGCGCGAGCATTTCGCCATCGTCGTGGATGAGTACGGCGCCTTGATGGGCCTGGTGACGCTGGAAGACATCTTGGAAGAGATTGTCGGCCAGATCGAGGACGAGCACGACAAGCCGGTGGTTGGCGTGCGGCGCCAAGCCGACGGTTCTGTGATGGTCGACGGGGCGGTCTCCATCCGCGATCTCAATCGCATGCTAGACTGGGCTTTGCCGGACGATGAGGCGGTGACCATCGCCGGTCTGGTGATCCACGAGGCGCAGACCATTCCCGAACTTGGACAAGTGTTCATTTTCCATGGACGCCGATTTGAGATTATCAAACGTCATCGCAATCAGATCTCGCAGATGCGCGTGACGGTGCTCGACGAACCTGACCCCGAGGAGACCGCGCCGAATGGCTAGCGTCGCCGACGTCGACATTCTGATCATCGGAGCCGGATTTGCCGGCTTGCGGGCGGCGCGCTCTGCGGCGCGGCGCGGCGCGTCAGTGCTGGTGGCCGACGCCAAGCCCCATGTGGGCGCGCGGCTCCACACCACCGGCATTTTTGTGCAGGAAGCCGCCGAATACGCTGAACTTCCCGATCAGCACGCCCTGGCGGTCCCCGGCGTGCGTCTCTATGGCCCGAGCCGGCGCCACGTCGATTTGTTTGCCGACGACTATGCGTTCTTTACCACCGACACCGGCGGGGTGCTGGCCTGGATGGCGCAGGACGCGCGCGCCGCCGGCGCTGAGGTGCGCACCGGCGCGCGGTTTGAGGGCGGCGAGGTGAAAGGCGATCATGTCGTCGCGCGGCTCTCCGGACAGGCGGTGCGCGCGCGATGGATCCTGGGCGCGGACGGGGCCAAATCGGATGTGGCGGCCGCGTTCGACCTGGGGCGGAACACCCGGCTCTTGACCGGCGTCGAGCGCGAGTACGCCCGCGCTGAGCGCCTCGACGCCCGGTTCCTGCACTGCTTCATCGATTCCGGTACCGCGCCGGGCTACTTGGCCTGGGTCGCGCCCGGACCGGATGTTGTGCAAGTTGGCCTCGCCGTTTCGCCCGGCCGCAAGCCCGACATCGACCGCTTCGTCGCCGAAGCCGAAGCCCTGTTTGGGCTCGACCCAGCGTCCGTTGTGGAACGGCGCGCCGGCCTGATCCCGTGCGGCGGCTTGGTGGATCCGTGGGCGCGTCCGCGCGTCACCCTCATTGGCGACAGCGCCGGCATGGTCTCGCCGCTCACGGGCGGGGGCATTCACTTGGCGCTCGAAGTGGGAGAAGCCGCCGGCGAGGCCACCGCCGCTCATCTCTCAGGCAACGCAGATGCGCCCGATCGACAGCTTGCCCAGCTCCTGCCGCGATTGTGGCCTAAGCTCATGCTTCGTCGCGCGGCTGACATGGCCGTGTTCAACCCATTGATCGATTTGGCCCTCGACACGCCGATCTTCCGCGCCTTCGCGCGGCGGGTCTATTTTCATCGCGGCGGCGCAGGCGATCCGCCTCCGCCTCAAACCTGGCAACCGCGCGAAGCTGCGCCCGAGCGCCAGGAGTTACATCGCTAGCGCGGCCAGACACTGGAAAGGCCGTCCGGCGCGTCGCTTCAAGGTCGCCCAACCGGCCGAAGCTTTTCTCGCAACGGAGACACCGCATGACGCCCACGCCTTTCTCGTCGCCCGCCACGCGCCGCGCCGCCTGCGCCTCCAGTGTCGTTCTGATCGCCGCCGCCTTGACCAGTGCGGCGCCGGCGCGCGCGCAAGACCTCGACCCGGTCACGCCCGCGCTCCACCCTGACCTGTCCGCCTTCAGCGCCATGATCGGCAACACCTATCGCGGACTGGGCGCAGACGAAGACGGCGACGGCGCGCCTGACGCCGACTTGACGCCCGACATCCAGGTCTGGGACGCCGCGCTCGGCGGCAATGCGGTGCGCATTCGCCATACCATCGCGGACGCAAGCTATGGCGGTGAAACGCTGATCTATCCAGACACAGCGCAGGGCCTGGCCTACGTCTATGTCACGACGGCCGGCTTTCGCACCGAAGGCTCAATCACCGTGGCCGATGACGGCTCGTGGACCGCAACCGAAGATGTGATCGGCCACGATGAGATCATCCGCGTGCGCTCTGTCGGGACGATCCACGCAGACGGCTCCTTGTCGGCCGTCTCTGACTATGAGTTGGCCACGGGCGAATGGCGGCGCGGCCGCGCGACGGACTATGCTCTGGCCCCGGGCGCCCAGCTCAACTGGCCGCCTGCGCCCGCTGCTGTGGCGCAAACCGCGAGCGCCGAACCTCCAGGCTCCGAAACCGGCGCAGAGGCAACTGAGTAGGCGGCGCGCCGCTAGCCTTCCGGCGGCCCGCCCGCCTCGATCGCAAGCGCGTGCAGACCGGCGTCAAACTCGGCCGCCAGCGCCTGATTGATCTGACGATGCACCGCCACGCGCGGCGCGCCGGAAAAAACTTGCGCTGCGATCTTCACGCGAAAATGTGTCTCACCCTCGGGCCGGGCCCCGGAATGGCCGGCGTGAAACGCCGATTCATCAATCACCTCAAGCGTTTCGGGCTGGAAAGCTTGGCGTAAGGCCTGTGCGATACGCTGTGCGCGGTTTCCACTTTGTGGCGTGTCAAGGCGTTGTCGGCTCATCCGACGCTTCCCATAATCGGTGTCATGTCGAGTTCCTACTCCTATCGCCCGCGTTTCGTGGACATCCGCATTCGTCCACCCACGCGCGACGCCAAGCCCGAAGAGCGCACGTGCGACTGGGCGTCGTGTGCGGCGCCGGGCGTGTGCCGGGCTCCGATGGGCGTTGATAAGCTCAACCAGTACTATCACTTTTGCCCGTCCCACGCCGGCGAGTACAACCGCAACTGGAACTTTTTCGCGGACATGACGCCGGAACAGGCGGCCGCCTATCAGGCCGGCGCCGCCACTGGGCACCGGCCCACCTGGTCAAGCCAGGAGCGCGTGCGCGGGCGCGCGGCCGCAACCAAGATGGGACGCGGCTTTACCTACGCCTTCCGCGACGCCTTCAACGTGTTTGGCGATCCAGCCGAGCAAACCGCCGCCGCGCGCCCGCGCCGCCTGGGACGCCTGGAACAGCGCGCCCTGGAAACCCTCGGCTTGGACGCCGACGCCAGCGCCGAAGCGATCCGCGAAGCCTACAAGTCCCTCGTCAAGCGCTTCCACCCCGACACCAATGGCGGCGACCGCACCACCGAGGGGCGGCTGCAACAGGTGATCCGCGCCTACCAAACCCTCAAGAAAGCCGGCTACGGCTAAGCCAGCTGAGGTCTCCAGGCCGCCGCCAGGACCAGAGCAAGCGGCGCCAGAGCAATCACGTCGACGATGAAGATCGTGCGCAGTGACCCCGCTGGCGTCCCTGCGCTGACGTAGAGCCAAATGAAGCTGATCATGCTGATGGCGGCGACGAGACCGGCGGCGCGCCGGGCGCTTGGATCAAGCACCGCCAGCGCGCAGGCCGCCGCCACGGCGGCAAAGAGCGCGCCGCGATGCACCAACAGGAGGCCCGTCTCTGCGCTCGGCGCAACTCCATACAGCCGAGCGAGAAGCGCCGGATTGAAGAAGACCAGGGCCGGCGGCGCATGGATGAGCGCCAGAACGCCCCACGCCGCCTTCAAGACGAGTTCTGACACGTCAACCTCCGCAAAAGCATCGGCTAGCAAGCCGGCGCCGGCGCTGCAATGACCTGGCGGGTAAGCGCGGCCTGCCTGACGCCCGCCCCTTTCCCCGACGCGTCCGGCGCGCTAGGTCTTGACGTGCGCGTCAGCCCGCCGCGCCGCCTGGAGCTTCCCATGACCGACGCCGACTTCCCGCTTGATGCGCCCGACATGACCGTCTCGGTGCGCCAGACCTTTGGCGTTGATGTAGATTGGGAGGTCCCCGCCTTCTCGGAGCCGAGCGCCCACGCGCCCGCGATTGACGAGGCCTATCGCTTTGATCCCATGACCACCATGGCGATCCTGGCCGGCCTCGCGCACAATCGGCGCGTCATGGTGCAGGGCTATCACGGCACCGGGAAATCGACCCACATCGAGCAAGTCGCCGCGCGCCTCAACTGGCCGCTGGTGCGGGTCAATCTGGACAGCCACGTCAGCCGCATCGATCTGGTCGGCAAGGACGCCATCGTTCTGAAAAGCGGCAAGCAGGTCACTGAGTTTCGCGAAGGCATGTTGCCATGGGCGCTGCAACGCCCGGTGGCTCTGGTGTTCGACGAGTATGACGCCGGACGTCCGGACGTGATGTTCGTCATTCAGCGTGTTTTGGAGGCGTCCGGCCGCCTGACGCTTCTGGATCAGAACAAGGTGATTGAGCCGCACCCGTTCTTTCGCCTGTTCGCGACCACCAACACGGTCGGTCTGGGCGATGCGACGGGCCTCTATCACGGCACCCAGCAGATCAACCAGGGTCAGATGGACCGCTGGTCGATTGTGACCACGCTCAACTATCTCGACCATGACGCTGAGACTGAGATCGTTCTGTCCAAGGCGACCAGCTACGCTGAAAGCGAAGAGAGCCGGGAGATCGTGTCGCGCATGGTCCGGGTCGCCGACATGACCCGCAATGGCTTCATGAACGGCGACATCTCCACCGTCATGAGCCCGCGCACGGTCATCACCTGGGCCCAGAACGCTGAGATCTTCGCCGGCGACGTTGGCAACGCTTTCCGCCTCACCTTCGTCAACAAGTGTGACGAACTGGAGCGCCCGATCATCGCTGAATACTATCAGCGCGCCTTCGGCGAGGAACTGCCTGAAAGCGCCCTGAACGTGCAGGTGGCGTAAGGTCTGCGCCGCCGCCTACGATCCACGATGTCTCTCCGCGCCCTCTCGCCCTCGCCCTGGCGCCCTCGCCCTGACGCCCTCGCCCTGACGGGCGCTGCGGGCTAGCTTGGTCGCCATGAGCAAAGAGTCCCTGGAAGACCTCTTCAAGACCGCCCTGGCCTCGGCCACCCGCGCCCTGGCGGCGCAGGGCGAGATCGAGGTGCGCTATGGCGGCGACGCGGCGGCGATTGCGCGCGGCGGCGTCAACCTGCCGCCGCCGCCGCGCCCTTTGACGCCCAAGTCGGCTGCGCGTGCGCGCGGCCAGGCCGACGCCCTGGCCCTGCGCCTGGCCCACCATGACGCGGCCACGCACGCCGCCTTTTCCCCGATTGGCGCCAAGGCGCGCGCCATCTTTGAAGCCGCTGAGCAGGCGCGCGTGGAATCGCTCGGGGCGGCGGCGATGCCGGGCGTGGCCGACAACATCGACGCGGCCCTGAACGAAGCGTGTGAGCGCAAGGGCTATGCGCGCATGGAAGACCGCCAGGACGCGCCACTCGCCGATGGGGTGGCCCTGTTGCTGCGCGAGCGGCTGACCGGGCGGGCTTTGCCGCCCGCGGCGCGCGGGGTGGCGGATCTGTGGCGCGACACGGTGCTGGACAAGGCCGGCGGCGCCCTTGACGTCCTCGCCAAGTGTCCTGGCGACCAGGCCGCCTTCGCAGAAGCCATTCGCAGCCTGATCCGCGACTTGGATCTGGGCGACGAGCTGGGCGGCGACCCAGAAGAAGACGACAGCTCAGACGAAGAAGAAGACGCGGAAAGCAACGAGGACGACCCTGGCGACGATGACCAGGGCGGCGACAGCGCCGGCGATGAGCCTGAAGGCGCGGACGGCGAGGATGAGCGCGGCGCCGGCGCCAGCAGCGCCCAGCCGGTGGACATGGAAGCAGGCGCGGACGCGGAGACCGGCGACGCCGACGCCACTGAGCCCGCGCGCGTGCGCCCCAACACCCACATCCAAGACGATCCGTCCGTCTACAAGGCCTATACGACCCAGTTTGACGAAGAGCTGCGCGCGGACGAGCTGTGCGAAGCGGGCGAGCTGGAGCGCCTGCGCGCCGCGCTCGACCATCAGCTATCCGCCTATCAGGGCGTGGTGGCGCGCCTGGCCAACAAGCTCCAGCGCAAGCTCTTGGCCACTCAGTCGCGCTCCTGGACGTTCGATCTGGATGAGGGCGTTCTGGACGCGGCCCGCCTGACCCGCGTCGTCACCGATCCGCTCTATCCTCTCTCGTTCAAAGAAGAATCGGAGATGGCCTTTCGCGACACGGTGGTCACGCTTTTGTTGGACAATTCAGGCTCCATGCGCGGTCGACCGATCCAGATCGCGGCCATGTGCGCGGACATCTTGGCGCGCACCCTAGAGCGCTGCGCGGTCAAGGTGGAGATCCTCGGCTTCACCACGCGGGCCTGGAAAGGCGGCCGGGCGCGCGAAGACTGGCTGAAGGCCGGTCGCCCTCCCAATCCGGGCCGACTGAACGACCTGCGCCACATCATCTACAAGGACGCCGACAGCCCCTACCGCCGCTCCCGGCGCCAGCTTGGCCTGATGATGCGCGAAGGCATCTTGAAAGAGAACATCGACGGGGAAGCGCTGGCCTGGGCCTGGAATCGCCTGATCGCGCGTCCCGAACAGCGGCGCATTCTGATGGTCATCTCCGACGGGGCGCCGGTGGACGATTCAACCTTGTCAGTAAACTCGGGCGGCTATCTGGACCGTCACCTGCGCGACGTGATCGCCGCCGTGGAGGCGCGTTCAGAGGTGGAGCTGGTCGCCATCGGCATTGGCCATGACGTCACCCGCTGGTACCGGCGCGCCGTCACCATCACCGATGTCGATCAACTCGCCGGCGCCATCGTCAACGAGCTGGCCGACCTGTTCGACGATCGCAAAGCGCCCGGCGCGGCGCACACCGCCCTAAAGCGACGCCCCACAAGCCCGCGTACCGGGGTTCTGGCCACCAAGCCGCGGCGCGGCGCGGCGTCTGACTCATGAGCCGGCCCCTGTGGCTGCGCGGGCTCCTTGTCGGGGCGCTCATTGGCGCAGGGTTCCTGGCCCTTGCCGGCTGCGCCGCGGGCGTCAACGCAAGAGGCGCAACTGACACCTCTGCACTTGAGGGGCCCGACAGCTCGAACTCTGACTGGACGCAGGCCGGCGGCTGGATCGAGGCGGTGGCCATCGTTTCAGACCTGGACCGCGCTGAACGGTTCTTTATTAACGTGGCCGGCTATCAGCGCCTCCACGCCGGCGCCGTTGATCCGGTGCTCCTGCGCGCATGGGGCCTGCCGGCTGGGGCGCGCGGACGCGAGCGGGTCTTCACGGAGCCAGGCGAAACCCGCGGCCGTGTGCGACTGGTGGCGCTGGAGGACGCCGGGCCGCAGGTCGAGATCCGCTCAGCGGGCCAGTTTTTCGACACTGGCGCCATTGCAGGCTTCAACGTGCGGGTGCGCGACATCGATGTGGCGTTTGCCGCGATGCAGCGCGCCGGCTGGCGCCCATTTGCCGAAACAGTGCGCTTCTCGGTGGAGGAATTTGCCGTCGCCGAAGCGGTGTTTCGCGGCCCCGACGGACTTGTGATCGGCCTCATCGAGCGTGAACGCCCGGCGCTTGGGCCGCAATGGCGCATGCCGGTTGAGGCCCTGTCGCGGCCGAACAATGCATTCGTCATCGCCCCGGATTTGGACGCGGCGCGCGCCTTTTATGAAGACGTGCTGGGCTGGTCGGCGTTCCTCACCGACCAGGGCCCGGCGGCCGCGCCTGGCCCCAATCTCTACGGCTGGCCGCATGATCTGGCCCCGCAGGTCACACGCAACGTCGTCTGGCTCCACCCGGACGGCGGCGGCGAGGGCTCGGTGGCGTTTCTCTCGTTTGGCGGCGTTGAGGGGCGCGCCCTGGCCGATCGCGCCGCGCCGCCCAATCTGGGGTGGGTGGCCCTGCGACTGGCGGCGCCGCCTGCGCTCCAGTCCGGCGACCGCCCGGGCGAAGACGGGCGCGGGGCGGCTGCGTTGCGTCTTGCGCCTTATGGCTGCGTGCGCCTCTCTGCGGCGATTGATCCGGCCGGCGTGCGCCTGGAGTTTCTCACCCCCGCGCCCGGCGCTTGCTAAAGAACGTCGATGGGCAGCTTCAGATAATGGCGCCCGTCGGCTTCAGCCGGCGGCAGGCGCCCTGCGCGCATATTGACCTGGACCGACGGCAGGAGGAGGCGCGGCATCGCCAAGGTGGCGTCGCGTGCATCGCGCATCTGGGCAAAGGCGTCCGCATCATGGGCCGCGCCGGCGACCCGCCCCACATGGACATTGTTGGCGCGCTGCGCGCCAATCGTGGTTTCCCACGCCATTTCATCGCGGCCCGGCGCGCCATAGTCGTGGCCGACGAAAACGCGCGTCTCGTCCGGCAGCGCGAACAGGCGCTGAATGGAGTGATAGAGCGTGCGCGCGTCGCCGCCGGGAAAGTCAGTCCGCGCGGTGCCAAAGTCCGGCATGAACAGAGTGTCGCCCACAAATACGGCGTCGCCGATCAGATAAGACACGCACGCCGGCGTGTGGCCTGGGGTGGCGATGACGTGGATCGACAGGTCGCCGAGCGCGACCGTTTCGCCGTCGGTCAGAAGCACGTCGAACTGCGAGCCGTCGACGGCAAACCCAGGTTCGGCGTGAAACACGCGCGCAAACACGTCTTGAACGACGCCAATGTGCGCGCCAATCGCAATCTCACCGCCCAGCGCGGCTTTGAGCGGCGGAGCGCCGGATAGGTGATCGGCGTGCACATGGGTTTCCAGGAGCCAGACAACGCTTAAGTCCTGCGCGCGCACGTGAGCGACGACCGCGTCCAGTCCCGTCCGATCGGTGCGCCCGGAGGCAGGATCAAAGCTGAGAACGCTGTCGATGATGGCGCAGGCGCGCGTGCGTGGGTCGGCCACCACATAGCTGACCGTGTTGGTCGCAGCATCAAAGAACGCCGTCACCTGAGGGTTCGTCATCGTGGCTCGCGCCTCCTTTCCTTGGTTGGCGGTGCACAGCTTGGCGCCTCAGACCGCATCGCCCTGCCCTCCAGCGTCTCTCCCTGTTGTGGCTCCCCCAGCCTCGAAGCCCTGAGAACCCGGACGCCCGGAAGGCGCGCCGCAGGGCAGGTGGAACAGGTCTTGGGCTTCGCTCGCCGGCATCGGCGGGGCGAACACATAGCCTTGCGCAAAGTCGCACCCCAACTCACGCACGGCGTCCGCTTGCGCGCTTGTTTCAACGCCCTCGGCAACCACGGTCATGCCCAGATCATGCGCCAACTTGACGATGCTTTCCACGATCACGCGCGATGGCTTGGAGGCGAGCGTGCGCACAAAATAGCGGTCGATCTTGACGGTGTCGAAGGCGAACCGACCCAGGCGCGCAAACGACGAATGCCCGGCCCCGAAATCATCCAGCGCCAGGCCGACGCCCGCCTGCTTCAAGGCAAGAAGCACGCGCTCAGCCGCTTCGGGCGCGTCGATGATCTCTCCCTCGGTCACCTCCAGCTTCAGGGCGCTTTCCCCCAAGCCGTGGCGCGCCATGACATCGGCCACATGATGAGCCAGGGCTTCGTCCTGCAATTCGCGTGAGGCGATGTTGACGGCCACGAACCGGCCCAGCGCATGGCGCGCCGACCAGGCCGCCGCGGCCTCGCGCATCCACGCCCCGATGGCGCCCACCAAGTTCAGCTCATCGGCCAGCGGCATAAAGTCATCCGGCTGCAACAGGCCGCGTCCCGGGCACTCCCAGCGCACCAGGGCTTCAAAGCCAACGACCGTGAAATCGGAGAGAGACACGATCGGCTGCAACCAGGCCTCAAAGTCGTCGCGCTCGACCGCAGACAGAAGCGCCAACTCCATCTCAAGCCGCCCGCCCTCTGGGCGCTCGCCGGCGGCCCCAAAGGCGGGGGCGATGACGCCGGCCAGACCGCGCGCCGTTCCGTGATTGCTGGCGCGCACGCGCAGCCGGCGGGTGCGCCCACGCGGGTCAGCGCGCCGGGCCAGCACCACCTGCACCCCGTCCGCTAAGGCGGCCGCGTCCGGCAGGGCCGCCAAGGCCTCCCGGTCTGGCTCAGCAAAGAGCGCTAAGAAGTCGGGCCACAAGAGGGCCATGGGCGCGGGCGCGCCAAACAGAGCTTCGGTTGCCCCGTCCAGACGCACCAGGCCGTCCGCCCCGTCCCACGAAAACCCGGCCACGCCCGACGCCAGGAGCGCCAGACGCGCATCAGGCGTCTCGCCAGACGTCTCGCCAGACGTCTCGCAAGACGCGCCAGCCGATGGTCCCGGCGCGGGTTTAATCGGCGCTGTCACAGGATCGGGTCGCCGGAAATGAGCGCGTAGATCACATGATCTCGCCACGCCCCATTGATCTTCAGATAGGCCCGCGCCACCCCTTCTTGACGAAACCCGACGCTTTCAAGAAGCCGGCGCGAGGCGTCGTTGGTCGGGATGCAGGCGGCCTCAACGCGGTGCAGGCCCAGCTGCGAAAAGCTGTGGCCGACCAGGGCGCGCACCGCCGCCCGGGTGTGGCCGTGGCGGCGATAGGGCTCGCCAATCCAGTATCCAAGCGAGCCGCATTGCAGCACCCCATGACGGATGTTGTTTAAGTTACAACCGCCCACCAGCACGTCGTCGTCGGCGCGAAACACAAAGAACGCGGCCCCAGCCCCGTCACGCTGTTCGCGCGCGTAGCGGCGCATGCGGCGCCGGTAGCCGCCGCGCGTCAGCTCGTCATAAGCCCAGCTCGGCTCCCACGGGGTCAGAAAGCTGCGCGAGCGGGCGCGCAGCTGGGCCCAGGCGGCATAGTCGCTGGACACGGGCCGGCGCAGATAGACGCCGTCTGCGTTGACCCGATCTCTCGGCTCGACGCGCGGTGTCAATCGTGTGACGGCCATCGGCGTTCTCTTCCATCAGCGCAGGACGCAGCTCATGTGTGCCGCCCTCGCACGCCAGCATGCCAAGGCTGCGCCACACCGGGCAAGGGCCGTGGCCAGCGGTCCAAGAGTTGATGCGAGATGGGGCCCGGGTGTTATGGGGGGGCGAGCGTTAGGGGGCCCGAGCGCTATGGGCGGCCGAACCGGCCGTTGGCGCGATGGTAGCCCACATAGACCAGCACCAGGGCCAGCCCGAGACCATACCAGGTGAGCGCATAGCCAATATGGCGCGCGGGCGGCACGCGGGTCAGGACGGCCGGCAACTCCCCCTCGTCGGCCGTCAGCCAGACCTTCTCAACCAGGCTGGCCTCAGGCAGGCCCAGGCCGGCGGCCAACTCAGCGGCGACGAAGCGGCGATAGGCGCCCGCGTCCGGCGTATTGGGCGGGGTAAAGGCGTTGGCCCGCTCCGGCGCGGCGACCGCCCACTTGACCGGCGCGTCTAGGCGCTGGCCTTCCAGGGTTTCAAAGCCAGTCTGAACCGCAACGAAGCAGCCGGGCTCAGCGGCGGCGACGGCGGTGGGGCCGTCGGTGGGGCACAGACA
>CAYGQB010000056.1:0-15812 GCA_964351895.1 uncultured Caulobacterales bacterium
TCATAGATGCGCGCGGTGCGCCGTGCGATCACATCCACCCGCTCTCGCGCGCATCTATGAGTACGCCGCCCCGGTCATTCGCGCCTCGCGTCAGCTGCGCGGCGAGGTGGCGTTCGTGACAGAGCGCCTGGCCACCGACACGGCCGAACTGCGCGATTTCTTAGCCGGCGCCTTTGAACCAGAGCTGGCCGCCGCGTCGGAACGCGACGCCGAGGCGGCGCTTGAGGCGCTTCTGGTGTCCTACAGCTGGCCGGCCTGGGAGGCCTTGCGGCGCGAGCAAGGCTTGAGGGTGACCGCGGCGCGCGCGGTGGTGGCGCGTCTGGGGCGGGCGGTATTGGCCGATCTTGCCAACCCCGACCGCCCCTGAGGCGTGCGCCGCCTTAGCCGGCGGCCGCCGGCGCTGTCACGGCGTCGGGCGCTCGGGCGCGCACGAAGGCCATGGCGAGTGCGGCCACGACAAATCCTGCGGCGGCCATGGGATAGACCCAGATCACCTCGTTGCCGGTGACCGCCGACCCGCCGTCCGTGTCCGCGCCGCCAAACAGGCCCCCCAGAACCGTACTCATCACGCCGACCACGGTGATCTGCGGCAGGACGATGAAGAAGTTGAAGATGCCCATGTAGATGCCCATTTTCTTGGCCGGCAGGGCGTCTGACAGGATGGCGTAGGGCATCGCCAAGATGGAGGCCCAGGCCACGCCAATTCCGATCATGGGGATCCACAATAGGGCCGGATCCCGGATCAGCATCATGGAGAGCATGGCGCCGGCCCCGACGATGAGGCTGAGACTGTGCGCCCCGCGCTTGCCCAGCCGCTTGGCGATGGTCGGCAACAAGAACGCATAGACCGCCGCGACGCCGTTATAGATGCCAAACAGGACGCCGACCTGATCAGCTCCCTGATTGTACAGGGTCGAGGTGGTGTCGCCGGGCGCGACGCCATAGTGATACCCGGTGATCGCAGGCGTGGTGTAGACCCACATGATAAAGAGCGAGAACCAGGAAAAGAACTGCACCACCGCCAGGCGTCGCATAACAACGGGCATCGTCGTCAGGTCGTCCAGAATGTGGGTGAAGAAGTTGCTGGCGTCGCCCATCCGCTTCAAGAGCGCGCGCACCAGGAAGAAGGCGCCCAGAAGCGCCACCCCGCCGGCCAGAATGTAGAGCTGCTGGTCGAGACCAAAGCGCGCAACAGCGATCACCGACAGGGCGCCGGCGACCAGAAAGCCGATCCCGGCGCCGGCAAAGGCGTTGCTGGACGCAGGCTCCAGCCCCTGCATCTCCGCGTCGGAGCGAAACAGGCTGGCGGGCTCTTTAAAGTTGGCCAGCTCTTCTGGCGAGTATTCCTTGCTGGTGACGACGGTCCACAAGATGGAGCCCAACAGCACGAACGCGCCGACGCCGAACGCCCACACGACATGAGCCGGCAGGCGTCCGATCATGGTTTCGTCGAGGGTGGTGTAGGTGCTCAAGATCCACGGCAGAGCCGAGCCCAGAACCGCGCCAGAGCCAATGAACACGGTCTGCATGGCAAAGCCGCGCGTGCGCTGAGAGCTGGGCAGCATGTCGCCCACGAAGGCGCGGAACGGCTCCATGGAGATGTTGATCGAGGCGTCGAGCACCCAGAGCATGATTGCCGCCGCCCATAGGGCTGGCGAATGCGGCATCACAAACAGGGCCAAGGTGGTGAACACCGCCCCCACCAGAAAATAGGGACGCCGTCGCCCGCCCATGAACCAGGTGCGGTCGCTGAAGTGGCCGATCAGCGGCTGGACAATGAGGCCGGTCAGCGGCGCGGCCAGCCAATAGACCGCCAGGTTGCTGGTGTCAGCTCCCAGGGTTTGGAAAATTCGGCTGACGTTGGCGTTCTGCAAGGCGAAGGCGATTTGAATGCCGAAGAATCCGAACGAGATGTTCCAGATTCCCCAAAAGCCCAGCTCGGGTTTCTGCATCTCTCTCCCCATTGTGCTTTTTGTTTTCAGATTTTTGCAGAGTTTGCGCGACGTGGGGCCTTGTGTCGAGTGATCAATTCCGTAGGCGCGCCATCTCGCTTGCAGAAAGTTGCATGAATTTGCAGGGCGCGGGAACGCCCGCGGCCCCTCAGGCGTCAGTCCAGATGCGCAGTGAAAATCAACAGATGCGCGGCAGTGGGTCGCCGACCAGCCAGTCCACCAGGCGTCGGCCCCCCCATGGTGGTTTGCATCTGAACAAAGCCATGGGCGTCGTCGACAATCTCGCCGATAACGGCCGCCTCAGCCCCCAAAGGATGAGCGCGCAGCGCCGCAGCCGCCGGCGTCTATGTCTGGCGCAAGCGCCGTTCGGGCTAGGCGTTCGCGCGCGTCAGCACGGCCGCATAGGCCGCCGCCAGGCCGGCCGACGCGTCGACGGGGCGCAGCGTCAAGCCAAAGGCGGCGCCCGCGCGCGCATAGAGCGTGCTCAGCCCGGCATTGCCCACCAGCGTGATGACGCCCGCTTGCCCGCGTGCGCCCACATGTGCGCCCATCAGGTCCTGATCGCCGCACATGGCGGAGATCTCAGACCCGATCAGAAGGCCGCGCAGGTAGCTGGCCGTGTCCGGGCCGTCGACCCCATCGACCAGGGCCTTCGCCCGGGCGCCGAACATCAGCCGAGCCAGGCCGCGCGGCGGCGCTGCTTGCGCGGCGGCGACGCCCGCGTCGAACGCCGCGCCCGCTTCGCCGCGCCCTTGCGCGACGTCCGCCAGAACCCCGCCTCGCGTCATCAGATCAAACAGTTCCCCGCTCATGGCCGTCGCAAAGCCGGTGATGCGCGCATCCTCCAGGCGCACCCACTTGGTGTGCGTGCCCGGCAGAACGATCAGATGCGCGCCTGTCGCCAGCGCGGCGTGGGTGAGCGTGAGGCCAAACACCTCCATCTCCTCGCCGCGCATGGTGTCAGGCGCACCGTCGCCGCCGCGCGTTGAGAGCCCCGGCGCCAAAAGGCAGGTTCGCCCGGCGATGGCTGCGCGCACGCACGCGCGCGCGACGTCGTCAAGGGTGGCGGGCGTCTCGCAGTAGGGGGTCGCCTGCCAGCCAACCGACGAGCAAATCATGCCCGACAGGATGACCCCGCCGGGCGCCGGCCCGCGCGCCAGGACGCCGCCCAAGGTCTCGGCCAGCTGCGCCCGGCTGGCGCCCAAGACGCCCCGCGCCACGGTCTCGACGGACACAAGGTCGCCGGCGCGATTGACGTGATACGCTGAGAGCTTGGACCCGCCCCAGTCGACACCCAAGATCGCCGTCTCGGTCAACCCTGCGTCAAGCGCAGCGCCATCGGAAGTCGTGGAGGGCGTCGGACGGGTCATGATGGCGGGCGCTCAAGCTGGCGCGGCCACCGCGCGGCGCCGCAAGCGCTCCACGTTAGGCGCGCCCGGCCGCGCTCTCAAGCTGGCGCGCGACGCCAAGGCGGGCGGCTAGAGCGCGTCAGCGTCCGTCAGTGTCATCAGAAGATCGGTGACGCCCGCGTCCACGCCCGCCTGGCTCAAGAGGGCGGTGACCTGACCGCGATGATGGGTCTGGTGATTGAAGACATGCTGGAGGACGCCGGCAAAGCTGCGTGCATAGACGTCGCCGTTCTGGGTCTGATAGCGCAGAACGCCCGCGTAATCGGTGTCGCGGGTCTCATCGACAAAGGCGCAGATCCAGCCGTCAATTTGGCTGCGTGCGGCCAACAGATCATCCAGGTCGGCGTGCAAGATCTGATCATGCGCCACCGGCGCGGCAAGGGCGGTGAAGGGAGCCAGCGCGGCAAGGTGCTCTGCGTCGCGGGCGATGCGCTGCATCCAGGTGATGTCCCACACCATGATGTGATTGAGCGTGCCAAGAATGGACCCAAAGACGGCGCCGCGGTCACGCGTCAGCTCTGCTTTTGGCAAGGTTGCGGCGGCCGCGTAGAGCCGCGCATTGAACCAGGCATTGTAGTAGGCCAGGCGCTGAAAACCGGCCTGCATCAGGCTGACGCCCGGCGCGCAGGCGTCGAAATGCGACGTGGCGGCGTCGAACTTGTCCCGGCACCCTGGGTTGCAGAAGCCGACGATCTGGCCGTTGTAGACCGTCACCGCGTCCGCGCTGACGCGATCGCCCGACCAGGGGCAGGCGTCATTGATTGCCGTGTGCGCGTTCGCGGCCTGAGGGACGGCCGCCTCAGCCCTGGCGGCGCGAGCCGGAGAGACCGACGCCGTGCTGGCCGCAACCGGTGCGCAGGGGCGGGAGACTTCGACCGACATCTGACCCTCAATCAATGTGAATGAGATGCGTCCACAGCGTAGGCTGAGTGTGCGCCAAACGCCCGTTAAAGCTGGTTCATGTTGGTCGGTGCGGCGGGCGCAAAGGAGTGATTTGCGCGTTTTCAGATGAAGCTTGCGATGTCATCGAGCGACTTCTTGAGCGTGGCGTGTCGGGGCACGGTGGCGTCCGGCGCCGGATGGCCGACGACCAAAAGCAAGAACGGCTTCTCGGTCGGAGGGCGCCGGCAAATTTCATTGAGAAAGCCCATGGGCTTTGGTGTGTGGGTGAGCGTGGCCAGGCCGGCCGTGTGCAAGGCGGCGATCAGAAAACCGCAGGCGATCCCGACCGATTCATTGATGTAATAGTTCTTGCGGTCCTCGCCGGCCGAGACCCCGCCGCGGCGCTGGGCGAAGACGGCGATCAGGGCGGGGGCGATGGTCAAGAAGGGCTTTTGATCGTCGGTCCCAAGCGGGCTCAAGGCGTCGAGCCATTCTGCGCCCGCCTTGCCCTCGTAGAACGCACGCTCTTCGGCTTCGGCGCGGCTTTTGACCAGCGCCTTGGTTGCCGGGTCGCTGATGACGGCAAAGTGCCAGGGCTGGTGATTGGCGCCGCTGGGCGCGCTGCCGGCGACCTTCAGGCACGCCTCAATCGCAGACCGCGGCACGGGCGTGTCGCTGAAGGCGCGGATCGAGCGTCGCCGCTTCATGTCTGCGTAAAAGGCTTCGGCGCGGGCGGTGATCTCAGCGTCGTCTCGAACGACATGATCGGTGTAGGCGACGGCGTCGTGGGGTTTCATGGGGTCGGGCTCCGTCAAGCGCGAGGGCGGCCTGTCTGGACGCCTGGCTCCGCCGATATGGCCCGAGAGAGAGCCGAAGGACCAATGCATTTCTGCAATGAGGCCCTCCCCGCCGGGCGCGGCCAGGCGCAGCCTTTCCCGATTAACGCGCTACGCCTTGACACGGGATCGCAGCACTTCACGGCGCTGGCGCAGGCCGGGTCTTGCGAAAGGCGCGGCTTGTCTGCAACCAAGAGCCCATGAACCCGGCCCTCAACCCCGCCCTCGACTCCGCCCGCGCCCTGAGCGTCGCCCCAATGATGGAGTGGACCGACCGGTGGTGTCGGCGGTTCCATCGTGTGTTGTCGCGCCGGGCGCTGTTGTTCACCGAGATGGTGACCGATCATGCCCTGACGCGCGGTGACCCAGAGCGTCTGATCGGCTGGTCGCCCGAGCACGAGGGCGCGGTGGCGCTGCAACTGGGCGGCAGCGACGCCGCGCGCCTGGCGACGGCCGCCCGCATCGGCGCCGACTTTGGCTATCCGGAGATCAACCTCAATGTCGGCTGCCCGTCCGACCGGGTGCAGGAGGGCCGGTTTGGCGCCTGCCTGATGCGCGAGCCAGACCTGGTGGCCGACTGCGTCGCGGCCATCGGCGCGGCGAGCGCTGCGCCGGTGACCGTGAAGTGCCGCATTGGCGTGGACGATCAGGACCCGCGTGACGTCTTGCCCGCCTTTGTCGAGACGGTGGCCGCGGCCGGCTGCCGGGTCTTTTATGTGCACGCCCGAAAGGCCTGGCTGAGCGGTCTTTCGCCCAAGGACAATCGCAGCGTGCCGCCGCTCGACTATGGCCTTGTGCGCGCACTGAAACGGGCGCGGCCCGACCTTCAAATCATACTCAACGGCGGCCTGACCACGCTGGCGCAAGCCGAAGCGGCGCGCCGGGCCCCACAGGTCGGTGAAGCCGAGGCCGACGAAGCCGACCTGGACGGCGTGATGTTGGGGCGCGCCGCCTACCAGACGCCTGCCCTGTTGGGCGATGTGGACGCGGACGTGTTCGGTGAGGCGGGCCGGGTGTCGCCGCATGACGCCATTGAGCCGATGCGCGCCCTCATTGGCGACGGCCTGGCGGCTCAGGTGCGCCTCCACGCGATGACCCGCCACATGCTTGGCCTCTTCGCCGGCCAGCCCGGCGCGCGGGCCTGGCGGCGGATCCTGTCTCAAGAGGGCGTGCGTCCTGGCGCCGGTCTGGAGGTCCTCAACGCCGCCTACGCCGCGGTCGCCGAGCGCCGTCTTCAAGCCCAGATACACGACGAAGACGCAGCAAGAGATGCAGCAGCGCCGGTCTAGTTGCTTGGCGCCTTTCGCCAATCGGGGTAGGCGGCGGGATGGATTTTGCGACCCTGGCTCCCTTTGCATTGGCGCTTGGCGTGGCCGGCCTGGTCGCCGGGCTCGCGGCGGGCCTGTTTGGCATTGGCGGCGGCATCGTCATCGTGCCGACGCTCTATCACGTGTTCGGGGCGCTCGGCGTCGCCGACGAGACCCGCATGCACGCCGCGGTCGCCACGTCGCTCGCCACCATCGTGGTCACATCCGCGCGCTCAGTGCAGGCGCACCATCGCAAAGGGGCGGTTGAGTGGGCGATTTTGCGGTCGTGGGGCCCGTGGATCGTTGCAGGCGCCTTGACCGGGGCGCTGGTGTCGCGCGCGGTCTCGGGCGAGGCCCTGGCGGGGGTCTTTGGCGTTGGGGCGCTGATCGTCGCCGCCCGCATGGCGTTCGCCCGCGCGCCTGACGCGGTGCAGACCGCCGCCGCCGTCGCCCCGCATGACCGCTTGCCCGCTGGACCGACACGCGCTGGACTCGGCGCCGGCCTAGGTTTTTTCTCGGCCTGGATGGGGATCGGCGGCGGCGTCTTTGGCGTGGCGCTCTTGACCATGTTCGGGCGCCCCATCCATCGCGCGATTGGCACGGCGGCCGGGTTTGGCGCTGCCATCGGCCTGCCGGGCGCCTTGGGCTTTGTGATTGCCGGCTGGGGCTTGGCCGACCGCCCGCCGGCGTCGCTCGGCTATGTCAATGTGCCCGGATTTGTCCTCATCGCGGCGCTGACGAGCGTGACCGCGCCCTTGGGCGCGCGGCTGGCGCACAGCTTGTCTCAGACGATGATGAAGCGCGCGTTTGCGGGGGTGTTGACGCTGGTTGCGCTCAACATGCTGATCGACACCGGGCGGGTGCTTATCGGCGCAGGATGAGCGCGTCAGGCGTGGCTTCCATGCGCGACAGCTGTCCCAGATAGCTCATGCCAAGAAGCGAGTGGCTGAGGCCCGCCGGCACCACCACAGCGCGCACGTCGCGCTTTTCGATGCCGCCAACCGAAACCCGCTTGAGCATCAGGTGGGCCGCCATGACGCGGCCATTGGCGGTGTCGATGGGCTGGGTGTAGGCCAGCTCGTCTTCGTCGACACCGATGCGCTTGGCGTCTTGGGGCGTCAGGGCGACAACGCTGGCGCCAGTGTCCACCAGAAACCGCACGCGGCTGCCGTCGACGCTGGCTTCGGCCCAGAAGTGTCCGTCGTCGGCCTTGCGCAGCGCCGTGGCGCCAGCAGCGTTGACGGGCGACGCGGCGTCAGCGCTGCGTTCGGCCGGCGCCGTGACCAGCTCGCGCTCTAGAACCGGCGCGGCCAGCGCGCAGCCGGCAAGAATGGCGACAAACATCCAAGGGCGCATGAGCGGGTGTTTCCCTGCGATCAGACGCCCGGCGGCGCGTCAAAAGATCAGACCAGAGTAGGGGGCGGGCCTTAGAAAACCGTTCACGCACGCGCTGGAGAAGGCAAAATCTCAGATCGCTTGTAGGAAGCTTGCGATCTAGTCGCGCGCTTCACGGGCGGCGGCGCGCGCCAGGATCTTTGCGTCAAGGGCGCGGCGGCGTTCGGGCAGTTGCGCCATGACGGCGTCGCGCATGTCCGGCGACATCTGAAGCCAGGTTGCGATTTCGCCGCCCGAGCGCCCGCAACCGAAACACAAGCTGGTCTCGTGATCGAGGGTGCACACATTGATGCACGGGGTGCGCACGCCAGCCATGAAGCCGCTCCGTTCACGGCGCGCGGGACGCCGCCGTCTGGTGCGTAAGGTGGCGCGCAGGGGGAGCTTGGGCAACACTGACGCTGAAAAACGCGCGCTCCGGCGACCGCGCGCATTGACATACGGGCTGCGGCCTCGTCCGCTCAAGGACATGGATTACTCACCTGACAATCTGCGCGCGCTGGGCGGGCTGGTGTTCTTTTTCGCCTTGGCCTGGGCCTTGGGCGGGTTTCGTCGACCGCCGCTGGGCTTGATCGTGATCGGCGTGACCTTCCAGGTCGCCGTGTTGAGCCTGGTCTTTGCCACCCCAGGCGCTCCCCAGGCCCTGTTTGCCCTCAGCCAAGGCGTGGATGCGCTCCAGGCCGGCACCCGGGCCGGCACCAGCTTTGTGTTTGGCTATGTGGGCGGCGGCCCAGCGCCGTTCGACACCCGCGAGCCCCAGCTTGCGATCAGCCTCGCGTTTCAGATTCTGCCGCTGGTTCTCGTGATATCTGCGCTCTCGGCGGTCCTGTGGCGCTGGCGCGTCTTGCCGCTCATTACCGGCGCATTTGCGTTCTTGTTTCGGCGTCTTCTGGGGCTCTCAGGGGCCGCCAGCTTGGCGACGGCGGCCAACATCTTTCTCGGTATGGTCGAAAGCCCGGTGCTGGTGCGCCCTTATCTGGCGCGCCTCTCAAAATCGGACTTGTTTGTGGTCATGACGGCCGGCTTGGCGACGGTGGCGGGAACGGTGCTGGTCATCTACGCCGCGATGCTGGGGCCGGTGCTTCCAGACGCGGCCGGGCACGTGATCGCCGCCTCGATCATGTCCGCGCCCGCCGCCATCATCATCGCCCGGCTCATGGTGCCTCAGGCGCGCCAAGGCGATGCGACGGAGGCGGACCAGGAGGAAGCCGGAGAGGGCGGCGAGGCTTTCGATCCGGCAAAGGTCGGCCCGCGCTACACCTCGACCATGGACGCCCTGACCACCGGGGTCACAGACGGCCTCAAGCTTTATCTCAACATCATCGCCATGCTGATCGTGTTCGTCGCCCTGGTCGCCTTGGCCAACGGCGTCTTGGGGGTGCTGCCGTGGGTCGGCGGGGCGCCCATTTCGGTGGAGCGGCTCTTTGGTTGGGGCTTTCAGCCGCTGATGTGGCTGATGGGCGTGCCCTGGTCTGACGCCGGCGCCGCGGGGGTCTTGTTTGGCTACAAGACCGCGCTCAATGAATTCATCGCCTATGAGCGCCTGATTGCGGCGTCGGAAGTCTTACAGCCGCGCACCACGCTGATCTTGACCTACGCCCTGTGCGGCTTTGCCAATTTTGGCGGTCTGGGGATCATGCTGGCGGGATTGATCACCATGGTCCCTGAACGAAAAGAGCTGATTGTGTCGCTTGGGCTGAAGAGCCTGGTATCTGGATCATTGGCGACCATCGTGACCGGCTGTGTGGTGGCGGCCGCGCCCATGGCTCTGTTTGGATTTTAGAGGCGCGCCGTCCACTGGCGCCACGACGTCGCCCGAAGAATGCCACCATCGCGTGTCGAGGTGGCGCGACAGAGGCGATCAGACAGGCTGCCCAGCCGTGGGCGACCAGGCGCCAGGCCGAGGGGAGACGGGCATGCGGGCATGGACAGCAGCGCTGGTGTGGCTGACGCTCGGCCTGAGCGGCTCAGTTCTGGTGTCGGCAAGCGCGGCGGCGAACGCGCCGCGCATCGCGCTGGTCATTGGCAACTCCGAGTATGAGCGCACCGGCTGGCGCCTGACCAATCCGACGTCGGACGCCGCCCTCGTGGCTGAGACGCTGCAATCGGCCGGCTTTGAAGTGGAAACCATCATCGACGCAGACGCCGAGGCTATGCGCCAGGGCGCGCGCGCCTTCGGCCAGCGGCTGCGCGCGGCGGGCGAGGACGCGGTCGGGTTCTTCTACTACGCCGGCCACGGCATGCAGAGCCAAGGGCTCAACTATCTCATCCCCGTCGATGTTGACGCGCAGGTTGAGCAAGACATCTGGGCCCAGGCGCCGCGGCTTGGCCTGGTGACCGACTATATGGCGGCGGCCGGCAATGCGGTGAATTTTGTGGTGCTGGACGCGTGCCGCGACAATCCCTTGCCGTCAGCCACCCGGTCAGCGGGCGGCGGCGGCTTGGCGGCGGTTGGGCGCACGCGCGGCATGCTCTACGCCTACGCCACGGCCCCCGGCTACACGGCCGCAGACGGCGATGGAACTCATGGTCCGTACGCGCTGGCCCTGTCCCAGACCTTGCGCGAACCCGGCGTGCCGGCTGAGCTGGTCTTTAAGCGTGTGGCCGAGCGCGTTGAAGCTGCGACAGAGTTTGTCCAGCAGCCCTTCTATGAGAGCGGCCTGCGCGGTTCGGAGTTCTATTTCGCCGCTCCGGAGCCAGGTTCTGAGGCGGCGGAATTGGCGCGCCTGCGCGCAGAACTTGAGGCGTTGCGCGCGGCGCAAGAGGACGGCGAACCGACAGAAGACGTTTTGGTGGCCGACGCTGGGGTGGACGACGCTGTTGTAGACGACGCCGCACCCGCCCCACCGCCGGCCATGTTCATGACCGCTGGCGATCCACCCGCTGATGCGGCCGGCGGCGTCCCCCACGCCGCCTATGGTGTTGAGGCGGTCGCCGCCTGGCGCCAGCGCGGCGCGCCGAGCGCGGACATCAGATTTGACCTCATCGCGCCGGAGCATTTCGTCTTCTTTGCCTCCGACACGCGCAGCTTTGGCCCCCTCGACCAGGCGCGCCTGGATGACATGGCGGCCGCGATCCAGGCGGTACTGGACGCCAATCCCGATCTGATCGTGAAGCCGATGAGCGCCTGCGACACGGTGGAGCGCGCGGTCACCAGCGTGTGCGGCGGGCGCGGCGGCGCGCTTTACAATGCACTGAAGGATCGCGGCGTTCCGGTGGAGCGACTGCGCGGGGCCGGCAACTATGGCAAGCACCGCCAGCTGACGGTGTCGCCGGGTGTCGACGTGAGCGCTGATCAACTCAATCGCTACGCCTGGGCAACCTTCATTTCTCGCTAAGCCGACCGCCCGCCGCGGCGTAGGCGCCGGTGCCGCGGGCGTGGACCTGATCGGCTGCGAGCACGTCTCCCGGTCGATGGTCGAAGTGGGCGGGCAGGCGGGCGTAGAGCGGTCCAAAGTCTGCTTCGACGGTGGCCTGGAACAGCTCTTCAAAGCTGTCGATCACGAAGTAGGTCTCTTGGAAATCGTCGATGCGATAGTCGGTGCGCATCACCCGCTCCAGATCAAAATGGACGCGGTTGGGCGAGGGATCGTGCAGCGCAAACGCGCACTCGGACGCCGACGAGACTATGCCGGCGCCATAGATGCGCAGCCCCTCTGGCGTGCGCATTAGGCCAAACTCCACTGTGTACCAGTAGAGCGCCGCAAGCGCCTTGAGGCGCTGGTGCTCTAGTGAGCGCAGGCCGCCTGCGCCATAGGCCTGCATATAGTCGGCGAACACGGGATCGGTGAGCAGCGGCACGTGGCCGAACACGTCGTGGAAGACATCAGGCTCCTGAATGTAGTCAAGCTGGTCGGCGCGGCGCAGAAAGTTGCCCGCCGGGAAGCGCCGGTTCGCCAAGTGCTCAAAGAAGACCGCGTCCGGTACGAGGCACGGCACGGCGACCACGCGCCATCCCGTCAGCGCCTCCAACTCGTCCGACAACCGATCAAAATCAGGCACGCCGCCGCGCCCCAAGTCCAGCGTTGTCAGCCCGTTCAAAAAGGCGTCGCAGGCCATGCCGGGCAGGAGCTTGGCTTGGCGGGCGTAGAGCATGTCCCAACGCGCATGTTCCTCGGCCGTATAGGCGGACCAGTTCTGATCGATGGTGAAGTCGGCGCGCGCGCCTTGGGTGCGCGGATCGACAGGCGCAGAGTTTACGGACATAGGCAAAGCCCTTCTTACGAGCGGCGCTGGCGCGGCCAGGTCGCGCCGGACGGACGCAAGACGCGCGCAGCCCCCCCGCGCAGTCCGCGCACATCAAGCCATGGCGCCAGGCGGCGATTTAGTTACTATTGAAACTATATCAGCGACGCGCGACGGAGGCGATCCATCTTTACGCTCTATGGCTACTGGCGGGCCTCTTCGCCCTATCGCGTGCGCATTGCGCTCAACCTCAAGGGCCTGGCCGCCAAGCACGCCAGCGTGCACCTGGCCAAAGACGGTGGTGAGCAGCACGGGCCCGCCTACCGCGCGCTCAATCCGCTGGGCCGGGTGCCCGCTCTCATCTTGGAGACCGGCGAGGCGCTGGTGCAGTCTCTCGCCATCATCGAGTATCTAGAAGAGATCGCGCCCGAGCCGGCCCTGTTGCCAGGCGATCCAATTGCCCGCGCCCGCGCCCGCGCCTTTGCCTACGCCTTGGCGATGGACGTGCAGCCGCATCACAACTTGAGCACTTTGAAAGCCCTGAAGACGCGCCTTGGCGCGGACGAGGCGGCGGTGACCGCCTGGATTGCAGATGCGTGCGCGCCTGTGTTTGCCGGCTTGGAGACCCAAGCCCAAACCCAGGCCGATTCGCAGCTGGACGCTGGCGGTCCGTTTCTTTTTGGCGCCCGCCCGGGCCTTGCCGAGGCGTGCCTGGCGCCAGCCTTCTATGCGGCGCGGCGCTTTGGCGTTGACCTTGCGCCCTATCCCACGCTGGTGGCGCTGGACGCCGCCTGCGCTGAGCTTCCCGCCTTCATCGACGCCCTGCCGGAGCGCCAGCCCGACGCGCCTGATCCCACCGCAGGCTGAGCGCTTCGCAAGCTGCGTTCAAGCCTGCGCGCAAGACGCTGCGGGCGCTTCACCTGGCCGCACAACGCGCTATAGTCGATCCCGACACGTACTTTATGGGCTGCGCGCCCGCTTGCCCTCTCAAGCTGAGGCGCGCGCCGGACAGAATTGGAGCGGTCATGGGTGAGGCGCCGCCTCCACCCGCCGAACCGCACAGACGCGCTAGCGCGCACACTGCGGTGCACGGCGAGCGCCGCGCGGGCCCGGCCTTCGCGGCCATCGACCTTGGCACGAACAATTGTCGCCTCTTGATCGCGCGGCCGGTCCAGGACGGCTTTCAAGTCGTGGATTCGCATTCGCGCATTGTGCGTCTGGGCGAGGGGATCGGGGAAACCGGCGCCTTGTCTGAGGCCGCCATGGACCGGGCGGTCGCCGCCTTGCGCGTGTGCGCGGGCAAGATGCGCCGCCACCGGGTCGCCGGGTCGCGCAGCGTGGCGACCCAGGCCTGTCGCAGCGCCTCCAACGGGGCCGCCTTCTTAGAGCGCGTGCATGCTGAGACCGGCATTCGACTGGACGTCATCGACCCGGCCGAAGAGGCCCAGCTGGCGGCCATGGGGTGTGTCAACCTGATCGCGCCCGACGCAGAGGTGGCCCTGGTGGTGGACATCGGCGGCGGGTCCACGGAGCTGTCGTGGGTGGACGCCAGCGCCGTGCGCGCGCGCGGGCCCAAGTCGCGCGCCACGGCCGCGCCGCTGATCGCCTGGTCGTCAACGCCGGTTGGCGTCGTCAGCCTGGCCGAGCGCTTTCCCGAGCGCCCGGAAGACCGCTGCGCCTGGTACGACGCCATGTGCGCGCATGTGCGCCAGGTCCTGGTTGTGCCGCCTGAAGCTGAGCGGCTGCGCCCGCTGTTTGACGACGCCCGCGCGCACCTGATCGGCACGTCGGGCACCGTCACCAGCCTGGCGGGCGTGCATCTGGGGCTGGAGCGCTATGACCGCAACAAGGTGGACGGCGCCTGGGTGAGCCGCGACGACGCCTTGGCCGCCGCGCGCCGCCTCCAGGCCATGTGCCACGCCGAGCGCGCCGCCGAGCCCTGCATTGGGCGTGAGCGCGCCGACCTGGTTCTGGCGGGATGTGCAATTTTGGAGGTGGTGTCGCAGGCCTGGCCAAGCGACCGTCTGCGGGTGGCTGATCGCGGCTTGCGCGAGGGGCTGTTGATGACGCTGATGGCCAAGCCCAAGCGGCGTCGGCGCGGCGGGCGTCGCCGGCGCAAGACCGGACGCAAGGCGTCTCACGCGCCAAGCCCAGGGTCAGGATCAACCTCATGAGTGCGCGATCAGGATCTGGCGGAAACGCCGGCGGTGGTGACGACGGGCGCGACGACAAGAGCGATGGCGGCCCAAAAGACGGCCCAGAAGACGGCCCAGAAGATATCAAGGACGACGAGACGCCCATGCGCGGCGATGGCTCGCACGAGCCGCGCAGGCGGCGGCGCAAGCCGATGACCGGCGGGGCAAGCGCCGGACGTGGGGACCTGTCCCAGAAGGTCAAGACCGCGCGCGGCCGCAAGACCGCCTCCACGCAGTGGCTGCAACGCCAGCTCAACGACCCCTATGTCCAGCGCGCCCAGGCCGCGGGCTATCGCAGCCGCGCCGCGTTCAAGCTCTTGGAGATCGACGAGCGCTGCGACCTGTTTGTTCGGCGCGCGCGCGTGGTTGATCTGGGGGCGGCGCCCGGCGGCTGGGTGCAGGTCGCTCTGGAGAAGGGCGCTTCGCACGTCGTCGGTGTTGACCTTTTGGCGATTGAGCCGATCCCCGGCGCCATCCTGTTGGAAGGCGACTTCACCGAGCAGGAGACAGTCGACCGGGTGCGCGCCGCGCTCGACGGGCCCGCCGATCTGGTCTTGTCGGACATGGCGGCCAACACCACCGGGCACCGCGCCACCGATCACATGCGCGTGGTGGCGCTGGTTGAGGAGGCGGCCGCATTCGCTGAAGAGGTCTTGCGTCCGGGCGGCGGCTTTGTCGCCAAGGTCTTCCAAGGCGGAACCGAAGGCAGCCTGTTGGCGCGCTTGAAGCAGAGCTTTACCTCCGTCAAGCACGTCAAGCCGCCGGCCAGCCGCAAGGGCAGCCCAGAGACCTATCTGGTGGCGCAAGGGTTTCGCGGCTGAAGGCGGCCTTTCACTTGCCGCATTCGGGCCTAAGATGAACCCGCCACAAGGGGGGAGCGAACAATGCGGGCGGTTCTGGCGTTCCTAACCTTGCTCGCCGTCCTCTGTGGCGGAGCGGGCGCAGCCCTCGCTGAAACCCGCGTGGCCCTTGTGATTGGCAACGCCAACTATGAGCGCACCACCTGGCGGCTGGCCAATCCTGGGCGCGACGCGGACGCCATGGCGGGAACGCTTCAGGACCTGGGCTTCACGGTCACCACGGTCAAGGACGCCAACCGCGGTGAGCTTGCCGACGCGATCGAAGAATTTGGCCGCGCAGTGAAGCGCGCCGGGCCGGAGACAATTGCCTTCTTCTACTATGCGGGGCACGCCGCCGAGCATGACGGGGTCAATTATCTCGTCCCGATCAGTTCAGACGCGCGCACCTCAGATCAGCTGCGCTTCGACAGCCCGGCCCTGACATTCCTGCTCGACGACATGGGCAAGGCGGGCAATGCGGTGAACATCGTGGTGCTGGACGCGTGCCGCGACATGCCGCTGCCGGACGGCACGCGCCTGCGCTCCTCGGCGGGGACGGGCGGGCTGGCCAAAACCGAGGCGCCGAACGTGCTGATCGCCTATGCGACCGAGCCGGGACGCACGGCCGAGGATGGGGTGGGCGACAACAGCCGCTTTACCGCCGCCCTGGTCGACAAGCTCGCCCGCGCGCCGCACGAGCCCTTGTCGCTGCTGCTGGAAGACATCCGCATTGAGGTGACCAACTCCACCGCCGGCGCCCAGCGCCCGCTCTATTCCAACGAGCTCGGCGTGCCGCGCTTTGCACTGAAAGAAGC
>CAYGQB010000057.1:0-9225 GCA_964351895.1 uncultured Caulobacterales bacterium
GTCTTTGCACCGCCCATCAGCCCACGCTCCCTTCCAGGCTCACCTTCAAAAGCGCCTGGGCCTCGACCGCAAATTCCATCGGCAATTGCTGGATGACGTCGCGCACGAACCCGCCCACCAAAAGGGCGACGGCGGCTTCTTCATCAAGGCCGCGCTGGCGCGCATAAAAGAGCTGGTCTTCAGACAGCTTGGTGGTGGTGGCCTCATGTTCCAGCTGAGCGTCGGGGCGCTTGCACTCCACATAGGGCACGGTGTGGGCGCCGCAGGACCCGCCGATGAGCAGGCTGTCACACTGGGTGAAGTTGCGCGCGCCCGACGCCTTAGCGCCGATCGACACCAGCCCGCGATAGGTGTTGTTTGAGCGCCCCGCCGAGATGCCCTTGGAGATAATGCGTGAACGGGTGTTGCGGCCCAGATGCAGCATCTTGGTGCCGGTGTCGGCTTGCTGGGCTCCGTTGGTCACGGCGACCGAATAAAACTCCCCGACGCTGTCGTCGCCGCGCAGCACGCACGAAGGATACTTCCAGGTGATCGCCGACCCTGTTTCCACCTGGGTCCAGGAGATCTTGGACCGGGCGCCGCGGCAATCGCCGCGCTTGGTGACAAAGTTATAGACCCCGCCCTGGCCGGTCTCATCGCCAGGCCACCAGTTTTGAACCGTGGAGTACTTAATCTCCGCATCGTCCATGGCGATCAACTCGACCACGGCGGCGTGGAGCTGATTTTCGTCGCGCATGGGCGCGGTGCAGCCCTCCAGGTAGGACACGTAGGCCCCGTCCTCGACGACGATCAGCGTGCGTTCAAACTGGCCAGTGCCTTGGGCGTTCATGCGAAAATAGGTCGACAGCTCCATCGGGCAGCGCACCCCTTTGGGCACGTACACAAAGGTGCCGTCGGAAAACACGGCCGAGTTGAGCGTCGCAAAGAAGTTATCTGTTGGCGGAACAACCGTGCCCAGATGCGCGCGCACCAGGTCTGGATAGTCCTGCACCGCTTCAGAGATCGACATGAAGATGACGCCGGCCTTTGCCAGTTCGGCGCGAAACGTGGTGGCCACCGAGACGCTGTCGAACACGGCGTCGACGGCGATTTTCGGTGCGCCCTCCACGCCCAGAAGCACCTCTGCTTCGCGCAAGGGAATGCCAAGCTTTTCGTAGGTTTCCAGGATCTCCGGCGGGACGTCGTCCAGGCTCTCGTACTTGGCGCCGTCTTTGGGCTCGGCGTAATAGTACGCATCCTGATAATCTATGGTCGGATAGTTGACCATCGCCCAGGTGGGCTCTTCCATCGTCAACCAGCGCCGGAACGCCGCCAAGCGCCACTCCAGCAGCCACTCTGGCTCGTTCTTCTTGGCCGAGATGTAGCGCACCGTCTCTTCGCTGAGACCCTTGGGCGCAAACTCCTGCTCGATCTCGGTGACAAACCCGGCGTCATAGTTTTGCGCGCGCAAGGCCTGGACGGCGGCGACGGTGTCGGCCTCCACCCCATCCTTCACGCGGTCTTCGTCTTTTACGCCGGTCATGCTGTTCTCCTTGTGTCAGCCGCACTCTGGGCGCCAGTGGCACCCGAGGACGCGGCCGACGGCGCGCCAGAGGCGGTCATCGCCTCCCACGCGGCTAAAAATCCATCGACATCTGAAGTCTGGCTGGTCCAGCCCAGGCTCACGCGCAGGCTGCGCGCCGCGTCGTGCGGCGAACAGCCCATGGCCAGCGCAACATGACTTGCCCGCAGCTTGCCGCTGGAGCACGCCGAGCCGGCCGACACCATGACGCCGGCCAGATCGAGCCGCATCAGCGCGCTTTCTCCGCTCAGCCCCGGGCTCACGAAGCCACACGTGTTGGCCAGACGCGCCGCCCCTTCCCCCAGAATGCGCACGTCCGGGCTTAGGGCGCGCAAGCCCGTTTCCAGGCGATCGCGCAACAGGCCAAGTGCGCCGTAGGCGTCGAGCGCCTCCACGCTGGCCCGCGCGGCGGCGGCAAAACCGGCTGCGCCCGCGACGTTCTGGGTGCCTGCACGCCGCCCGCCTTCTTGGCCGCCGCCCACCAGGCGCGCCGTGATCGGCGCCCCGCGCGGCGCAACCAGAGCCCCGACGCCCGGCGGGCCGCCAAGCTTGTGGGCGGAGGCGGTGACATAGTCAGCGCCGCCGGCGCGCGCGGTGAAGGCGGTCTTGCCAAATGCTTGCGCCGCGTCGACCAGCAGCAAGGTTCCAGGATGCGCGCTGACGCACGCTGCGACATCATCCAGGTGCGCCAAGACGCCGGTTTCATTGTTTGCGGCCATGACCGCAACCAGCGTCGGCGCGCCGTCGGCAAGCGCCGCATCCAGCGCCGCCAGATCAATGGCGCCTGACCGATCCACACCGATCTCTTGGCGCTCAAGCCCGGCGTCAACGGCCTGGCGCGACGCGGCCAGCACCGCATCGTGTTCGGTCGCGCTCACGAAAACGCGCTGGGCGCCCTGGGCGATGGCGCTGGCAAACGCCAGGTCTATCGCTTCCGTCGCGCCGCTGGTGAACACGATGGCGCCGCGCGGCGCATCCAAAAGCTCGGCGAGGGTGTCACGTGCGCGCTCAAGGACGCCGAGCGCGCGTCGCCCGCCCGCATGAACCGAATTGGGATTGGCCCAGGCGGCGTCATACGCCTCCAGCATGGCGTCGCGCGCCTGCGGGCGCAGCGCCGTGGTGGCGTTGTGGTCCAAGTAGATCCCGGCGCCGGAGCCAGAATCGGGGCCCGAACCAGAGCCTGTGTGAGCGGCGACCATCTTCGACGTCGCCTAGTCAGATCCGGCGCGCGCCGGCC
The DNA here is from genome assembly GCA_964351895.1 of uncultured Caulobacterales bacterium. GTDB lineage: Bacteria > Pseudomonadota > Alphaproteobacteria > Caulobacterales > Maricaulaceae > CAYGQB01. The sequence continues at coordinate 2,799 of CAYGQB010000057.1, forward strand.
CGCCAGTGTCCACATTGACGCCCGTGAGCCCGAACACGCCCGCGTGGACCGGGCTTTGCGACCGCCCCAGGACGCGCTTGTCGACGATGTCGGCCAAGGTGACGCCACTCAGAAACAGGTAAATCTGACGCCCCAACTCATCCCACAGATCGTGTGTGATGCAGCGCTCGTTGCGGCCCGTGCAGCCTGCGCCCTCACGGGCGGCGCACCGGGTGGCGGTGATGGGTTCGTCGACGGCAACGATGATGTCGGCGACGCGGGTTTCGTCGGCCGGACGCGCCAGGCGATAGCCGCCGCCCGGCCCACGCACGCTTTCCACGACACCCGCCCGCCGCAAGCGCGAGAACAGCTGCTCAAGATAGGAATGAGAGATCGACTGACGTGCAGCGATCTCAGCCAGGGTGACCGGCCCCGCATCCCCGTGCGCTGAGGTGTTGGCGGCAAGATCGGCCATGGCCATGACAGCGTAACGTCCTTTTGACGACAGCTTCATTGCGTCTGTAACTCCTTCACCTGCGCCTGCGGCCTTGAACTGCCGGCCCGACGGCGTCACATCCGGGTCGATCTCATGAAAGGCGGTGTGCTAAGACCGCCGCTTGCAAGCGCCCGTTCGGACGCTCCGCCCCGGTTTCTTCATCAAGCGAGTTAGTTTTCCTGAGTAGGTTGGTCAAGTATATCACCAACATATTTTGTCGCAATTGACTGTCTGTCTGGCCAATGGATTCCAGAGACGCCAAGCGGCTTGGTCAGGCTTTCCCTCGCTGACGCAAAGGTTTCACTGCATGCCTGAAGTCATTTTCGCTGGCCCCGACGGCCGCCTTGAAGGGCGCTACCAGCCCGGCCGCAAAGACGCAGCGCCTGTTGCTCTTATCTTGCACGCCCACCCCAAGGCGGGCGGCTCGATGCAAGACCGCGTGGTGACGTCGCTGTTTGACATCTTCAAGGAGCGCGGCTTTGCCACGCTGCGGTTCAACTTTCGCGGCGTCGGGCGCAGCCAAGGCGAGTTTGACCATGGACACGGCGAATTGGCCGACGCCGCGTCCGCTCTTGATTGGGTGCAAGGCTTTAACGCCAGCGCGCCCTACTGTTGGGTGGCGGGCTATTCCTTTGGCGCCTGGATCGGCATGCAACTTCTGATGCGCCGCCCCGAAGTGCGCGGCTTTATCTCGATCGCCCCGCCGATGACGATGTACCCATTCGACTTCTTGGCCCCGTGCCCCGCCTCAGGTCTGATCTTGAACGGCACGGCCGACCAGGTGTCGCCCCCCGACGAGATCACGCGGGTGCTGACCAAAATTCGCACTCAGAAAAACATCTCGATCACTCATGAGGTCATTGAGGGGGCCAATCACTTCTTCCCCGACCATGTGGAAGAAATGGCGCAGCGCTCGGCGAGCTATCTCGACACGCGCCTGGCCATCCTGGACGCCGGCATCACCGAGTAGGCGCGGGCGCCAGAACCCCGCCGCGCGTCGGCCCAGGCGCGCCGGTGGTGGTGGGAAACGTGAGCGGCAAGCCGCGCAGGTGGCGCACGGCTAGGAAGGCCATCAGCTCCGCCTCCAGCGTGTCGTCTGGCCAACCAATGTCGGTGGCGCTGAGGACGCCGCACGGCAAGGCGGTGCGCAGCCCCGCCATGATCGCGCCATTGCGCGCCCCGCCGCCGGCGACAATCAGCGCCTTGGGCGGGCGCGGCGTTAGGGCAAGCCCGCGCGCGACCGCCTGGATGCAGAACGCCGTTAGCGTCGCCGCCGCGTCCTCCAGCGACAGGGCGTCCACGCCCGACGTGTCGAACGCGAACCGATCCAAAGACTTAGGCGCCGGCGCAGAGAAGTAGGCGTGTCCCATGAGCGCGCTCAGAACCGTCTCATCGACCCGCCCCGCGCGCGCCAGCGCTCCGTTCTTGTCGAAAGGCGCGCCTGTGCGGGCCTCCACGAGGCTGTCGATCGGCCCATTGCCCGGCCCGGTGTCGAACCCCAACAAGTCGTCGCCGCCGTCCCACCAGGTCAGGTTGGCGACCCCGCCTATGTTGAGAACACAGAGCGGCGTTGGCAGGGCAAGCGCAGCCAGAAGCGCAGCGTGATAGATCGGAGCCAACGGCGCGCCCTGGCCGCCGGCGGCCATGTCGGCGGCGCGAAAATCGTAGACCACGTCGATGCCGGTGCGCTGCGCCAAGGCCTGGGCGTCGGCCAGTTGCCGGGTCTGGCCGCGGCAACCGGGAGCGGGCGCGTGATGAAGCACGGTCTGGCCGTGAAAGCCGATCACGTCGACGCGCCCGACTTGGGCCATCAGATCAGTCGCAGCATCGGCGCAGGCGCGCGTAATGAGCGCTTCGGCGCGCGCAAACACATTGGGCTCAGGCCCGTCAAAGGCCCAGGCCCGCGCCGCCTCCACGGCGTTCAAGAGCACGGCGCGGTCTTCATCGGTGAAGCCTTCGGCGTGCGCGCCGATTCGGGTCACGGTGAGACCGTCGGTTTCGATGACGGCCGCATCCACGCCGTCCATCGACGTTCCCGTCATCAGCCCCAAGGCGCGCCAGGTCTTGTTCATCTCAACTCTCCCCAGCTCAACTCTCCCTGGCGTCTTGCACGAGGCTTTCGCCCCCGGCGCGGCGCTGTTACAAGCCGAGCCCTTCTGATCTGGCGCCCGCAGTCACCACCGCCTGATCGACCACGCCCCGATCGACCCCGACTCGTCAAAGGACCCGCCCTCATGTCCGACGCCCCAACCAGCCCGGCACCCCCGCAGGCGCGCTCGCGTCTGATGCAGGTCTTGGTGTCGCGCGGCTATCTCTATCAGGCAACGGACTTTGAGGCCCTCGACGACGCGGCCGTGTCGGGTGCGCCGCTGGTTGGCTATATCGGATTCGATTGCACGGCGCCGTCGCTGCACGCCGGATCAATGGTGCAGATCATGCTGTTGCGCCGGCTGCAACAGGCCGGCGGCAAGCCGATTGTGCTTTTGGGCGGCGGCACCACCAAGGTTGGCGACCCCTCTGGCAAGGACGAATCGCGCCGGCTTCTGGATTCCGCCGCCATCGAAGCCAACAAGGTCGGCATTCGGCGCGTCTTTGATCGCTTCTTGACCTTCGGCGACGGCCCCACAGACGCCATCATGGTCGACAACGCCGACTGGCTGGACACGCTCAACTACATCCACTTCCTGCGTGATTATGGGCGCCACTTCACGATCAATAAGATGATCCAGCTGGAAAGCGTTAAGCGCCGGCTGGAGCGCGAACAGCCGCTGACGTTCCTAGAATTCAACTACATGCTGTTGCAGGCGTATGACTTTTTGGAACTGCATCGGCGCTATGGCTGCAACTTGCAAATGGGCGGCTCTGATCAGTGGGGCAACATTGTCAACGGCGCCGACTTGGTGCGACGGATCGAAGAGGGCGTGGCCTGGGGCGTCACGACACCGCTTTTGACCACTGCGTCGGGCGCCAAGATGGGCAAGACCGCCGACGGGGCGGTCTGGCTCGATGGCGGCATGCTGTCGCCGTATGACTTCTGGCAGTACTGGCGCAACGCCGAAGACGCCGATGTGGGCAAATTCCTCCGCCTCTTCACCGATGTCGCGCTAGAGGAGATCGACGCCTTAACGGTCGACGTCGGGGCTGAGATCAATGACGCCAAGGTGCGGCTGGCCAATGAAATCACCACCCTTGTGCACGGCGCCTCGGCGGCGGCGGCGGCTGAAGCCACGGCGCGCGCCACGTTTTCAGGCGGGGTCGGCGCTGATTTGCCGAGCGTGACGCGCCCGGCGAGCGCATTTGACGCCGGGGTGCCGATTGCGGACCTGGTGGTGGAGGCGGGCCTTGCCGCTTCAAAGGGCGAGTTTCGCCGCAAGCTGGCGGAGGGCGCCGTGCGCCTCAACGACGCCAAAATTGAAGACGCAAGCGGCCTGGTCACGACGGGTGACCTGATCAATGACGGGGCCGCCAAGTTGTCGGTGGGCAAGAAAAAGCACGCCCTGGCGCGCCCAGAATAGAGAGGGCCCCAGATTAGATCAGGCCCTTGTAGAGCGGCGCGCGTTCCCGCTCAGCCGCCCTCGGGCGGGGCCGGTGCAGGCCCGGGTGCATCTTGCGCCGGGCTGGTCGTCGCCGCTGGAGACGCCGGCTCGGTGTTGACGCCCTCAAACACGCGCCGCAATACGCCCGGCGCGAGGGCCGACAGGGGGTTCACGAAAACGCGGGTCTGAGCCATCGGCCCAGTGACCGAATAGGTTAGGCCAAACACGCCCTCGCCTTTACGCGAAATCAGGAGATCGCCGACGACCGGCAATTCGCCCAGCATGGCGTTGAAGGTGTAGGCGGGCACCAGAACGCCCTCAAGCGCCAGGGCGCGGCTCGCCAGATCGATCTCGCCGCTCACCGTCACGCCCAGAGCTGGCCCCGAGACACGCGCCTCGCCCAGGGTGTAGCGCCCAGCGACGAAGCTCACCGGCGCTTCAAGGGTAGCGAACTGGATGCCCCCGCCCGCCAAGGTGTCGGCCAGACCGCGCAGCGAGCCCAGGCTCAAAATTTGAGCGAAGACCGGCGCCTGACCGACGATGAAATCGTTCACCACCAGCGTCACCTCGCCGGCTGAGTCGCGCGGCGCGTCGAGCGCGGGCAAGCGGCCGGTCACAGAGAGCTGGCCGCCTGTGACCTGGTTCATCCCAAACAGAACGCGCAAGGCCAGCCCAGCGTCTGGCGCTGCCGCAGTGACGCGTCGCGACCCGTCAGCAGCTTCAAGGTCTGGCGCGATGCGCGCGGTGACTTCGCCGTTCGGACCAAGGCCGGAAAACGACATGGCTGCGACCCGCGCGCCCGTGTGGTCAAGGTCGAGGCGCACGTCGCGCAAGAGAACATCAGCGTCAACCACGGCCTCATCGAACTGGGCGCGCACCCGCATCGGCGCGCCAAGGTCTCCGCCCCCTCCTCCGCTTGCAAGTTGCGCCACCGCGCCGCGCGCATCCAAGCGGGCGCCCACGACATCGATCTCCAGCCCGTCGTCTGGCGTGCGCACCAGCTTGGCTGACACGTCCGCGATGCGTCCGATCTGCATGCGCTCGAGGTGGACACTTTCCAGGCCCCCGTGCGGGCCGACCTGCGCTGAACCGGTGAGCGAAAGGTCCTGGGTTTGCGCGGAAAGATCAGACAGGACATAGCCGCCATCGTCGCGCTGCATCACTGAGAAGGCCGCCGACCCTGGAATGCCTGCGTCTTTGCGCCAGCTGGTGCCCGGCAAGACCAGATCTGCGCCTTGAACGTCAGCCACAACGCGCGCCTCAGCGATCTGCATGCCGCGACCGCGGGTTTCCAGCTGCACCTGGGCGCGCCCGTCAAAGAAGGCGCGCGACGGCAGCCCCAGCGCGTCGAAGAAGGCGGAGTCCACGTCAATGCCGATCTTGACCTGACTGGACGGCCCCTCGCCGCCAAAATCTTCAATCCAGGTGACCTGCGCCGGGGTGGGTCCCAGCTTTGCGCCTTCGCTCTGCGCCGTGAGGCGGGTCTCGTCGGCCTCCAGCACAACGCTGTCGGCCGTCATTTGCAGCGACCGATGCGCGGTGGGGGCCACAACGTCGGTGAACACGCCCTTGATGTCGAACCCCATCTCGCTCACCGGCACGATGGTGCGCATCGGGCGCTCGATCACCACTGTAATGTCGCCCAAGCCCTTAAACGCGCTGGGCACCACGCCGTAGGGCGACGCCAAGTTGAGCGGCGGCTCGTCGATGAACTCCAGGACCGTCTGGGCGTCGGCGCGCGTTGTGGCGCCAAACCGGGCCAGCGCACCCTTTGGCGCGAGGCGCGGAATGTCCACGAAGCCATCGGTCAGCGGCATGCCGCGCAAGGTGGCCGAACTCATTTCGATGGCAAAGCTGTTGTCTTTCAAACGCCCGACGCCTTTGGCGCCTTCAACTGCTGAGAGGGTGGAGACAAACCGCACCGTCGCATCATCAAAGCTAAAGGACACGTCCAGTCCGCCTGCGTCGAGATCTTGATCACGCAGCTGCTCGGCGGTCAGATCAATGTCGAGCGCCCCGCCCGTAACGCGCCCGGCTTCAACCGCGCGCTCGACAAAGTCACGCGCGCCAAGCGCGAACTGCTGCGGCCAAAGGCTAAGAATGCGCGACACGGCAACGTCGCCGTCAAACGTTCCCTCAACGCGCACATCTGGCAGGATGCGGCCGTCATCTAGAGTGCGCAGCGCAGCCGCGCCGCGCGCCTCCAGACCGGCCGCTCCGAGACCCACGCGCAGCTCGTCCACATCAATCCGCCGCGCGCCAGCCACAAGAGAACCACGCGCGGACAGGCGCTCGACGGCCGCGGGCCCGGCAAAAAACGGCTCGATGGTGAACTGCAGATCACGCAGATCCAGCGAAAACGCCGCTGGTGTCGCGCCGCCCGCAGCAAAGGCGTCCAGATCGAGGGCGCCCGCTC
>CAYGQB010000057.1:9235-15571 GCA_964351895.1 uncultured Caulobacterales bacterium
ACGAGGCCGCCTCGGAGGCCAGCGACACCTCGGTGAGTTCAATTTGACGGGCGTCCGGCGACACGCGGGCGCGCACGCGCGCCCCGTCGAGGGCAAACCCGCCGTCAGATCCGCGCACCTGGCCCGGCTCAACATCAAGCTGCACCTCCAGTGACCGCACGCCTTGGCCGCGCGCGATCGCCGCTGACAGGGCCAGGCGCGCCGGCGCGTCGACATCGGCAAGGCCCGCCAGCGCGCCGTCGGGCACGGCCAACTTGTGGAGGCGCAAATCGCGCACCTCAGCGTCGACGACGCCCGCTCCGGCCGCCGTGTTGAGCCGCGCACGCAAGCCGACCGGCGCCCGCGCCCCTTGCGCAATCACCACTCCATCGCCCGACAAGGTGACTTCGTCCTCGTCTCGCAAGATGTCGAGCGTTTCGATGTCGACTTCCGCGCTGACCCCGATGACCTCGTCGCGCACCATCAGCCGGGCGTGGCGCAGACGCACCGCGCCCAACTCGCCAAAGCGCTGAGAGGGCTGTTCCAGGACGGCGATGAGGGTGGCCAGGCCTGCGCTCTGGTGGTTGAGGGCGGGCGGGCTCTGGCCAGCCTCTGCGCCCACTGCCGACGCGGATGTGTCAGGATCGGCGCGCTCTTGTTCGGGCACTGGAGCCGTGGCGGTTTCAGTCGTTGCCGGCTGGGGCGCGGCCGGTCGCACAACATCGCCGACCTCAGGTTCCGCCCCGACGCCAAACGACACCGTTCCCGCCGCGTCGCGCATCAGATGCGCCACGCCGCCTTCCAGCGCCAGGCGGGAAAAGGTGAGGCGCCCGGCCAGAAGCGCGAGCGGGTTTAGACTGGCTTCAACCAGCGGCGCCTGGGCCACCAGTCCCCCGTCGGCGCGGGCCACGGCGACGTCGTCCAGCACAATCACCAACGAGCGAGAGCGATCCGACCACTCCGCCCGCGCCGCCCCAATCGACACCAAGTCGGCGCGAAAGGCGGTTGCGAGTGCGGTTTCAAGGTCATCTGTGACGGCGGCGAGATCAACCGGTCCGGTCGACAGCCGCCACAGGGCGACACCGCAGCCGACCGCCACCAGCGCCAGCACCAAGGCCAGCGCCTCGATGAGGTGAAAGACAATGATTTTCGCGACGCGGCGGGTCATGCGCGCCCGCCCTCACGCCAGTCCTCGCGCCAGTCCTCTCTCTGGCCGCATCTGCGCGCACGCACGGCCGGCTCACCTCGCCTCACGCTTGCGAGACGCCGCGCAACCGGCCAAACGGTGCAGCACTGGCAAAAATGCAGCGGCGAGACCTTCAGTATGACTGCTCCACTTCAGGCGGGCGATCGGGCCCCAGACTTCACGCTTGCGGTCGATGGCGTCATTGACGCGGCCCAATCGCCACAAGACCAGGCAACCCTGTCTGATTATGCAGGACGCCGACTCGTCCTCTACTTCTACCCAAAGGACGACACGCCCGGCTGCACGACGCAAGCGACCGATTTCACCCGGCTGGCGTCTGAGTTTGAGGCCGAAGGCGTGTCCATCTTGGGCGTGTCCAGAGATACGCTGTCAAAGCACGCTAAATTTCGGTCCAAGCACGGCCTTTCAGTGGCGCTGGGGTCTGACCCGGACCATGAGATCATTGAACGCTACGGCGCCTGGGTTGAGAAAACGATGTACGGACGCACCAGCATGGGCATTGAACGCTCGACATTCTTGATTGGTCCGACCGGCGTCTTGGAGGCCGTGTGGCGCAAGGTGCGCGCCAAGGACCACGCCCAGGTCGTGCTCGACGAGGTGCGCAAGCAGGTGCGCGCATCTTGAACCAAGACACAGACGATTTTGATGTAGAGGCCATCCGCGCGGCCGCGTGCGCCGTGCTCAACACCAGCGCGGCGCGTGACAAGGCGCGCGCGGCCCGCGACCTGGCGCGCGCCTGGCGGGACGGGGCGTTCGACGACAGCTGTGAACGCCCGGCGGGTCCGGCAAGCAACGCGCCTGCGCCGCCCGACAGGCCCGCGCGCCCGCAGGCGCCGCGCCTGGTGGCCCCGGGTCAGGTCGCGCGTCGACGTCTGGGAACGCCCGCCGGGCGCGCCGCGCTCCTGCACGCCATCGCGCACATCGAACTCAATGCGATTGATTTGGCTTTTGATCTGGTCGCGCGCTTTCTCAACGCCCCAGACATGCGGGCCGCCGCGCCCAACGATCGCCGCCGCCTGGTCGACGACTGGTTCTCAGTGGGTGACGATGAGGCGCGCCACTTTGGCCTCCTAGCTGATCGGCTGATTGAGCTGGGCTGCGACTATGGAGCGCTCGACGCCCACGACGGGCTTTGGGAGGCGGCCGTGACCACGCGCCACGACTTTCTGGCGCGCCTGGCCGTGGCGCCCATGGCGCTGGAAGCGCGCGGCCTTGATGTGACGCCGGCCATGCGCCAGCGCCTGCATGAGGCGGGAGACACGCGCAGCGCTGATCTCCTCGGCGTGATTTATGCAGATGAGATCGAACACGTCGCCGCCGGGGCGCGCTGGTTCAAGTTCGTGTGCGCCCGCCGCGGCCTGCAAGAGGAGCCAACATTTCGAGAGCTGTTGCGCCAACACGCTTCTGGGGTGGTCAAGCCGCCGTTTAATGACGCGGCCAGATCACAAGCCGGACTGCATCCAGGCCTTTACCAAGACCTGCAAAATAGGTCCTAGGGCGGAGGAACATGTCTCACCAGGCGAGGCGCGTGCAGAATTAGATGTTGAAAAGACCCGGCTGATCGGGTCTAGTTTGCGAGCTTAGGTCTGTGAAAATTACGAGCGGAGACACCATGATCACGCGCATTGCGTCGGGGGCAAGCGCGTTCGTGAAACGCGTATTTCCAGAACGGCAGATTTATCATCGCGCCGAAGGACAAGTTCATTACGTGTCGCTGTCGACGCGCTCGCAGCTGGTTGCTGCCACCGCTTCGGCAGTCATCATGGGATGGACGGCTTACGCCTCAGCGAGCGTTTTTCTAGGCGGCCACGTCATGTCTGCGCGCAGCGCGGAAGCAGCGCGGGTCAAGGCCAAGTACGAACGCTGGCTTGCCGAAGCGCGCGCCCGAGAAGCCTCGGCGCTGGCCCTGCTGCAAACGCGGACAACCGACTTTGAAGAAGAAAAGCGCGAGATCCTGTCTCGCCATGAGACGCTGAAAGGGCTCCTCGACCACGCCCTCGGCGAAGCTGACGCCCCGGCCGGCGAAGCCGTTCTGATGAACGCGGCGGTGGAAGACCCCACACCGCGGACCTCGCGCCTTGCCCGAGAAGCGCGCGTCGAAACCGATCCCCGCTTTGTGCAGTTCGCCAGCATGGTGGACGAGCAAGAATCGATGCTCACCCAAGCCGAGACTGCTGCCCAAGACCGGGTGGAAGACCTGCGCGCCGTTCTCCGACTGACTGGACTGAGCCCGCAGAAGGTTATCGAAGAAGGCGAGCGCGCCCGCGGCGGTCCCTATGTTGGGCTGTCCGAAGAAGACGCCTTTGGCGCCGCGCTCGACCTGGAAGACGGCTTTGCCAAGCGCGTGGCCCGAGTGGCCGCACGTGTGGTGGAAGCTGAGAAGCTTGAGCGCGCCATCGACGCGGCGCCGCTCGGCATGCCGACGAACGCCACCGAATATCGCCGCGCCTCTGGCTTTGGAAAGCGCACCGACCCGTTCAATGGTCGCCCCGCATTCCATCACGGCCTGGACTTTTCCTCCTATCGCATGGCGCCCATCACCGCCGCGGCGCCGGGCAAGGTGACGTTTGCAGGTTGGAAAGGTGGTTATGGCAAGGTGGTTGAAATCGACCACGGCCACGGCTTTAAAACGCGGTACGCCCACTTGCATCAGCATTCCGTAAAGCGCGGAGACGAAGTGGCCTTCGGTCAGAAAATCGGCGGAATGGGTTCGACGGGCCGGAGCACCGGCACGCATGTCCATTACGAAGTTTGGTTCAAGGGGAAGGTTTACGACCCCGATAAGTTCTTGAAGGCCGGTCGATATGTTCAACAAGGGTAAAGACCCCACTCCCCCGCGTCCCGCGCAGCCTGCGCCAGAAACGCCGCTGACACAGAGCAAGAGAGCGATGACCCGATCCGGAAATCCGCCGTCCATTCTGAGCGGCGATCTTGTCGTCTCCGGCGAGCTGAAGTCTGAAGGCGAAGTTGTCGTCGAAGGCGAAATCAACGGCGACATTCGCGGCCTGAAGATCACCGTTGGCGACAAGGCTTCGGTGAAGGGCGACGTGGTGGCGCAGGAAGTCGAGATCCGCGGCCGTGTCATCGGCAGCGTGCGCGGCAACACCGTCAAGCTGACCGCAACTGCGCGCATTGAGGGCGACATCACGCACTCTTCGCTTTCGGTTGAGGCGGGCGCGCACTTTGAAGGGCGCTGCGTCCACGCCAGCGACCCGCTGAACGCCCCGTCGGCCTCCGGGCGCGACAGCGGGTCTTCGATGGCGGTCGCGTCAGCCAAGCCGGCTGGAGACAAACCAGGCGAAGGCGGCGGACTGAGCACCATTGGCTCGCGTCCAAGCTCCTAAGTTTCAAGCCCCAATCGGCGGCCGTCCAGCATGCGTGTCATGCCCCGCCGGCTGTCGTGTCATTCCAAGCGGGCGGCTCCTGAGAGGGGGCCGCCCGTTCTGCATTTCATCCTGATGGCGACTTTCCCCTCTTGCAGTTGAGAGGACGGCGCGGGGGCAAGATGCACCCCGGGTGAGGCGACGTGCGCAATGGCGCAGCGATCGCGAGACGCAAGGAGGCCCCGCACCACGCCGGTCATTGACCCGTGCGTGTGGGGCCCCCCTGCGTGTTGGGGCCCGTGCGTGCTGGCCCTTCCACGCCTGACATTGACATGGCGCTACTCGATGTCTTCCACTTCGGTCGTCTCGCCGCTGACGCGCGCCGCCAGGGCTGCGGCCATGAAGGCGTCCAGATCACCGTCCAAGACGCCTTGCGTGTTGGAGGTTTCCACCCCGGTGCGCAAGTCCTTGACCATCTGGTAGGGCTGCAAAACATACGACCGGATCTGGCGCCCCCAGCCGATCTCCGTCTTGGAGGCGTTGACGGCGTCGGCTGCCTCTTCGCGGCGTTGCAGCTCTGCTTCATAGAGTCGCGCGCGCAGCATGTCCCAGGCCTGGGCGCGGTTCTTGTGCTGTGAACGCTCGTTCTGGCAGGCGACAACGATTCCGGTCGGCGCATGGGTCAGACGCACCGCTGAATCGGTCTTATTGATGTGCTGACCTCCGGCGCCGCTGGCGCGGTAGGTGTCGACCCGCACGTCCTTTTCCTCGATCTCGATCTCTATGGTGTTGTCGACCTCTGGATAGACCCAGACGCTGGCAAAGCTGGTGTGGCGGCGGGCGCTGGAGTCAAAAGGAGAGATGCGCACGAGCCGGTGCACGCCAGACTCTGTTTTCAGCCAGCCGTAGCTCGCCTCACCGCGCACATGCAGCGTGGTTGATTTCAGCCCCGCCTCGTCGCCGGCGTGCTCTTCCACGATCTCAACCTTCAGTCCCCGCGCGTTCGCCCAACGCATGTACATGCGCGCCAGCATGGCCGCCCAGTCCTGGCTTTCGGTGCCCCCGGCGCCGGCGTGGATCTCAACAAAAGCGTTGTTGGCGTCCGCCTCGCCCGACAGAAGCGCGGCGATCTCAGCGTCTGACGCGCGCGCGGCCAAGCCGCGCAAAGCGCCGGCCGCTTCCTCTAGGAGGTCCACGTCATTGTCATCTTCAGCCAAGGCGATGATGTCGCGCGCGTCGGTCATTTCAGCTTCGATGTCGCGCACCGCCGTCATCGCCGCGTCGAGCCGATTGCGCTCGCGCATAAGTGCCTGGGCGTTGGCCGGATTGTCCCAAAGCGTAGGGTCTTCGGCCCGCGCGTTCAGTTCATCGAGGCGTTTTTCCGCGATATCCCAGTCAAAGACGCCTCCGCAAAAGGGCGACCGTGCGCTCTATGTCGACAATCAGAGCTTCCAGATCAGCGCGCATTGGGGGCTCCATTGGATGTGCGTAGCGAAGACAAGGACGAGCTAGTCCTAGAAGCGTTTATCGCCCGAGGGAACCGGTTTTGCGTCACGCATTGCGCCGCGCCCGCACCGCCCCCTAAGGGCGCCCTTTAAGGGACCCAGAAGGCGCGGATGCAAGAAGCCGCTCTCTAGTGCACCCCAAACTCAAGCGCGTCGCTGCTGGTGGAGGTGGCGCCGGCGGCCGCCTCTGGATCATCCGCCTCAACGATGCGGCCATCCAAGAGCATCACCCGCCCGTCGGGCAAAAGTACGGCCCCGTCAGCCAAGGGGGCCGCAACGCCGGGGCCGCCCACGCCCGCCGCATCAGGCTCGCCGACGCCGT
>CAYGQB010000058.1:0-14251 GCA_964351895.1 uncultured Caulobacterales bacterium
ATACCGCCGGTGCGGTCGCCGCCGCCAAGGCCGCCGGCCAATCGTTCGAGGCGCAAAGCGCCGACGCCGTTCCAGCGCCGCTCGGCCTGGATGGGGCGGTGCGCGTGTCGCCTGAGCCGGGGCGCCCGTGCGCCGGGGTCGAGATTGCCGAGAGCGCGCTTGACGATGTGTGGGCGGAGGGTCCGTTTGCCCAGCGCATTCATGTGCATACGGCTCGGCAGGCTGCGCCTGCGGCCGGGCTGATTGCCATATCCGGCGCCCCATCCGCGCCCTTGGTGCTCGATCATCATCATTGGCGCGCATATCTTGCCGAGGCGGGGGCCCCAGAAGGCGCCGGCGACGGCGCGCCAGTGCGTGTTCGCATAAGGGTTGAAGCGGGGGCGTTGGCGGTCCTGGTTGAGCACCTCAACATGGCTGACGCCCTCACCGAGGCGCTGACCGAGATCGAGATCGCGCCGGGGGCCACTTTGGCGCACCTGGTGGTGCATGACGGCGATGACGCGCAGGGCGTTGCCCACACGCGCGCCGTTCATGTTGGCGAGGATGCGGCCTATGTGGGCGCGTCTTTGACGATGGGCGCTCGCCGGGCGCGCCTGGAAACGCAGGTGCGCCAGCTTGGCAATGGCGCCGTGACCTTGCTTGGCGCCGCCCTGACCGCCGGGGCGCGCCACGCCGATCACACCACCCACGTGCGTCACGAAGGGCTACACGGGGTGACGCGCGAAGTGTTTCGCAGCGTCGCTGCCGACACCAGCACCGGCGTGTTTCAGGGCAAGATTCACGTTGAGCGGGCGGCCCAAAAGACGGACGCGACCATGGATCACGCCGGCCTTGTCTTGGGCGAGCGGGCCGTGGTGAACGCTAAGCCTGAGCTTGAGATTTACGCCGACGACGTCCAGTGCGCGCACGGCAACGCCATTGGCGCGATGGACCCGATGGCTCTGTTCTACCTGCGCCAGCGCGGCCTCAACCTGGCCCAGGCGCGCGCCGTTCTGGTGCGCGCCTTCGTCGCCGGCGCGTTCAGTGGGGTCGAGCTGCCCGAGGCGCTGCGAGAGCTTGTCTTGGCGCGGGCGAACGCCTGGATGGAGGCGCACCTATGAGCGTGATGGCTCCACAACGCACCACGACGGCCGGCTTCGATCCGGCTGCGGTGCGCGCGGCGTTCCCCGTGTTTGCGCGCCGCGTGAACGGCGCTCCGCTGGTCTATCTGGACAGCGCGGCCTCAGCCCAGAAGCCCGAGGTTGTGATCAGCGCCATGTCCGACATGATGCGCACCAGCTACGCCAACGTGCACCGCGGCTTGCACACGCTCGCCAACGAGGCGACCGAGACCTTTGAGGGCGCACGCACCAAGCTTGCCGCGTTTCTCGGCGCTGGCGCGCGCGAGGAGATCGTGTTCACGCGCGGCTCCACCGAAGCGATCAACCTGGTTGCGGCGGGTCTGGCGCACACCTTCAAGGCCGGCGACGAGATCGTCATTTCACAGGCGGAGCACCATTCCAACATTGTGCCCTGGAGCTTCCTGGCCGAACGCACGGGAGCGGTGGTGAAGTGGGCGCGCGTTGACGAGAGCGGCGCGCTGGACCTTGACCATCTGGAAACGCTCCTGGGCCCGCGCACGCGCCTCGTCGCCGTCACTCACATGTCGAATGTGACCGGGCTGAAAACCGACACGGCGCGTCTGATCGCGGCTGCGCGTGCGGTCGGGGCGCAGGTGCTCCTGGATGGCAGCCAGGCTGCGGTGCACCTGCCGGCGCTCAATGTGGCGGACCTGGACGTGGACTACTATGTATGTACGGGCCACAAGCTCTATGGGCCGACCGGTATTGGCGCCCTCTACGCCAAGATGGAGCACCTAGAGCGGATGGCCCCGTATCAGGGCGGCGGCGAAATGATCGAGAGCGTCAGCCAGGACGCCATCACCTTTGCCGCCCCGCCGCACAAGTTTGAAGCGGGCACGCCGGTGATCATCGAGGCGGCGGGTCTGGCTGCGGCGCTCGACTGGTTGACGGGTCTGGATCGCGCGGCAATTGGCGCCCACGAGGCGATGCTGGCTGACACCTTGGCGCAGGGTCTCGCCGACCGCGGCGGGGTGCGCCGCTTGGGGCGTGACAAGGCCGGCAGCGCCATCGTCACCTTCCATAGCCCGACCATGCACGCCCATGACGTGGCCCAAATTCTGGACCAGTTTGGCGTGGCGGTGCGCGCCGGTCAGCACTGCGCTGAGCCGCTGATGACCCGACTGGGCGTGACCTCCAGTTGCCGCGCCAGCTTTGGCGCCTACAACACGAAAGACGATGTCGACGCGTTCCTCGCCGCCTTCGACAGCGCGCGCGCGATGCTAGGATGACCACGATGACACAGACGACCGGCCGCGATGTCCTTGATCTGACGCAGACCGCTGATCCGTCGGCGAACGACGCGGCGCGCGCGTCACAAGAGAGCGCAGCGCCAGCCGCGCCCTTTACCGAGGAAGAGCTGGCGCTGCTCACCGACCAGATCATCGCCGCCTTGAAGACGGTTTATGACCCAGAGATCCCCGTCGACGTCTATGAGCTGGGGCTCATCTATAAGGTCGACATTGCCGATGATCGGGTGGTGGCGGTCGACATGACCTTGACGGCGCCGGGGTGTCCGGTGGCGGGCGAAATGCCGGGCTGGGTGCGCGATGCGGTGAGCAACGTGCCGGGCGTGGCGGGCGCCAACGTCAATATGGTTTTTGATCCTCCGTGGGACATTTCACGCATGTCCGACGAGGCTCGCCTTCAACTCAACATGCTCTAGGAGGGCTTACAAAGTGGCGCGTCGTCCTCGTCCCAAAATCGTATCGCTGACCCCTGAGGCCGCCGGCCGGGTGCGAGAAATCATGTCTGAGAAGGGCTCGGGCTTCTTGCGCGTGGGCGTGAAGAATGGCGGCTGCGCGGGCATGGAATATGTCATGTCTTACGCTGATGCGCGCGAGCCACTTGATGAGCTGGTGGAAGATGAGGGCGTGCCGATCCTGATCGACGCCAAGGCGGTCTTGTTCCTCTTGGGCTCAACGATCGACTATGAGGTTGCCCCGCTGCACGCCAAGTTCGTGTTTCGCAACCCCAATGAAACCGACGCCTGCGGCTGTGGTGAAAGCGTCACCATCGTACCGGCCGAAGCCGAGTAGGCGCCTTTCGGTGCGCTTGCGGGCGCGCGGCCCAATTCACACACCTCAATCCGGCGGGTTAAAGCATGCCCCAAGCCTACGAACCCATGACCCTCTACATCAGCGAAACGTCGCCGTTCGCCCGCGCCGCCCGCGTGATGGTGCGCGAGAAGGGGCTTGTCGATCGCATCACCGAGATGCCGGTTGATCCGTTCTCTCGGCCAGACGCCTTGCTGGCCGCCAATCCCTTGGGACAGATCCCGACCCTGGTTTTGCCGGACGGGCGACCGGTGTTCGATTCCCCGGTTATCGTGGATTTCCTGGACACCTTGGGTGAACCCGCCCTGATCCCGCGCAGCGGCGATGCGGGGCTCTATGCGGCCCGACTGCGCGCGATCAATCAGGGCGTCTTGGAGGCGTCGGTGCGCACCGTCTTGGAGATGCGCCGTCCTGAGGGCGAGCAAAGCCCCCACTGGATTGGCCACTGGCGGGCGGCGATCACGCGGGCCTGTGATGTGTTGGAGAACGAGTGCGCCTTCTTTGAGGACAGCCGCGCGTTTCCCGCGCTCCTGGTGGGCGTCACCCTCAGCTATCTGGATTTTCGCCGGCCGGAGATCGCCTGGCGAGACGGCAGGCCGCGGCTGAGCACCTTTATCGACGAGATATCTGCACGTCCGTCGCTGCGCGACACCCGTCCGCCCAGCGCCTGACCGGCCGCACGAGGTCGCGCTAGGCAGCGTCCGCGATGGAAGAGACCGTGACCTGATTGCGCCCGCCCTTCTTGGAGGCGTAGAGGCTCTCGTCCGCGCGCTCCACGAATGTCCAGGTTTCCTCACCGGGCGCAAACTGCGCCACGCCCAGCGACACCGTGACATTGCCAAGGTTCTCGTTGGTTGACCGGCGCAAGAGCTTCTTGGCCTCAACCGAGGTGCGAATGCGTTCGGCTGCTTCGCGCGCCGCTTCCGCGTCCGCGCCCGGCATCAGGACGCAAAACTCCTCGCCGCCATAGCGCGCCACCAGGTGGCCCTCGTCGGACAGGCGCTTGAGCACATTGGCGACGAAACGGATGATCTGGTCGCCGGTCTGATGGCCCCAGGTGTCGTTGAAGCGCTTGAAGTGATCAATGTCGATCATCATCAGGCTGAGCGGCGAGCTGGCCTTGGCCGCCGCTTCGACGCTGGAGGCAAGGACATCGTCGAAGCGCTTGCGGTTGGCGACCCCGGTTAGGGCGTCCGTCATCGCTTCTTCGCGAATCATTTCCAAGTTGTCGCGCAGTCGGCTGACTTCGTTCGTGGTGTCCTGCAGCCGCTTCTCCAGCGCATTTGAATGCTCGCGCATGCGCTCGGTGGACATCACAAGATCGTCCATCATGGCGCGCATGGCGTCAGGGTCGGATGCGTCAATCTCAAGAAGCTGGCCGGCGGCCCCGGTCAGGGTCTGACCATAGGCGCGCGTGTTTTCGTCCGCTTCACGCAGGGCGGTGACGGCGTTGGCCAGGTGCGCCTGCATCTCGCCGCCGGCTTCAAACACCCGGTTGGAGTTGGTGATGTAGGGGAAATGGGCCTGGAACAGGGCCTCGCAAACGCTGTCCGACAGGGCCTCGTCGGCGGCTAGGTGCTCTTCAATGGCGGTGCTGAGCGCAGGGATGGCGCCGGTGATGTGAGAGGCGAACACGAAGTAGTTTTCCGGCGTTGGCGGCACCTTGTGCTCGTCCATGAACGCCAGGGCCGCGCGCGCCGTATCTGGCCCTTCAGGTCCTTTGAAGTGTCCGCTCACGTTCCGCCCGCCGTTCTCGTTGATCGTGGCGGCACCTTATGCAGCAATGGAAAAAAAGACGTTAAGCCGCCGCGGTTTTCGAGCGGTGTCTGGCTTGGCGGCTAGTCGCTGGGCTCTTTCTCGTGCACCGGGGCGGCGCGCAAGAGAAACGCCGGCGTGTGGTCGCCAAGGCCAACGACTCGATCTGAACCGCCCTCGTCCCTGCCTTGACCGCGATTGGAGCCACGCCCGCCGCGAGAGCGTCCGCCGCGCCCGCGGCCCTTGTCATCGTCGGAGCGCTCTGCAGCGCCTTGAGGCTCGCTGGCGGCGGCGGGTTCGTCTCTACCCGTCTCGGCGGCGTCGGCTTGCGACGCTGTCTTGTCGCTGCTTGACTTGGAGCGACCGCCGCGACGGCGAGATCCTGACCGGCCGGATGTTTTTTCGGGCGCGTCGGCTTCGGAGCCAGCGCTCGGCGCATTCGTCTCGGTCGAGGCCTCGACGGGCGCGCTGGCGTCGTCAGAGCCTGGCGATGCGGCGTCGGCTTGCGCATCGACCTTGGGTGCATCGTCGGCGTCCGAGCCGTCGGCTTGCTCGCGCCGCGCGCGGCCTGCGCCGCCGCGTCCGCGTCGCCCGCGTCCTTCCCCCTCGCTGTCGTCGCGCCGGCCGCGCGAGCGGGAGCTGGGCGCGTCGACAATCGTGTCGCTGCCGCCAGTTTCCAAGTCGACGTCGGCGTATTCGATGTCGCGGCCGATCAGATTGATCACGGCGCGAAACGACTTGGCCTCGTCGGGCGCCACCAGCGTATAGGCCTCGCCGGACTTTCCAGCCCGGCCGGTACGGCCGATGCGGTGCACATAGTCTTCAGGGTGACGTGGGACATCATAGTTGAAGACATGCGAAACGTCGGTGATGTCCAGGCCGCGCGCCGCCACATCGCTGGCGACCAGCAGGTTGATGCCGCCGTCTTTGAAGCGGTCCAGCGTCGCGGTGCGCACGCTTTGCGGCAGATCGCCATGGATCGGCGCGGCGCCCAGCTCGTGGCGGGCGAGGGACCGGGCGACGATGTCCACGTCGCGCTTGCGATTACAAAAGATGATCGCGGTGCGCACCTTGGCGTGCTTGATCGCGGCGCGCAGGGCGGCGCGTTTCGATTTGGGATCGGTCCCGGGCACCTTGACCGCCCACTGGGTCACCGTGTCGGCGGTGGTCGATTGGCGCGCCACCTCGATGCGTTCAGGGTTGGAGAGGAATTGGTCGGCCAGGCGCTGAATCTCAGACGGCATGGTGGCCGAGAAGAACAGGGTCTGCCGGGTAAACGGCGTCAGCTTCACGATCCGCTCAATGTCGGGGATGAAGCCCATGTCGAGCATGCGGTCGGCTTCGTCGATCACCAGGACTTGCACGCCGGTCAACAACAGCTTGCCGCGCTCAAAGTGATCCAGGAGGCGCCCGGGGGTCGCGATCAGAACGTCTGCACCGGCGGTCAGAATCCGGTCCTGGTCGCCAAATGACACGCCGCCGATCAACAGCGCCCAGGACAGCTTGTGATACTTGCCGTACTTCTCAAAGTTCTCCGCCACCTGAGCGGCCAATTCCCGCGTGGGCGTCAAAATGAGAGAGCGAGGCATGCGCGCCTTGGCGCGTCCCTTGGCCAGCTTGTCGATCATCGGCAAGGTAAACGAGGCCGTCTTGCCGGTACCGGTTTGCGCGATGCCCAAGACGTCCCGGCCTGCGAGGGCGACGGGAATGGCGGCGGCCTGGATCGGCGTCGGTTCGGTATACCCGGCGTCGGCGATTGCCGTTAGCAATTCTGGGCTCAGGCCCAGTTCATCAAAGCGCATGGACAGTCCGTACCGGAGGGCGGACGCACGTAGGCGCCCGGCGCGCCACGCCAGGCGCGTTCTGCGCTGCAGCATAGGAACACGCAACGCGATGTCAACGCGGCGCGGCGCCCGCCCCTGGTGATGTCAACAGGCGTCACCCCGGGCGGGCGGCTTCAGCGGACGGCCCCAAGAGGGCCCAACTCGGGGCCCAACTAGGGCCGAGGATATGCGGTGGTCAGTCCGGTTTCGCGCGTGAGAACCAGGTAGCGATCGCGCAGCTTGGTCTGGCGGCTGGTCAGGTCGGTTTCTGCGCCGTCGATGTAGACGCCCACCGGCGCGCTCATGACCTCCAGCGGATCACCGTTCCACAAGACCACATCGGCGCGCTTGCCGATCTCAAGCGATCCCAACTCATCGTCCACGCCATAGATGCGGGCGGGCGCGCCGGTGATGGCGTCAAAGGCGTCATCCCACGACAGACCATAGGCCACCGCGTTACCGGCCGCCTGGGCCAAGAGACGCGCATTGTGATTGTTGCCGCCATTGGTGGTGATCGGCGAGAAGGCGTAGGTCACGCCCGCCGCCTCTAGGATTTGAGCGGTGTCAAAGCTTGCGCCCACGGCGGCAAAGCTCGACGGCAGATTGCGCACCGGATCGAGGATGACGGGGATGTTGGCGTTCGCCAATTCGTCGGCCGCCAGATGGGCCTCGGCGCCGCCCACGACGATAAAGCGCATGGCCGGCTCTTGGGCTGCAAAGGCGGCCAGGTTGCGCAAATCAGACGCCCGATCAAGCGCCACCAGAATGGGCGCGGCGCCGCGCGCATAGGGCCCGAGGGCTTCGGCGTCATAGCGGTCGATGGCGTCGCCCTCTTTGTGCGCCATAAACCGGGCGGGATAGCCGCGCGCGTCTTTCAGGGCGGCGCGAAAAAAGGCCCAGCTGGCCAGGCGCGAGCCACCCGACAGGGCCGCTCCGCTCTCGCCAAAGGCGGCGTGAGCAAAGGCGCGTGGCCGGGTGAGGGAATCGGGCGCGCCCGACAGGTTGATCAGGGCGCCTTGCCCGGCAAACAAGTTGGAGCTGGGCGCAGGCGTGACGGCGGCGCGGGTGACGCCTTCAATCCGCGTGATCGCAATAGCTGAGGCGGCCGGATTAAAGCCGTCGGCGGCGTCTAGGGCGACCGAGAACTCCGACGCGGACGCGCCGGCGTCATTGGTGTCGTCCTCAGCTGATACCTCGATCAAGCCAAGACGCGTGATGGGGGCAAACAAGCCCGGCGTAACCCACAAGCCCTGCGCGTCCACCACGGTGGCGCCGGCCGGGAACGTGGCGCTGGCGGCCGGCCCGACATAGGTCAGCTGCGCGTCTTCAAAGACAACGGCTCCATCCTCGATGACGCCGGCGGGGCCATTGGTGACCACTCGGCCACCGACCAGGGCGGTGACCTCGGCCACGGCGGGACCCGCGCTAAGGGCGGCCGCGCTGAGGGAGGCGGTGAGCGCAGCGGCGGCCAAGATGAGCTTGGAAACCTTGATCATAGCGCGCCCTCCCCAGCGGCTTGGCCGATCATAAAGTCGGTTTGTGGCTGGCGACTGGGGTCGTCGCGATCAAAGACGCGCGCGCCATCGAGATACACCAGCTGCGCGCGCGTGTAGGTCGAGAAGGGATCACCGTCCCAGATCACCAGGTCGGCCCGCTTGCCGGCCTCGATGGATCCGGTCTGATCGTCGATGCCAAGCGCCTTGGCCGGGTTGGAGGTCAGCCAGCGAAAGGCTTCGCCCTTGGAGATGTCGAGACCGGCCGCGCGCCCGTCGGCCAGCGCCTTGGCGACTTCTTGATTGAGGCGCTGAATGCCAATGTCGTCGTCTGAGTGGATCATGGCGCAGGCGCCGGCGGCGTGGACCATCGGAATATTGGCGCGCACCCCGTCATAGGCCTCCATCTTGAAGCCCCACCAGTCGGCCCACATGGCCGCACAGGCGTCGGCCTCAGCGAGAATGTCAGGGATTTTGTAGGCCTCAACCGCGTGATGGAAGGCGGACACCTTGTAGCCAAATTCCTTGCCGATATCGATGATCTGAGCCATCTCGTCGGCGCGATAGCAGTGCATCTGCACTAGGATTTCACCGTCGAGAACAGCGCGCAGCGTGTCGAGCTCGAGATCGCGCGTGGGCGGATCAAGCGTCTCGCCGGCTTCTGACTTTTCCGCGTACTGGTCCCAGCTGCGCTTATACTCCACCGCCTTGGCCCAGGCGGCGCGATAGCCCGCCACATTGCCCATGCGCGAATAGGGCGCGCCGCCGGGGAAAGCCCCGCTGCCATAGCCGTAAACCCGCTTGGGGTTCTCGCCGCAGGCCATCTTCAAGGTGTAGGGCGCTTCTGGGAATTTCATGCTTTGAACGGTGCGGCCCGGCAGATTGCGCAGCGTGACGCCGCGCCCGCCGAACAGGTTGGCCGATCCTGGCAGGATGTGGAGCGTCGTCACCCCCGCCGCCAAGGCGGTGGCAAAGCCCGGGTCTTGCGGCCAGACGCCGTGTTCGGCCCACACCTCCGCCGTCACCGGCCCGGAGATTTCATTGCCGTCGCCATGGGCGCTGACGCTGGGGCTCGGGTAGACGCCAAGATGGGAGTGAATGTCGATGACGCCCGGCGTCAGCCAGCGCCCTTCCAAATCGACGATCTCTACGCCCTGGTCGTCGGGCGCGGCGACATCGGCGCCGACGGCGCTGATCTTTCCGTCGAGGATCAGAACAGACGCGTCAGACATCTCTCCGCCAACACCGTCATAGATCGAGGCGTTGGTGAAGAGGACGTTGGAGGAACGCGCCGGGGCGTAAGTGGAGGGAAACGGATCGGCGTTATAGGCGAGCGGCTCAATGGGGTCCTTAGAACCTTCGTCCTGTCCGCCCGGGGTGCAGGCTGCGGCCAAAAGTGCGCTGGCCGCCAGCAATCCTAGTTGAGTGGGTCGCATCGCGACGTGTCCCCCCTTGTTGGCTCTTGCAGTGAGCGAAACAGGGGGGAGACCTAAACAGGCGGGCCGGCCTTCGTCTAGACGCGCGTCGACTAAACGTCGACGTCCTCCACGAAGTGGGCGTTCTCTTGGATGAACTGAAAGCGCAGCTCGGCGCGCTTTCCCATCAGCGCCTCAACCAGGGCGTCGATGCTCTCATCATCTGCGTCCAGACCGGTGGGCCGCACCACCCGCGCCAAGGTGCGGCTGGCCGGGTCCATGGTGGTTTCCTTGAGCTGGCGCGGCATCATCTCGCCCAGACCCTTAAAGCGGCTGACATCGACCTTGCCGGCGCCGGAAAACTCAGTCTCCATCAGGGCTTCGCGCGCCGCGTCGTCCATCGCATAGACGCTCTTGGCCCCGCGGGACAGGCGATAGAGCGGCGGCATGGCCATGAACAGGCGTCCTGACTCCACAAGGCCAGGCGTGGCGCGCAAAAAGAAGGTGATCAGGAGGGCGGCAATGTGGGCCCCGTCGACATCGGCGTCGGTCATGATGACCACGCGCTCATAGCGCAGATCATCCACCGTAAAGCGCTGGCCCAGCTGGCATCCCAGCGCCAAGGCCAGATCATTGATCTCTTGGTTCTTCTGAATCTTGTCAGGACCGGCGCTGGCGACGTTGAGGATTTTACCGCGCAGCGGCAGCACCGCCTGGGTTTGGCGGTTGCGCGCCTGCTTGGCCGAGCCGCCGGCCGAATCGCCCTCAACGATGAACAACTCAGTGCCCTCAGGCGTGTTCTTGGAACAGTCGGCCAGCTTGCCGGGAAGGCGCAGCTTGCGGGTGGCGCTCTTGCGCGCCACGTCGCGTTCCTTGCGCCGGCGCAGCCGCTCTTCGGCGCGTTCGATCACCCAGGCTAGAAGCTTATCGGCCTCCTTGGGGGCGGCGGCCAGCCAATGATCAAAGCGATCACGCACGGCCGTTTCCAGCAGGCGCGCGGCCTCAGCCGACGACAAGCGCTCCTTGGTTTGCCCCTGAAACTCCGGCTCGCGAATAAAGACCGAGACCATGGCGCCGGCGGTGGACAAGACGTCTTCGCCCGTGATGACGCTGGCGCGCTTTTCATGCTTGAGCTCAGCGTAGGCGCGCAGGCCTTTCATCAAGGCCGCCCGCAGGCCGCTTTCATGGGTGCCGCCTTCAGGCGTCGGGATGGTGTTGCAATAGGAGCGCACAAAGCCGTCTGCATCGCCAAACCCGGCGCCGGTCCACTGCACCGCCCATTCGACCCCGCCGTGCCCCTCTTCGCGCTCAACCCGGTCGGCAAAGGCTTCGGCGGTGATGGTGGACTTGCCGTCCATGGTCTCAGCCAAGTAGTCCGCCAGACCGCCGGGGAAACAGAACACCATTTCAGACGGCGTCTCAGAGCCCTCGACCAGTTCAGGCGCGCACGACCAGCGGATCGACACGCCGCGGCGCAAATAGGCCTTGGAGCGGGCCATGGCGAACAGGCGCGCGGGCTTAAGCTCACAGCGCTGGCCAAAGATCTCAGCATCGGGCTTGAAGCGCACCTGGGTGCCGCGTCGATTGGGCGCAGCGCCAATGTGCACCAGCGGCCCCAGCGCTTGCCCGCGGGCGAATTCTTGGCGGTGCAGCTGGCGATCGCGCGCCACTTCCACCTCCAGCGATTCCGACAGGGCGTTGACGACCGAGATCCCCACCCCGTGCAGGCCGCCGGAGGTCTGATAGGCCTTGGATGAGAATTTCCCGCCAGAGTGAAGTGTGGTCAGAATGACTTCCAGCGCCGACTTCTTGGGAAACTTCGGGTGGGGATCAACCGGAATGCCGCGTCCATTATCAATGACCGTGACATAGCCGTGCGCATCCATCGCAACCTCGATGCGGTCGGCGTAGCCCGCCACGGCCTCGTCCATCGCATTGTCTAGGACTTCAGCGAATAGATGGTGCGCGGCGCGCTCATCGGTGCCGCCGACATACATGCCCGGGCGCCGACGCACCGGCTCCAGGCCCTCAAGGACTTCGATGTCCTTGGCGGTGTAGCCGTGATCAGCGGTTTCGGCTTCAGATTTGCGTGCTGCCATACCCATGAAACCACTCTTTGCCGAGTCGCCAAAACAGCGAAATGCGGCGCTTGGCGTTAGAAGAACAAGAAGCGGCGTTCGAGCGAGCGCCGGCAGGTGCGAAGCTGGCGCTCATACGTGGCCGCATTGCGGTCCACCTTGGCGGCCACGTCCATCAGCCAGCCTTTTGAGCGATATGTGCCGCGCTGATAGCCGCCTGGACCTTCGTGATAGGCGAGGTAAAGCGCGCGGGGGTCATTGATCGGCACATTGGCGCGCGCATTGGCGGTTTTGGCGTACCAGCCGATGAAGTCGGCGGCGTCGTCAAAACTGTCGCGCGACACGAACCGGCGTCCGGTTTCAGACTTGTACTCCTCCCACGTGGAATCCAGCGCCTGCGCGTAGCCGTATGCAGAAGACGGCCGCGCCCCCGGGAACACGAACAGGAACCGACCACGCGGTGGGCGCGCATCTGAATCAAAGCTCGATTCCTGACGGATGATCGCCAAGGTCACGTGCGGCTTGATCCCCCAGCGGCGTTCCGCGTCGCGCACCGCGTCCCACCAGCCGCGCTTGTCAGAGAAGATGGCGCACGCATTGTCAGGGTTGCCAGGGGGGGTTGTGGCGCATGCGCCGAGGCTGACGGCCACGAGCGCGCCAGCCAAAAAAGCCGGGAGCCAACGCGCGGTGCGTCGGCTCCCGCCTCCAGAAGGTGAGCACGGGGTCGGAGACCTGAAGGCCCGCTGAATGCGGACAATGAGTGTCTGATACATTCGCGACAAAAGTGTAAACGCCCATTCTGCGCGCACGGGTTGTGTCTTGTGGAGCGGCCGAACCCTCACATTCTGCGCGGGTCTTTTTGCTCAGACGGAATGATCAGGCGCGTCGCGCCAAACGTCCAGACCTGAGGGCGCGCTTTACACTGCTTTGCGCCGGCGGTCAGCGCGTGATGCGGCGCGCCCGACTGTGCGACTGCATGACTGTACGAGTGCATGACTGCACGCCCGCCCAGGTGCGCACACGTGGGCGTACCAGCGCCTGTTGCGCACCCGACGCGCACCCGGCGCCAGAGCGCTCAAGCGCGACGCTAGAACAGGAAGCGGAACGCGACCCGTGCGATGTGCTGCTCAAAGCCGTCGCGAATGTCGGCGTCATAGTCGAGCGCGAACGAGGAATATTCCCCGCCGGCCGCGAACGAGAAGCCGATCAGGCCGCCAGAATCCGGCAGCTCTTCAGCGCGCAGCGTAAAGACGTCGGTTTCATTGAGGAAGCTGGCGGTTGTCACCGGCACTTCGCCGCTCAATCCGCTGCGATACCCAAGACGCAGACGCGGCGACCACCAGGTGCGCGCGTCGCGGCCGAACTTGCCACCCAATGTCAGGCTGGCGGTCGAGGTCAGCATGTCGGTCGTGCGCTCATCGACATCCAGATCGAGAGCGCCGGCGCCGGATTCGCGATAGCCTTCTTCGCGCAAGCTCAAGAAGTCGAGCGCCAGTTCCGGGCGCACGTAGAACCAGGCGAAGTTGCGCTCCACAGCCGCGCGCGCAGAGCCGGCCACGTGATAGGCGTTCCAGTCGGCGGTGGTTGTGCGCTCTAAGGTTCCGATGCGCACATTGCGTTCAGAATCAAACAGATCGGCGCCAAGTCCACCGTAGAAATCCAATAGAACCGGGCCCGCTTGGGCCGCCGCGTAGCCGCCGACGTGCGCGGTAATCGCGCTCAGCGGCTCGTCAAACGTGGTGTGGTCCTGGTACTGGCTGGCCGCGCCGACCAGGTTCAGACCAACCGCGTAGAACGGACCAAGTGGCCGGTCGGCGCCGATGGCAACGCCAAAGCCGCGGCCGCGATAGCCGGGCACTTGGGCGGTGCCTTCCCGGTCGGCGTAGGTGGCGAACTCCTGAATCCAGACCCCGGCGGAGGCTTCGCGCCCGGCCCGCACCACGTCCAGTCGGTTGGCCACCGCGCCGATGCCGCCATCCAGGTTGGCGCGGGCAAACTGAAGCTGCGCCCCTGAGAAGTCGGGCAGAACTTGGTTGTAGGCCTCAAAGAAGGCGCTCTGGCTGGTGATGGCGCCAATGGCCAGGGACAGGTCCTCATCTGTGCCGATGGCGGCCAAGACGGGGTCAAATGCGGCGGCCTGATTGTCGTTGAGGCCCAGTTCGGAGGCCGAGCGCCGCCGGGCGCTGAGCACCACCTGATCGCCGGTCGCCGTGCTCACCAGAGCCAGATCGGTCTCATAGAGAAATGGCTGGTCACCGCCCAGAGCATTGGCAATGGCGCCGGCGCCGGTCTGGGTGACGCCGTTGGCCGCCGACAACAGCACCAATTCGAAGGTCTCGGTGCGGGTGTCAGAGAACAGCGGCGTAAAGGTCGCCCCGTCGACGATTTCGATGGTGTCAGAGGCGTTGATCGAGGCGGCGGTCAGGCCGCCGGCGCCATCTGTCGCCACGCGCAAGGTGGTCTGCGATTCAGCGCCAAAACGCGCCGAAGTGACGGCGAGGGGGCTGGCGTT
>CAYGQB010000058.1:14261-15453 GCA_964351895.1 uncultured Caulobacterales bacterium
TTCAAAAGTTGAGCCGCCGGAGATCGTGAAGGTGTCCGCGCCAGCGCCGAAGGCGACGTCGCCGGTCAAGGATCCCGCCGCCAGTTCAAGCGAGTCGTCGCCTGATCCCAGGCGCACGTCACCAACAATCGCCGGCGCGCCGTCGTCGGCGTCGCGGCGCAGCTGACGCACCACGGCGTTGACGCTGGAGGCTGACAGATCAATCGCGATGCGTTCGCCGCTCGACGTGGCGCCCAGCGTGTTGATCTGCGAACGCGCGGAGATCAGGCCGGCGTTCTCGATCAGGGTGAGGGTGCCAGAGCTGTCTTGAATGGCGATCGCGTCGCCGTCGTCATCGGTGATGATGGCTTCAAGCGTGCCGTCATTGATCAGCGTCGCCAACAGGCCGCCCGCCTCAATGACGACGGCGCGCGCCACGTCGTCGCCGTCCGACAAGGCCGCAACAGCCAGAGCCCCGGAGTTGTTAAATTCGGCCACATCGCCGCCGTCGGCAATGCGCAGGCCGGTCGCCGTACCAAAGGCGGAGGTGGCGTCAATGCGGCCTTCGTTCGACAAGCCGCCGTCCAACACGGTGCGCTGGCCCGCGTCGCCGCCGATCACGATCGCTGTCGCGTCGAACCCGTCATTGATGCCAAACGCCTGCACGGCGCCGCGGTTGATCACGGCATAGTCGCGGGTGACATCTGATGTGGAGCCGTCAGAGGCGGTTTCAGCCTCGACCACGCGGCCCAGAATGACATCGCTGGCGCGGGCGGGGTCCCACCCGGCGGAGATCAAGAGGGCGACCGCGTCGCCGTAGGTCAGGATGCGGCCGCTGCCAGTGATGACCGCACCTTGCGCAATGCTGGCGCCGATAACGGCGGCGGGCCCGGACGACAACAGATCATCTGCGTCGAGGAGCGCGCGCTGATCGGCGGACACCCGGCGCTGGGTTTCGCGGAAGGCGGTGGCCGTGGTTTCACCGGCAAACGTGGCGGTCCCGCCGACATCGCCGGCCAGAATCACGGCGCTGGCGCCTTCGCCGCGCCCGATCACGTTGGCCCCAATCGCCACGTCGCCCGTCACGGCGCGCAGATCGACGCCGATGGTGTCTTGGCCTTCGGCCACGATGACGCCGGCGATGCTGCCGTCTCCGTCGATGGCGCCCAAAGCGCGGAGGCCGGCGGCCTGGTTGCCTTCCACCTCAAAGGAG
>CAYGQB010000059.1:0-14863 GCA_964351895.1 uncultured Caulobacterales bacterium
AGGGACGCAGATGCCCTGGCCTTCCGGCAGCCGGCCGTCCGCGTCCGCCAATTCAGGATTGACCCAGCCGTCCCACAAGACGTCTGGCAGGCGACCGAGCGGGCCGAACATGGCCACCCGCAGCGCCTGAAGCTCCAGAAGATCGGGCGCGCCGCCGCCGCCGTCGAAGCTATTGTCGATGATGAGGATCGATTCGGGATACGGGTCGAAGGCGTCGCTGGTCTCAAACTTGTCGGTGTAGCCGGACGAATAGTAGGACGAGACAATCACGTTCGCGGTCTTGTTGCCGCCGATCGAATTGTTGAAAATCTCGACCTTGTCATTGGCCTGCACCAGGATGCCCGAACCGGCCGGAACACTGGCGACCGCGGTGCCCTCTGCGGCAAAGTTCTTAGTGTTATTGTCGATCACCGTGTTGTCGTAGATGCGGGTGGAATGCCCCGGCTGCGGCAGGTGGGGCATGTTGAAGACCAAGATGCCGGCCGTGTTGTTGGTCGCCACATTGTCATAGACGTCGGCGCCGATGGTGTTCTCGATCTCGATGCCGGCGACGTTGAACTCGGCGCGATTGTTGCGCACCACGACATTTCTGGACTGGCCGACATAGATGCCCGCGTCCGACGCGGCGATGGCGACGCACTCTTCCACCAGCGTGTTGGTGGTTTGCACCGGATAGATGCCATAGGCGCCGTTCGTGGTGTCGGGGCCATTGGTCCATTCGGTGCGAATGCGGCGGATGATGATGTTGTCGCCCTCATTGACCTTCAGGGCGTCGCCGATGGTGTCTTCGATCGCGAAGTCCTCCAGCGTGATGTCGCTGGCGGTCACCAACAGGCCTTCGGCCCCGGCGATCTGGTCTTTGAAGCTCAAGACCGTCTTGTCCATGCCGGCCCCGCGAATGGTGACGCCGTCGGTGGTCAGGGTCAGGGAGCGCTCAAAGGCGAAGACGCCTTCTGGCAGCTCGATCACGTCGCCCGGTTCAGCGTCGATCAGCTGCTCGATCAGCGTGTCTTGGAACGAAACCGTTTCTACGCCCGCATCCGCGCCGGCCGTTGGCGCAGCCGGAGCGCTAGGCTCGGGCGCGGCCGCGCCGCCCGCGTCCTGCGGCGCGCCGCAAGCGCTGAGCGCCAAAGCCGCCGCCGCCGCGACTGCGCCCCACATGCGCGAGCCTGACGTGGTGAGCTGAGCGGGCCGGCGCGCCTTGACGCGCCCTGCGCTAATTGCGTGAGCCATGTGATCCTCCCCGAAAGCCTGCCCGTTGGCGTGAGCGTCATGAATGCGCTCGTTTTGTGCTTTGACTCTAGAATTTAGCTTTTCGGCGGCTTTGGGAAGTGCTTGCGTGCGTGTTGGCGTGTTTGGCGCGCGGACAACACGCGGCTTGGAGGGCTGGCTTGGCGCATGAGGACGACCACACCGACACGCACAGCGGCACTAACAGCGCGGGGCCCAGCGCGTGTTGAGCCCCAGCGATCTGGACGCGGTGCGCATCACGCTCGACCCGGCCTCGCAAGCCAGCCTGCCCTATCTGTTGGCGACCATGGCGTTCGCCGTTGCGCTCAATCTGCGACCCGAGCACTTTTCTGAGATCTTAAAGGCGCCGAACCGCTTTGTTGGCGCGTCCATGGTTCAAATCTTCGGCCTGCCGGCGATCACGATCGTCTTGGCGCTCGTGTTGCAGCCGCCGCCCAGCGTGGCCTTGGGGATGATCGTCGTGGCCTGCTGCCCCGGCGGCCAGGTTTCCAATCTCTTTACCCATCTGGCGCGCGGCGACGCGGCGTTCTCGATTGCGCTGACGGCGGTGTCCAGTGTCTGGGCCGCCCTGTTCTTGCCGCTGATGATCTTGGGGGCGGCGACGATTTACGGGCCGACCCGGGCGCTTCTGGAGACCATCGAGTTCAGCGCCGCCGCCTTTCTTGTGCAAACCAGTCTGATCCTGGTGGCGCCGGCGATTGCCGGCATGGTGCTGGCGGCGCGCGCGCCGCGCCTGGCCGACGCGCTGAAACCCTGGGTGACGGGCGCGGGCCTGGGCGGGCTGATCTTGGTGGCGACCCTGGGCACCATAAAATACTGGTCGCTTCTTTCGGGTGTCTTGGTGATCATCGGGCCGGTGGTGCTGGCCCACAATCTGGCCGCCTATGGCCTGGGCTGGAGCGGCGGGGCGGCGCTAAGACTTGCCGCGCCGCGCCGACGGGCCATGATGTTTGAAGTGGGTCAGCAGAACACCGGCCTGGGGCTCGTGCTCCTCTTGACCCAGCTGGACGGGCTCGGCGGGGCGGCGGTCGTCACCGCCGTGTGGGGCGTCTGGCATCTGATTGCCGGCCTGGCGCTGGTGGCCGTGTTTCGCGGTCTCTTCGGGCCGCGCCGCGCAGACCAACAGCCCGACGCCAGGGCGCAATAAAGACGGTCGCAAAGACCGGTATCGGGGGGAGGCAGAGCCATGTCGCATGATCTGAAAATCACCAACGGTCTGGTTTATGACGGCGACGGCGGGCCGCCCCGCCGGGTGGAGATCGGCGTCAGAGACGGCCGCATCGCTGAGATCGCCCCCAAGGTCGGCGCGGCGGATCGCACGCTGGACGCGCAAGGCGGCGTCGTCGCGCCCGGCTTTGTCGACCCCCACACCCATTATGACGGCCAGGCCTCCTGGGACGACGCCTTGCAGCCCTCGGTCAATCACGGGGTCACCACGGCGGTCATGGGCAATTGCGGGGTGGGCTTTGCCCCGTGCCGGCCCGCCGACCGCGAGCGCCTGATCCGGCTGATGGAAGGCGTGGAGGACATTCCCGGCTCAGCCCTGGCCGAAGGCCTGACGTGGGAGTGGGAAACCTTCCCGGAATATCTCGACGCCCTGGACGCCAAGCCGCGCGCCATCGACATCGCCGCCCAAGTCCCGCACGATCCGATCCGCGTCTATGTGATGGGCGAGCGCGCCCTGGCCGAAGAAGCGGCCACGCCTGACGACATCGCCGCCATGCGCGCTCTCACCCGCCAAGCGCTGGACGCCGGCGCGGTCGGCTTTTCCACCGGGCGTTCTGACGTGCACAAGACCGCAGACGGTGATTGGACGCCGGCCTCTGAGGCCAGCCGCGCTGAACTGACCGGCTTGGCCGGAGCCTTTAAGGGCCTGGGCCGCGGCGTCGTGCAGGCGGTCAGCGATTTTGACTTAGAGCGCGACGCGGCCCGCTTTGACGCTGAGTTTGACGTGCTGGAGGCCTATGCCGCCGCGTCCGGGCTGCCGTTTTCCTTGTCACTGATGCAGCGCGACTTTGCTCCTGATCAGTGGCGCAAGATCATCGCCCGCGCCGAAGCGATGGAGGCCAAGGGCTTGCCCACGCGCCTGCAAGTGGCCCCGCGCGCCATTGGCGTGTTCCTCGGCCTGACGTGCACGTTCCATCCCTTCATGGGCTTTCCCAGCTATCGCGCGATTGCCGACCTGCCCCTGGCGGCGCGCGTGGCGGCCATGCGTGATCCGGCGTTCCGCGCCCGCCTTCTGAGCGAGAAGAGCCAGAAGCTGTCCGGGCCGGGCTCGTCGGTTCCTCCCATCGCCGACATGCTGATCGAGCACATCGATTTTGCCGCCATGAAGTTCTTCGAGCTGGGCGATCCGCCCGACTATGAACAGCCGGCGCAGAACGCCATCGGGGCGCGGGCCGCTGCCAGCGGCCAGACGGTCTGGGAGGCGCTCTATGACGCGGTGCTGGGCGCAGATGGCCGGGCGCTGATCTATCTGCCGATCTACAATTACACCGACTTCAACTATGACAATGTTCACGCCATGATGACCCATCCCCAGGCCCTGATGGGCTTATCGGACGGGGGCGCGCATGTTGGCACCATCTGCGACGCCAGCTTTCCCACCTACCTGATGAGCTATTGGACCGGCGCCCGCGCGCGCGGCGACCTGATGGCGGTGACGGATGCGATCGCCAAGTTGACCGCCCAGCCGGCCGACTACTTTGGCTTCTCAGATCGCGGGCGCCTGCGCGAGGGGCTGCGCGCCGACATCAATGTCATCGACCTAGAGACCCTCAGCCTCACCCCGCCGCGCATGGTCGCCGACCTGCCCGCCGGCGGTCAGCGCCTGTTGCAGGACGCGCGCGGCTATCGCGCCACTTTTGTCGCCGGCGCCCAGGTGATCGCCAACGACGCCCTCACCGGCGAACGGCCCGGTCGCCTGGTGCGCGGCGGCCAAGCCCGCGCGGGGGCGCGGTCATGACGCCGGCGCGCCTGGCGCTTCTCATCGGCGGTCTGGTGATGTTGGGGCTGGTCGGGGCCGCCGCCTGGCTCTATTCGCCCTTGCCGGACAATCCACCGCCCGATGCACTGCGCGCCGGGTCGCAAGCCTATGACGTGGAGATCATTCGCGACGCCTATGGCGTGCCGCACGTCTATGGCCGCACCGACGCTGACGCCGTGTTTGGCCTCGCCTATGCGCACGCCGAAGACGACTTTGAAACCATCCAGCTGACCGTCGCCGCCGGCCGCGGGGTTCTGGCCCGCTATCAGGGCGCGGGCGCGGCGCCGACCGACTATCTGGTCAATCTGATGGGGGTTTGGGACACCATGGCCGCGCGCTATGAGCGCGACGTGCCCGCCGACGTGCGCGCCCTTGCTGAAGCCTATGCGGCGGGCGTCAATCTTTACGCGGCGGAACATCCTGACGCGACCTGGCGCGGCCTTGCCCCCTTCACCGCGCAAGACGTGGTCGCCGGCTTTGTCTTCAAAACGCCGCTCTTTTACGGCCTCGACGGAGTTCTGGTGGAGTTGCTCACGGGCGATCCAGACCGCGAGCTGGCCTTGGCGCCAGACGCGTCAGGCCCCGCGTTCCAGGTGCGCGACGCCGGCCCCTATGATCGCGGCTCGAACGCCTTCGCCGTCGCGCCCCATCGCAGCGGAGACGGCGTCACCCGCCTCTTTATCAACTCCCACCAGCCGTTTGAGGGGCCCGTGGCCTGGTACGAGGCGCGCCTCCACTCTCAAGAAGGATTGGACATCGCCGGCGGCGTCTTCCCCGGCGCGCCAATCATCCTGCACGGCTGGACGCCGCACCTGGGCTGGGCCAACACCGTCAATGATCCGGACCTCATCGACGTCTATCAGCTGGTGCTCGACCCTGACACGCCCGACGCCTACATGCTCGACGGCGTCTCCACGCCGATGGAGGTGACGCGCGCCACCATCGACGTGAAGCTGTGGGGCCCGTTCGTTTACCGCGCCCATCGCCCGGTTAAGCGCGCCCGCCACGGCCCCGTGATCGAGCGCGACGGCGCCGCCTACGCCATCCGCTACGCCGGCATGGGCGAGGTGGGCCAGATGGAGCAGTACGTGCGCCTGAACAAGGCGGCCTCGATGGAAGACTGGCTCGCCGCCATGTCCGCCATCGCCCTGCCCAGCATCAACTATGTGTTTGCCGGCGCCGACGGCACGGTGGGTCTGATCTACAATGGCCAATTCCCAAACCGGGCGCCGGGCTGGGACTGGCTGTCGGACCTGCCCGGCGACCGCTCTGACCTGATCTGGGAGGGCTATCGCGGGTTTGAAGAGCTGCCTCAGATCATCAACCCGCCGTCCGGCTTCATCTTCAATTCCAACAACACGCCGGCCACGGCGACCGACGGGCCGGACAATATTGATCTGGCCGACCTGCCCGCCGACATGGGCGTGCAATCAAACGAAACCAATCGGGCGATCCGCATTCTGGAGCTGACCGGCGCGGGCCGGCCCATCGGGCGCGAGCGCCTGCTTGCCATCAAGTATGACGTGGGCCTGTCGCCGACCTCGTTCCACGCTGCGCGCATCGATGAGCTTTTGGCGCTCGATCTGAGCGACGATCCTGAGCTTGCCGCCGCTCAAGAGCATCTGGTCGGCTTTGACATGACAGCCGACCTGGAAGACCGCCACGCGGCTCTGGCCATGCTTTCGATCCTGGAAGCGGTGACCGAGCAGTACACCGGCAATCCCACGCCAGCCCCGCGCGACGCCTTCGCCCGCGCCGTGGCGCTTCTGACCAAAAACTATGGCCGGATCGACCCGGAGTGGGGCGAGGTCAATCGGCTGGTGCGCGGCGATCTCAGCCTGCCGGTGTCGGGCACGTCAGGCACGCTGCGGTCGATCCACCCGGCCGCCATTCGCGACGACGGGCGCCTGCATGCGACCGCCGGCGACACCTGGATTGCGCTGGTGGAATGGGACGGCGACGGCGGGGTAACCGCGCACACGGTGCACCAGTACGGCTCAGCGACGCTGGACGCGGCCAGCCCGCACTATGACGACCAGGCGGCCCTGTTTGCCGGCGAGGAGCTGCGGCTGTTCCCGTTCTCGCGCGAGGCGGTTTTGGCTGAAGCCACGGCGCGCTATCGCCCGGGCGATTAGGCGGGGCCCAAAGACGGGGCCCATAGTCGGGACCAGCCTCTTTAGCCCTCAGGAGACGCCGGTTCCGCATCTGGATCGGCGACCAGCGCAGCGTCTGCGGCGGTCGCGGCTGGGTCGGGCTGCGCCTCTGCGGTGTCGGACACGACCGTTTCGCTGGCGGCCGGTTCGCTGGCGATCGGGCTGGCGGCCGCTTGAGAGGGCGACGGCTGCGCGATGGTGGGCGTCGCCGCCACGCCGGGGGCGACGAGTTCGGGCGCTTCGGCGGACCGGGCCTCGCGGCTGCCGGGAGGCGCAATGCGCAAGATCCGCCCGTTAAAGTCGTCGATCAGGATATAAAGCGAGCCGTCGGGCGCCTCGCGCACGTCGCGCACCCGCTCGCGCACCTCCGGAAATAAGATCTCCTCGTCGACGATCTGGCCGCGCTCCATGTCGAGCCGGCGCACGTTTCCCGGGACCAGGGCGGCCACCAGAAGATCCCCGCGCCACTGCGGGAAGGCGTCGCCGCGATAGACGGTCAGGCCGGCCGGCGCGATGGACGGGCTCCACACGCGCAAGGGCTCCTCCATGCCGTCATAGGTTTCAAACGGGCTGATGAGGGCGCCCGAATAGTCCACGCCGCGCGTGGCGATGGGCCAGCCATAGTTGAGGCCCGGGCGCAAAATGTTGACCTCATCCCCGCCCTTGGGCCCGTGCTCGTGCTGATAGATGCGCTCGCTTACCGGGTCATAGGCAATGCCTTGAGGGTTGCGGTGGCCGATTGTGAACAGCTCCGGCGCCGCGCCGTCCTGGCCCACAAACGGATTGTCGGCGGGAACTGAGCCATCGTCATTGATGCGCACCACCGAGCCCAGGTGGCTTTCGGTTTTTTGGGCCTCTTCGCGATACTCAAAGCCGTCGCCCACCGTGATCAGCAGTGTCTCGTCAGGCAGGAACGCCATGCGCCCCCCATAGTGGACGTCCGTGTCCTTGGCGGGGCTGGCCTCAAAGATGACTTCAAGGTCTTCCAGCCGCTCGTCCACCAGCCGCGCGCGGGCCACGCGCGTGGTGTTGGCGCGCGCATCGCCATGGGCGTAGCTGAGATAGATCAGGCTGTTGGCGGCAAAGCGCGGATGCGGGACCACGTCCAAGAGGCCGCCCTGACTGGCCGCATGAACGCGCGGAACGCCAGACACCGGCGCGGGCTTCAAGACCCCATCGCTGACCCGGCGCAGCCAGCCGGCCCGCTCGGTCACCAGCAGATCTCCGCCCGGCAAGAAGGCCACCGACCAGGGATACTCCAGGCCCGTCGCGATGGTCTCGATCTCATAAACGGCGCTGGCGGGCGTGGGCGGGGCCGTCTCAGCCGTTGAGGCTGAGCGCGCGTCGGGCGCGCCGCAGGCCGCCGCCAGCGCCGCCAGGCTGGCCGCGCCAAGCCCAAGCGTGCGCCTGCGGCCTGCCCTGCGACTTGCCCGGCAGCTTGCGTTGTACGCCGTCAGACGCACGTGAGGTTTCATGTCCCAGAGCGTCATTTTAGCCCCAACCGCACTGCGCGCCGACGCGATCTGCTGCAGTGCACACTGCGCGCATGCCTATTTCCAGTCAATGATTGTTGTCCTATGTGTTAACACACACGACCCAGGCTGATCACGCAAGGAGCGGTGACCATGGCGCTGCTAAAAATTGTTCGCGTCGCCGCCGGCTTTGTCGCCGCCGTGGGGCTGGCGGCCGCAGCGGGATCGGCCGCCTCGACCCATTTTGTCCTATCCGCCCTGCAAGGCGTGGGCGCGGTGATCAGCCAGCCGGTGCGCCTGGACGCGATCCGCGCCGACTTGGCGGGCTTTGCCCCGAGCTACGCCGCCCTGATCGCCATCGCCTTCATCTTTGGATTTGGCGCGGCCTACGTGTTCACCAAGATGACGCGCCTGCCGCGCCTGGTGGTGTTTACGGTGGCCGGCGGCGTCGCCGTGGCCACGCTTCTCTACTTGGCCAAGGCCGTGTTCTGGGATGTCAGCGTTGTGGCGGGCGCACGCTCGCTTGCCGGGTTTTTGGTTCAGGTGGGCGTGGGCGCGGCCGCCGGTTTGGCGTTCGCCCTCGTCTCAGGTGTCGCGCGGCCCTATCGTTTCCGACCCAACTAGGGTCATCGTCGCGTCCTGCGCGAAGTGAACACCGTTCACCATGGCGTCGAAGCAACACACTGACAGGTCTCTACATTTGGGGTGCTGACAAGCGCCGTGCGGCGTGGTCAGGTGTCGTCACACACACGCAGAGTTCACGCACCAGAGACGTGGACCTGCACAAAGCCATAACCGAGGGGAGGCTCATGACAGGATTGAAACTCAAGGCGCTTGCGAGCACGGCTCTGACCGTCGCCGTACTTGCCGGATCGGCCGCCTATGCGCAGGTCGAGACCATCACCGTCACCGCGCAAAAGCGCGAGAAGACGCTGCAAGACACGCCGGTCGCCGTGACGGCCGTTGGTGAAGCGGAACTCAAGGAAAGCTCGCTGCGCGACGTGCGCGACCTGCAAACCCTGGTGCCGTCGCTTCAGGTGTCCCAGTTCGTCTCCTCGGCCAACACCGGGATTTCAATCCGCAACGTCGGGTCCGACACCTTCAACCTCGGCATCGAGCCGGCGGTGGGCGTGTTTGTGGACGGCGTCTATCGCGACCGCAACGGCGCTTCGATCGGCGACTTCCTCGGCGTGGAGCGCGTGGAAGTGCTGCGCGGACCGCAGTCGGTGCTGTTCGGCAAGAACACCTCGGCCGGCGTTCTGTCTTTCATCACCGCCAAGCCGGACTTTGAGTTCGACTATGAAGGCGAGCTGACGATCGGCAATTACGACGCCCGCGTCGTGAAGGCCGGCGTCTCCGGCCCAATCGTAGCCGACAAGTTGGCCGTGCGTCTGGACGTCAACTCCAACCAGCGCGACGGCTTCGTTGACAACGTCACCACCGGCGAAGACGTCAACAATCGCGACCGCTGGGGCGTGCGCGGCCAGCTGTTGTGGCTGCCGACCGACGACATGGAAGTGCGCCTGATCGCCGACAAGTCGGAGATCTCTGAAGACTGCTGCGCGGCGCCGTTCTCGCAGGTCTCCCCGGGCAACGCGCCGATCCTCGCCGGCCTCGGCGCCACGGTGCCGTCCACCAATCCGTTCGATCGTCAGATCGCGGTCAACAACTCGCTTCTTTCCACCTTGGAATCGAGCGGCCTGTCGGCTGAGGTCAACATCGATTTTGACGGCTTCACGCTGACGTCGATCACCTCCAAGCGCGACTATTCCGACAGCCAGGACATTGACCCGGACTGGACGGACCTGCCGCTCAACCTGGAGCGTCGCACCGACACCGACATTTCCACCTTTACCCAAGAGGTGCGCCTGACCTCGACCGGCGATCGCATGATCGACTGGATCGTCGGTGCGTACATCTTCAAGCAAGACCTGACCTTCAACAACCGAACCATTCAGGGTCCGTTCCTGCGTCCGTTCGCAGACGGCTTCTCGTTGGGCGCCGTGGGCCAGATCGAAGCGCTTTGCAACAGCGCCGCCGGCGCGGTGACCCCAGGCTGCGTGCCCGGGCAGTACTTCGCCGTGGGTTCGGGTCTGCAAAAGTCTGAGTTCGAGCAGACCAACGACAGCGTGTCCGTGTTTGGTCAGGCGGACTGGAACGTGACCGACAAGCTCGTCGCCACACTCGGCCTGCGCTACACCCAGGACGAAAAAGAGGTCTCCAGCGACATCGTCATCGACGATCCGTTCGCGGCCATCGACCTTGTCCAGCTGGGCGGCGCGTCGCTGTTCGCGGCGACGTTCGGCGCCTTGACTGGCGGCCAAGCCGCCACTCCGGCCAACTTCGCCCTGTTCCCCGCCCAGTTCGCGGCGGCGCAGGCGGCGTCCAGTGCGGCGGCCGGCGTCACCTGTACGCCGACCTCGGCGCCCGGCACCTGCAACCCGTTCCTAGAGCTAGGCGGCTTGCAGTTCTTCCCGCCGGCGCCGAACTTCGCCGACACCCGTCAGGACGACGACGTCTCAGGCACATTCATCCTGAGCTACGACCACTCCGACGATCTGAATCTGTACGCCAGCTATTCCCGCGGCTTTAAGGGCGGCGGCTTTGCGCTGGACGCCTCGGCGGCGCGGGTTGGCCAGTTCACCTTCGATCCTGAAACCGTCGACGCCTACGAAGTCGGCGCGAAGATGCGCTTGTTCAACAATCGGGCGAACCTCAACGTCGCCATCTTCGAGCAGCACGTGAACGACTTCCAGACCAACACGTTCACCGGATCATCGTTCGTGCCCGACAATGCCGGCGAGATTTTCTTGCGCGGCATCGAGGTGGACGTGTTGGCTCAGCCGACCGATCGCCTGACCTTGACAGGCGCAATCACCTACCTGACCGACAATGACTATGCTGAGTTCGAAGGCGGGCCGTGCCCGGTGTCGAACCGTTCCAACTGCGCGTTCGTTCAGGTGGGCCCGGCCATTGTTCCGGTTCAGGACCTGACGGATCGCGAATTGTCAGGCTCAGCCAAGACCAATGCGGTGGCCACGGCGACCTATCGCCAGCCCATCAGCGCCGGCATGGAAGCGTTTGCCCGCGGCGAAGTGCGCCACGGATCGGACCGCTTCTTGTCCACCGATCTTGACCCGCTCCTGTTCCAGGAAGCGTTCACGCTGGTCAATGCGGCGGTCGGCGTGGGCCACCCTGAGGGCCAGTGGGCGCTCCAGTTCTGGGGCCGCAACCTGACCGATGAGGACTATCTGCAGGGCGAGTTCAACTCGACGCTGCCGGGCAACCTCAACGCCTATCCGGGCGACCCGCAGACCTATGGCCTGACCTTGCGCGTGCGCCGCTAGGCTAACACCGCAAGACCAAATTGAGACGCGGGCGGGATCGGCAACGATCCCGCCCGTTTCTTGTGTGCGGTCTCGTTCTCAGTGTGCGCCCCCAAGTCCCCAGCTTGCAGGCGCCCAAGAAACGGCGCCATGATCAGGCGATGGATCCGCTTCTGCTCATCGGATCGCTGACGGCGATCGCGCTTCTGGTCGGGCTTAATCTTGCGCTCGGCGGCTGGTCCACGCCGACGCTCAGCGCCCTGGAAGACGCTGACGCCCTGATCGCCGCCGACGGGCCAGCGTTTGAGCGCGCGGCCGGCGTTCTGGCCGAAGACGGCCGCGCTGCTCTTCTGGCCGAGAATTGCGCCCAGCGTTTTGCCCTGGTGGCTGCGCGAGGCGACAAGTGGGTGACGCGCCAGTTCGCCCGCGCCGACATTGTCGGCGTGACGCTGGACGCGCGCGGGCGCCTGGTCTTACGCTTGGCTGACTTTACCTTCCCCAGCGTGCGCATCGTTTTGTCGCCGCAGGACGCTGCAGAATGGCGCGAACGGCTGACGCCCGGCGAGGACACCGCCCATGCCTGACCTACCCAATCCTACCGAATTGGCCGTGCCGTTCTTTGTCGGCCTGGTGCTGCTGGAGATGATCTTTGGGCGCGTCACGGGCGCTGTGCGCTACGAGCCGCGCGACACGGCCACCAGCCTCCTGATGGGGCTGGGCAGCACCATTGCCGGGGCGACGCTGGGCGTCATCGTTGGCGCCTATGTGCTGTGGATGTCTCAGTTCGCCGTGTTCGACATCGGCTGGGCGGCGTGGGCCTGGGTCGTGTGCTTCATCGGCGACGATTTTCTTTACTACTGGTCGCATCGCTGGGCCCATCGGGTGCGCTGGTTTTGGGCCAGCCACGTCATCCATCACTCGAGCCAGCACTACAACTTGTCGACGGCGCTGCGCCAAACGTGGACCGGCACGCTGACGCTGCGCTGGATCGTGTTGGCGCCGGGCTTGGCGCTGATCGGTTTTCCGCCGCTCATGATCGCGTTCTGCGGCGGGCTGAACCTGGTTTATCAGTTCTGGATTCACACCGAGGCGATTAAGCGTCTGCCCGCCCCGATTGAGTGGGTGATGAACACGCCTTCGCATCACCGGGTGCACCACGCCACCAATCCGCGCTACCTGGACGCCAACTATGCCGGCGTCTTCATCATCTGGGATCGGATGTTCGGGTCCTTCGCGCCAGAGCGCGACGACGAGCCGTGCCGCTACGGCATCGTCAAGAACGTGGCCACCTTCAACCCGCTGAAAGTGGCCTTTCACGAATGGCTGGCGATCCTCTCCGACGTCGCCAAGGCCAAGACCTGGCGCGAACGGATTGGCTATGTCGCCGGCGCGCCCGGCTGGTCGCCGGACGCCAGCCGCGAAACCACCGCCATGATCAAGGCGCGCTGGCGGGCTGAAACCGGGGCGTCGGCCGGCGAACCGCCCGCCACGGCGCATGATGCGCCCAGCCCCGCTCCTGCAGAGTAGCGCTTGCACGCCGATCAGCGCTTAACACCGTTTACGAAATCGAAAGCGAATGGTACCTTTTTAGAGTCATAACTCTAAACTAAGACGACGCGCACAGATCGCGCCGCGCCCCCAGGAGGAACCAGCCATGCCCGACGCCTCTGCTCCCGCCTCGTTGCGCAGCCTCTATCCGATCCCCGACATCGATCCGGCCTGGACGGTGCCGCAGGGCTTTGAGGCGACCTTTGACTGGGAGTATGACGAGGGCCGCAAGACGCTCATGCACTTGTACCAGAAGGGCAAGGACATGCAGTGGGACGCGCTTTCGCGCATCGACTGGTCCCAAGAGCTGGACCACGACAATCCCATGTCGATGCCGGACGAGTTTAACGCCCTGCACGGCTCTGACGTCTGGGCCAAGATGACGCCCCGCGAGCAATCAGATTTCCGCCGCCATTCCCAGGCTTGGAACATTTCTCAGTTCATGCAGGGCGAACAGGCGGCGCTGATCTGCGCGGCCAAGATCGTGCAGCAAGTGCCCGACCTCGACGCCAAGTTCTACGCCTCCACCCAGGTGTTCGACGAGGCGCGCCACGTTGAGGCCTATCAGGCGCTCTTGGGCAAGTATGGCGTCGCCTATCCGATGACGCCGCCGCTTCAGTCGCTGGTCGATCAAGCGCTGCGCGACAGTCGCTGGGACATGACCTATCTGGCCATGCAGGTGGTGATCGAGGGGCTGGCGCTGGCCGCCTTCGGGGCCATTCGTGACCTGGCCCAGAACCCGCTGACCCGCCAGGTCAACGCCTATGTGATGGAAGACGAGGCCCGTCACGTCGCCTTCGGTCGCCTGACCTTGCGCGAATACTATCCCAACCTCACCGAGTACGAGCGCAATGAGCGCGAAGAGTTCCTGGTTGAGGCCTGCTATCACATGCGCGACCGCTTTACTGCGCGCGAGACCTACGCCGTCTTGGGCCTGCCGGAAGACGAGTGCATCGCCCACACCGACCAGAGCCCGGTGATGCAGCACTATCGCCAGATGCTGTTCACCCGCATCGTGCCCATCGTGAAGGACATCGGCTTGTGGGGGCCGAAGATCCGCGCCGCCTACGCCGACATGGGCGTGCTCACCTACGCCGACACCGACATCGACGCGCTCCAGGCCGACGATGAGCGGGTCGCCGCCGAGTTTGACCAGCGCCAGGCCGAAGCGCGCCAAGCCTATGTTGAAGGAGTGGCCGCAGACGGGGCCGCAGCGTCCGACTAGAACAGGCCCTCCGTTCTACGTGTGTTGAGGGTTTAAACGCCCATGTGCTCGACCGGCGCGGCTTCCTCGATGAGGAAGTCGCGCAAGGCCCGCGCCGGGCGCGCCAGTCCGCGCCCATCGAGCCAGCTGACCGCATAGCCCCATT
The DNA here is from genome assembly GCA_964351895.1 of uncultured Caulobacterales bacterium. GTDB lineage: Bacteria > Pseudomonadota > Alphaproteobacteria > Caulobacterales > Maricaulaceae > CAYGQB01. The sequence continues at coordinate 14,107 of CAYGQB010000059.1, forward strand.
CCAGGGCCTGCACCCCGCCCAGCGTCAAGGGGACGAGACGCCCGGCGTCAAACGCTGACTGGGCGAGCGCGCGCCGCATCAGGCCGGCGCCGCGACCCAATTCGGCCGCCTCAATCACATGCGCCACCGAGCCCAGCCGGTCGCCGTCCAGCGCGCCGATGCGCTCCACGCCGCGTGCGCGCAACCAGTGGGCCCAGTCGGGATAGCTGGGGTCTTCGCCCTTCAAATCGGCGTGCAACAGCGGGGCGTGCGCCAACAGGGCGCGCGCGTCTCCTCCGCCGGCGCCAGGCCCGCCGGCGCTGGCGGCGGCGCGCTCCCACACGTCGGCCCGCGCCGCGGCGACAACGCTTTCCGACATCAGCCGCGCGCGCGCCCCGTCTGACGCGGTGGGCGGGCCATAGCTAATGTCGAGGTCCAGCCGGAAGCGCTCCAGGGCGCCCGCGCGCGGCCCGCTGTCGATGGTGACGGCAAGATCGGGCCGCAGGGCGGCAAAGGCCTCCAGCCGCGGGGCCAGCCAGCGCACGGCGAAATCGGGCGGGGCGCCAATGCGCACCCGGCGCTCAGCGTCCTCGTCCACCAGGGCTGCGCTCGCCTCGCGCAACAGCTTGAAGCCTTCGCTGAGCATGGGGGCGATGGCGGCGGCGGCTTGGGTTGGCGCCACGCCGCGCGCGTGTCGCACGAACAGGTCACGACCGAGAAGCAGCTCCAGCTGGCGGATTTGTTGGCTCACCGCGCCCGGCGTGACCCCCAATTCCGC
>CAYGQB010000060.1:0-13916 GCA_964351895.1 uncultured Caulobacterales bacterium
GGGCGGGCGTCGGTGCAGCGGTGCTTGTCGCGTATCTGGCGGCTTGGCCAACGCCGATCCAGCCGCAATCATGGACGCCTGAACCGGCGACCTATGATCCTGCCGCGTTCGCAGCCAATACGCGCCTGAGCGGGCTTGATGCGATTGATCTGCACCCCTTCGTTGGACCTGAGGATCTGGTCGTTATTCAAGTGGGCGGGCGCGACATTCTCTACGCCTCCAGCGCCAGCGGCGACATTCTGCGCATCGCGCCTGACACCGGCGAGGTCACGGCGGTGGCCAACACGGGCGGACATCCGCTGGGCATGGAGCCGGATGCGGACGGCGCGCTTCTGGTCGCGGACGCCTATCGCGGCCTCCTGCGCGTCCATGTTTCTGGTCCCCGGGCTGGCGAGGTCAGCGTGCTGGCCGACACCACAGACGCTGGCGATCCCATTCGCTACGCCGATGACGTGGACCAGGCCGCAGACGGTCGCATCTACTTCTCAGACGCCTCCACACGCTTTCCCGCCGAAGAGTACGGGGCGCTGGAGGGCAGCATCTTGGAGATTTTGGAGCATGGCTATTCGGGCCGGCTTCTGGTCCATGACCCGGCCACCGGCTCCACCACGACGCTCGCCGAGGGGCTGGGCTTTGCCAATGGCGTGGCCATGTGTCCGAACGATGCGTGCGTCCTGGTGGCGGAAACGACCGACTATCGCGTCAGCCGGATTTGGGTGGACGGGCCGCGCGCAGGCGAGCGCGAAACCGTGATCTCCGGCTTGCCTGGGTTCCCCGACAACATCAACCGAGGGGCGGACGGGCTCTACTGGGTGGGTCTGGTGGCGCCGCGCGCGGCCATTGTCGATGATCTGGCGGACAAGCCCTTCTTGCGCGCCGTGTCGCTGCGGCTGCCCGCGTTCATGAGCCCGCAAGCTGAGCGCTTCGGTCATGTCTTTGCGATGACGGCGGATGGGGAGGTGCGCGCCTCGCTGCAAGACCCCAGCGGTGGTCTGGCCGACATCACGGGCGCAGCGCCTTCAGGCGACCGGCTTTATGTCACCAGCCTGACGGGAACCTCCGTTCCCGTGGCGCAACTGCCTTAGGAGGCGCGCCAGCCAGTTGCGCGCGCGCGTGCATGTGCGTATCTCGCAGGCGATGCAGAACTTTCTTCTCGCCTGCGCCGGCGGCGCCTTGGGCGCCGGGGCGCGCTATCTGGTTGGTGTCGGCGCGCTGCGGGCGCTTGGCCCGTCCTGGCCGGTCGCCACCTTGGGCGTCAACCTGGTTGGCGGGCTGGCCATGGGGCTCTTGGCGGGCTGGCTGGCGCATGGCGCGGCCACCGGCGCGGCTACTGGCGCGATTGAGGCCCAAGGCGCTCAAGGCGTTCAGGCCCAGCGCGTGTTCTTGGGCGTGGGCGTGTTGGGGGGCTTTACCACCTTTTCCGCTTTTTCCTTGGAGATGGTTTTGATGCTTGAGCGGCGCCAACATGCGGAGGCGGCGGCCTATGCGCTGGTTTCGGTGATCGGCTCAGTGGGGGCGGTGCTTCTGGGCTTGTGGTGTGCGCGCCGCCTCTTTGCAGGAGCTGGCGCGTGAGCGGCGTTGAGATCATCACCGTGGACGACGGCGAGGCGGGCGCGCGCCTCGATCGCTGGTTTCGCCGGCGCTATCCCGACGTGCGCCAAGGCCAGCTGCAACGTCTGTTGCGCACCGGACAGGTGCGGGTGGACGGGGCGCGCGCCAAGGCCGATCAGCGTCTGGTTGCAGGCCAGGCGGTGCGGGTGCCGCCGCTTGGCGCCAGCGGCACCGATGCGGTCGGGCCAGGGCTAGGGACGGGGCCTGGGACGAGGACGGGCGCGGGCCGCGGGCTGACCAGCGTGAGCCCGCACGACGCTGAGTTTCTGCGCACCCTGGTTCTCTATGACCACAATGACGTCATTGCCTTGAACAAGCCGCCAGGTCTGGCGGTGCAGGGCGGCACCAAAACCACTCGCCACATCGACGCCCTCTTGCCGGCGCTGGCGCATAAGGGGGAGGTCCCGCGTCTGGCGCATCGCCTGGACCGCGACACGTCCGGCGTCTTGCTCTTGGGGCGCACGCCGGCGGCGACGGCGCGGATCGCCAAGGCGCTGCAATCGCGCCGGGCGCAGAAGACCTACTGGGGCGTGACCATTGGCGCGCCCAGCCCGCGCGAGGGAGAGATTTCCGGCTTCTTGCGCAAATCCAGCGGCGCCGGCGGGGCGGGCGGCGGCGATTGGGAGCTGATGCGCGCCGCCCGGCACGGGGACCCCGGGGCGCAGCACGCGCGCACGCTCTATGCGGTGCAGGCGGTGGCTGGCGCGCGCGCGGCGTGGGTGGCGATGCGCCCGCTGACCGGGCGCACCCATCAGCTGCGCGTGCACATGGCGGGCTTGGGGTGCGCGCTCCTCGGCGATGGCAAGTACACGTGTGACCGCGAGGCCCCAACGGGTCTGGGCGCGGGGCTGCATCTGCACGCCTGGTCGATGGTGGTGCCCGGCGAGGCGGGGCGCCCGGCAATCTCTGTCTCAGCGCCGTTGCCCGCCCACATGACCACGACCTTTGACATGCTTGGCTTTGACGCCTCCGCCTACGAGGATCGATTTGACGACCTCTAACGATCAGCCGGGTGGACCGGCCTTGGCGATTTGGGACGTGGACGGCACCCTGGTTGATAGCCGGGCCGTGATCGGCCACGCCATGGACGTCGCCTTCACCAGCTGCGGCCTCACCGCGCCAGGCTATGCGCGCACCCGCCACATTGTCGGCTTGTCGCTGCATGACGCCTGCCGCGATCTGGCCCGCGATCTGGCGCCGGCGGGCTTACCAGAAGCCGACCTTGAAGCGCTGGTTGAGGCCTACAAGCACGCCTTCATCGCCCACCGAGCCGACCCGATCCACGAGGAGCCGCTCTATGAAGGGGCGATGGAGCTGGTGGAGACGTTGCGCGGAGGCGGGTGGACGCTCGCCATCGCCACAGGCAAGGCGCGCCGCGGTGTTGACGCCTTCTTCAAGGCGCATCCAGGCATGGCGCGCGCGTTCGCCAGCGTGCACTGCGCCGACGACGGGCCGGGCAAGCCGCATCCCCACATGGTGCGCGCGGCCCTGTCTGCACACGGCGCTGAGACGGGGGCCGCCGTCATGATTGGCGACACCCGTCATGACATCGCCATGGCCCAGGCGGCGGGCGTGTACGCCATGGGCGTGACGTGGGGCTTTCACACCGCCGACGAGATTACGGAGGCCGGCGCCGACGAGGTTCATCACACCATGGCCAGTCTCGCCGGCGGCCTTGCAGAGTTTGGAGCCCGGACGCGATGAGCGTGTGGATGTGGATTGTGATCGCCGTCTTGGTGCTGGCAGGCGGGGCGGCGTTTCAAGCCATCGGCCTGGTGCTGCGCCAGCGGGCGCCGCGGCGTGTCGCCACGTCCCGGCGCGAGGCGCGGCGACAGCGGCGTGAAGAAGCTGAGCGTATCCTTGCGTCCCAGCGCGGCGCGCCAGATCGCGATGAGGAGCCCTCATGAGCGCGGCGCGCAAACCTTCTGGGCCTGCGCGGTTCTACACCGACGTGGACGTCGTGGCGGACCCCAAGGGGTGGCGCGTCACGTTGGACGGCAAAACCCCAACCACGCCGGGCGGCGTCCCCATGGTGGCGCCCACCCGCGCGCTCGCGGACGCCATCGCTGCGGAGTGGGCGGTGCAAGGCGCCAACATCTCGTTTGCTGATCTGCCGATCATGCGCATGACGGGCGCAGCGCTGGAACTGCTTGGGTCCATGCAAGAGGAGCTGGCCGACGAGGCGGTCGAGTATGCGGAGACCGATCTCGTCGCCTTTGTGAACGCCGAGCGCCCCAAGCTGGCGGCGCGCCAAGAGGCCCACTTTGCGCCGCTGCGCGCGTGGGCCGGCGAAACGCTCGGTGTCGAGCTGGTCGTCAGCCACACGGTGCTCGCGGCTGATCAGCCGCCGCAGAACGCTGACGCGGTGCGCGCCGCAATCATGAGCCTTGACCGGTTTGGCGCAGTTGCGTTCCGCCGGGCGCAATCGGTTTTAGGATCGTTCGTCCTGGCTGCGGCGCTGGCGCACGGACGGCTTGGCCCTGATGAGACCTTTGCGGCCAGCCGGATCGACGAGGATTGGCAGGCTGAAGAGTGGGGCGTAGACAGCGAGGCGCAGGCGCGCGCAGAGGATGTGCGCGCCGAGCTGCGCCACATCGCGCGCTTCGTCGCAGCCGCCGCAACGCCGGATGCGGGCCCTGAGAGCGCCTCTGGATCTGGCGCCTAGCACCAGGCCGTTCGCTTGCCAGTTTGTGCGGATCGGCGGCGCGTGTACCTTGCGCGATCTTTGAGCGCGGAAAGTGGGCGGACGCATGCAGGACATTCTCGACGAGCTTGAACGCCGGCGCGCCGCAGCGCGCATCGGCGGCGGGGAAAAGCGCATCGCCGCACAGCACGCCAAAGGCAAGCTGACCGCGCGCGAGCGCCTGGAGGTTCTTCTCGACCCCGGCTCGTTTGAAGAAACCGACATGTTTGTGGAGCACCGCTGCACCGACTTTGGCATGGCCGACAAGCGCATTCCAGGCGATGGCGTGGTGACCGGGCACGGCCACGTCAACGGCCGCCTGATCTATGTGTTCGCAAAGGACTTCACCGTCTTTGGCGGCTCCTTGTCTGAGACCCACGCCCAGAAGATCGTCAAAATCCAGAAGGCGGCGCTGACCAATGGGGCGCCCATCATCGGCCTGTTCGACGCCGGCGGCGCGCGCATTCAAGAAGGCGTGGCCTCGCTGGCGGGCTACGCCGACATCTTCCTGCAAAACACCTTGGCGAGCGGCGTGGTGCCGCAGATCTCGGTGATTATGGGGCCGTGCGCTGGCGGCGACGTCTATTCGCCCGCCATCACCGATTTCATCTTCATGGTGCGCGGCACCAGCTACATGTATGTCACCGGCCCTGACGTGGTGAAGACGGTCACCAACGAGATCGTCACACATGAAGAACTGGGCGGCGCCAGCGTGCACGCGCGCAAGTCCGGGGTTGCCGACGGCGCCTTCGACAATGACGTCGAGGCGCTTCTGGAAATGCGCCGGCTGATCGACTTCCTGCCCGCCTCTAACCGCGAGTTGGCGCCCGTGCGCGAGACCGCCGACCCGTGGGACCGCGAAGAGCCGACCCTGGAAACCTTGGTGCCGGCGAACGCCAATGCGCCTTATGACATGCGTGAGCTGATCGAGAAGGTCGCCGACGAGGGCGATGTCTATGAAATTGCCCCTCAGTTTGGCGCCAACATTGTCACCGCGTTTGTGCGTCTTGACGGCCGGCCAACCGGCGTGATCGCCAATCAGCCGGCCACCTTGGCCGGGGTTCTTGATATTGACGCCAGCCGCAAGGCGGCCCGGTTCGTGCGCTTTTGCGACGCGTTTAGCATTCCCATTCTGACGTTTGTGGACGTGCCTGGCTTCCTGCCGGGCACCCGCCAAGAATCTGGCGGCCTGATCACCCACGGGGCCAAGCTCCTGTTCGCCTACGCTGAGGCCACCGTGCCCAAGGTGACGGTGATCACGCGCAAGGCCTATGGCGGCGCCTATGACGTGATGAGCTCCAAGCACATTCGCGGCGACGTGAACTATGCCTGGCCGTCAGCCGAGATCGCCGTGATGGGGGCCAAGGGGGCCGCTGAGATCATCCACCGAGAGGACCTTGGCGACCCGGCCAAGACGGCCGAGCATGAGGCGGCCTATAAGCAGCAATTCGCCAATCCATTTGTCGCCGCCCAGCGCGGCTATCTCGACGACGTCATCCACCCGCGCAACACCCGCCGGCGCGTCATTGGCTCGTTCCGCACCCTGGTCAACAAGGACGTCTCTAACCCGTGGAAGAAGCACGACAACATTCCCCTTTAAGGGCGGGGGCGGCGCGCACCGGTTAACGCGCGCGCCTGCATTTGTAGCAAAACCCTCAGCCACGGGTGAGAACATGCTGCTAGTGTTTGGCCATGAGCCGGCTCGACCTTCCCTCCGATCAGCCCTTGCGGGTGATCCCAGACGTGCATGGCGAAGCTGACCCCTTTTCGCGTCTGGTGCGCGAGGCGGTGGCCGAGCGGCGCTTTGTTCTTCAGCTGGGCGACATTGTTGATCGGGGACCGGATTCCGGACGCGCCCTGGCTCTGATGCTGGACCTCATGGACGCCGGCCTCGGCGCCATGATCATGGGCAACCACGACTGGAAAATCGCCCGCCACCTGTCGGGCCGCGAGGTCGTGCTGAAAGACGAACAGCACAAGGCGCTGGCCGAAATCGCCGCCATTCCCGGCCTGGCGGAACGCTTTGTGCGCGCCGTACCCAGCATTGCCCTTTATGCGCGCTGGAACGACATGGGCTTTGCCCACGGCGGCTGGGACACGGCCATGGACAAGCCGGGGCGGCCGGGCGGCGACGCCTTGCGCCGGGTGCGTGCGCGCGCGCTCTATGGACAAACGACGGGGCGCAAGGACGCCAAGGGGCGCCCTGAGCGCGATTATGCCTGGGTTGACGCCCTGCCGGGCAGCCTGGACGTGGTCATTGGCCACGATTGGCGCGGGTGCGGGGTGGTGCTGCGCCGGCGCGGGGCCCAGGGCGGTTCGGCCTACCTCCTGGACTTGGGCGCGGGAAAGGGCGGCGCCCTGGCGCATCTCGATCTTGATCCTGGCGCGCCCCTGCGCTTCTCCCATCCGGTTGCAGACTGGAGCGGCTGCACCTTCGACTTGTGCCCGCAGGCGGACTAGACCGCTTCCGTCTTTGACGGAATCGGTCGTCGGCTTCTTTTCGCTCACGGCGTGCCGGCGTGTGCCGGCAGCCTCCGCGGGGGCGGCCTAAACGGCCGACGGGCCTTGCCCGGGGGAGCGTTTCCGCCGAAGGCGAAAACGCTCTAAAGCCCAGTCTTCAGCTTGGTCGATAGCGTGATTGTGATCGCGCTTCAGCCGCTCTCCATCGCGCAATACGTCGCGCCAAGAGCGGTTGCGCGCTACATCCTGTCCCCGTGGGCGCGCGCTCTTGTGGACGCGCCAGGTGGGGAGATACGCCTATGAGACACCTTATGTTGACGGCCGCGATGAGCGCGGCGCTGGCGGCGGGCGCGTGCGCGACCATGCAGAGCCAGGACGTGGCCGACGCCGATGCGGGCGCAGCAACGCTGGAAGAGCACGCCAGCGACGCCATGAGCATGGACATGGAAGTGTCCAAGATGCTGTCGCTCAGCGCCGCCCATCAGGCGCGCCTTGATTTGGTGTTGGCCGATGATCGCCGGGCGGACGACAAGGCCCGCGACGGGGCCCGCAACCCCGGCGACACGCTCGCCTTCTTTGGCGTCGCGCCGGATATGCGCGTGGTTGAAGTGTTGCCCGGCGGCGGCTGGTATACGCGCGTCTTGCTGCCGTACGTCGGTGTTGAAGGCGATTACTTTGCGCTCAACTATAGCCAGGACACCCTCAAGGCGATCTTTGGCGACGCCTATGAGAGCCGGCGCGAAGCGCTGGAAGGCTGGAGCGCAAGCTTCCCAGAAACGGCCGCCGACTGGGGCCCGGAGACGGCGTCCGTCGACGGGGCGTTCCACTTTGGAGACGTGCCTGAAGGTCTCAAGGGCACCATGGATCGCGTGATCTTGCCGCGCGCCCTGCACAACATGCACCGGGTCGGCACGCTGGAGGCGGGCATCGCGGATATCTACGCGCTTCTCAAGCCCGGCGGCGTGGCCGGCGTGGTGCAGCACCGCGCCAACCCGGACGCCAGCGACGAGTATGCGGACGGCTCCAAGGGCTATCTGCGTGAGATGGACGTGATCGCCAAGTTTGAGGCGGCCGGCTTTAAGACCCTGCGCCTGTCTGAGATCAACGCCAATCCCAAGGACACGGCGGACTATGAGGGCGGCGTGTGGACCTTGCCGCCGCGCCTGGCCAAGGGCGAGGAAGACAAGGCCAAGTACGAGGCCATTGGCGAGAGCGACCGTATGACGATCGCCTTCATGAAGCCCCATAAGATGGCCGAATAGGTCGCAGCGCATCTTGCGCGTCTAAGCGCACATCAGCCCCCCGCGTGTTGGACATCAGCTCCAGGCGCGGGGGTTTTGCGTTTTAGCGGCAAGCCTTCAGGCGGGTTAGGCCCCGGCAAGCCCCGGGGAGCCCCGGCAAGCCCCGCGATCTTAGGACCCGTCATCGGCCGCGACGGCGGCGCTGGTCAGGGCGTCAAGCGCGCCGCCCACGCGCACAATCGCGGCATTGTCGGCCGCCACACCGTGGCGGCGGGCCAGGGCGGTGTGGCTGGTGTAGACAAGGTAGGTGGTTCCGTCCTTGTCCATCGCCAGGACGCGCAGCGGCAGGTCAACGCCGGCTGTGGGCGCCTCCAGGAGCACCGGCGTGCCAACCGCCGGATTGCCGAAGATCAGAAGCTGACTGTCGGGCAGCTGGGTTCCGACGCTGGTCGCTCCGGCGGCGTGGTCAACGCGGGCAAAGACACGTGCGCCCCGCGCCGTCGCGACGGCCTCCAGCCGGTTCAGCGTTTCAGTGACTGAATACGGGCTGGCCTTGTAGACCAAGTCATTGACCGGCTGGGCGGGGTTGCTGGTGGCGCAGGCGCCGACCAAGAGGGCCGCGCCGGCCAGAACCGCCGCGCTGCGAGCGTGCTTCACCATTGCCCCGTGTCTCCTGCGTGTTTTGTGACGCAGCCAGCAGAGACCGCGCCCGCCAGCGCGTCTAGAGCGGTCGGGAGCGTGTCACGGCGTTGTGATGCGCGCGTACCAGGCCTAAGCGGCCTCAAACTCGCGCGCCTCATTGGCCCAGCGGATCCAGTCGCGCACCTCGTGCAGCGTCGGCTCACTGCCTGTGCGCACCAGTCGTTGACCAGGTTTGGTGGCCATGAAGGCGTCAACCTTGGCAAACAGGGCCTTGGGGTCGAGAAGCGCCAGACGGGTGACGTCGAAGACGCCGCAGGCGGTGAGGATCTGGGCGTCATGGCCGCGCAGATTGGGGATACGCATCACCAGGTCGGCCTGGACCTGCCATTCGCGGATGGTCTTGGTGGTAATGTGGCGGGCGCCAAGCTCAGAGGCGGCCCGTCCTGGGTCCAGCGCCATCAGATCGGCGACCGTGCGCACGCCAATGTCGGCCAAGCGCGCGGCGGTCTTCTCGCCGATCGAGGGCGCGGCCTCGACCGGCTCGTCGAGGCGCAAGTGGATGCGGCTGTCTTCAGCGCGTGCGGCCAGGGTGCGCTCGACATGCTCACGCGCCACGTGCGGCTTGACCTTGGGCGGCTTGGCCGGCTTCTGGCGCGGCGGCGAACGCCGGTCGGCGGCGCGATCTTGCGCGCGGTCACTCGACCGCGCATCGCGCTTGCGGCTGGCGCGCGGGTCCAGATGGAAGGGTTCGGGCTGGCCGTGCTTGGCCCCGAGCGGCGCCACGGGGCTGGCGTTCAGCTCCTTCATGGTGACGCCCAAGACTTCCTTAGCGTGCAGCGCGCGCACCTTCTTGTCATCTGACGACAGGGTGCGCCGCACGCGGCCGGTTTTCTTAAACTCGCCGTAGGCGCGCTCGACTTCTTTGCGTGCGGCCTGGTCGTCCATGCGCTTGGTGACCCAGTGCAGCGGCACGTCCAGCGCCTCGACATAGCCGCGCACTGTCAGATTGAACTTCGGCGGCGTGACCTGAGCTTCGTCGCGCGCGCGCTCCATCAGGCGCGCCACGCCGGCGACGGCGCGCCCGAGCAACAGGGAAGCGGCGTCGCGCATCGCGTCATCAAGCCCGGCGGGCGGATCTTTCACCCCTGCGTCCAGGTCATAGTGATCGATGAAGAGCTGATAGGCGGGGTGTGAGGCCTCGGCCCCGGCGCGCACCAGGTCTTCCACCCAGGTCTCGCCCTTGCCGGTGGCGACGCTGGGATAGCCGCCATGATCGCGTGTGAGCCGCTCCTTGAGTTCGGGATAGGACTTGTTCAAGCTCCACTCGACGGCCCGGTGGATCGCCCCTTCGGCTTCGGTTTGGCCAGTGTGGAACGGCTGTAGCGGGTCAGCGTAATAGTGGCTCAAGACGCCGATGGCGAAGACGCCGTCGGTCCACTTCTTGGCCTTAAAGGCGGTGACGGCGGCGTCATACCAGTTGCGCGCGCTTTGCGGCGCGCCGCCCCAGCCGCCGTCGCCGACGTGATAGACGTGGTTCTTGAAGTCTTTGAAACGGGTGTCGGGCGCCTTGGCGCCGTCCAGCAGCATCTGGTGCTTGGCCAAGAACAGGTTGCGCCAACGCTCCGCGTCCGCGCCGTCCAACAGGTCGAGCGCGTCCAGCACGATGCGGTGGTGCGTTGAGCGCGCCTTGTGAGCTGTGATCACCGAGAGCAGAAGCGACATGCGACCATGCCTCCGACATTCCAAGGACAGGGTGCTCATTTGGCATGATTCGGACGTGCGCGGACGAGACGCGGCAGATCATCCGGCGGGCAGGCCCTCGATGAGTGGCCACGTCTTGGCGATGTGCGTCAGAACAAGAGGCATGGATAAACAGGAGGAGGCGCACATGAACGCGCTTGCGCAAGGTGGGTCATGACTGAGAGCCTCGTCGTGGGCGCGGTGCTGATCGTGATCACGGTACTCATTCACTTTTTTGGGCTGGCGGCTCTCATTCGCTTTCTCGACGGGCGCGTGAACCGACGCGGCGCAGGGCTGGCGGCCGCGCCGTTGCAGAGCTTGGCGATGATCGTCACCGTCCTTGGGCTGATCGGTCTGCACATCGTGGAGATCTGGGTCTACGCCCTGTTCTATCTGGCGGTGGGCGCGGTGCCGGACGCTGAATCCGCGCTCTACTTCTCAACCTCGACATTCACGACGGTGGGCTTTGGCGACATCGTTCTGGACACCGACTGGCGGCTGTTGGCGGCGATAGAAAGCGCCAACGGCTTTATCCTGATCGGCTGGTCAACGGCGTTCCTGATCGACGTGACGGCGCGTCTGCGTGGTTTAGAGCGAAGGCGCGAGCACTAGGTGGGATCGCCGGCGAGGCGCGCAGGAAAGCGTGACGAGGGGGCGGGCGAGGGTGCGGGCTTGCCAAGTCGGCGCCCGACCGGTTCGATGGCGCGCGCCGCTTGGGCCAGCGGCGCGCCCGCGCTGCGTGCGCCGTCGATCCTGGGGGACAAGACCCGTGTTCAAGACCATTTTGATTGCCAACCGGGGCGAGATTGCCGTGCGGATCATGCGCACGGCCCAGGCCATGGGCGTGCGCTGCGCCATTGTCTATTCAGACGCTGACGCCGGATCGATGGCCGTGGAGATGGCCGACGAGGCGGTGCGCATTGGCCCTGCGCCGGCGTCGGAAAGCTATCTTGACGCCAAGGCCGTGATTGCTGCGGCCAAGCAGGTGGGGGCCGAGGCCATCCACCCCGGCTTTGGTTTCTTGTCAGAGAACGCTGGTTTTGCCCGCGCCCTGGCGAAGGCCAAGATCGTCTTCATCGGCCCCAATCCCAAGGCCATTGAGGCCATGGGCGACAAGATAGAATCAAAAAAGGCCGCCGCGCGCGCCGGGGTGAACGTGGTGCCCGGCCACATGGGCGTGATCAAGGACGCCTCCGAGGCCGCGCGCATCGCCGCTGAGATCGGCTTTCCAGTGATGATCAAGGCTTCGGCCGGCGGCGGCGGCAAGGGCATGCGCGTCGCCGGGACGCTGGCCGAGGTCGAGGAAGGCTTCACGGCGGCTGCCAACGAGGCGGCCTCGTCGTTTGGCGACGATCGCATCTTCATTGAAAAGTTCATCGAGCAGCCCCGCCACATTGAAATTCAAGTCCTGGGCGACAAGCACGGCGCGGTCGTGCACCTGGGCGAGCGCGAATGCTCCATCCAGCGGCGCAATCAGAAGGTGGTCGAGGAGGCGCCAAGCCCGTTTCTCGATGAGGCGACCCGCGAGGCCATGGGCGCCCAGGCCGTCGCCCTGTCCCAAGCCGTCGATTATGACAGTGCGGGAACCGTGGAGTTCATCGTCGACAAGGACCGCAACTTCTACTTTCTGGAGATGAACACGCGCCTGCAGGTCGAGCACCCGGTGACCGAATGCGTCACCGGCCTGGACCTGGTGGAACAGATGCTGCGCGTGGCGGCGGGCGAAAAGCTGAAGCTGCGCCAAGCCGACGTCACCCTCAAGGGCTGGGCGGTTGAAACCCGGCTCTACGCAGAAGACCCCTATCGCGGCTTTGTGCCGTCGATCGGCCGCCTGCGGCGCTTTTCAACGCCGCCCGCCGGGCCATGGGGCCCAGGCGTGGCGCGCATCGACACTGGGGTGCGCGCAGGCGACGAGATTTCCATGTTCTACGATCCGATGATCGCGAAGCTAATCACAAGCGGCGCGACCCGTGCGGACGCGGTCGAAGCGATGAGCCAGGTCTTGGACCACGTTGATATCGACGGCATCCAGCACAATGCCGTGTTTCTTGGCGCCCTGATGGCGCATCCGCGGTTTCGCGCCGGAGAACTGACCACGCGCTTCATCGCCGAGGAGTTTCCAGACGGCTTTGCCGGCGACGTCACCAGCGACGTTGGCTGGCGGCGGATCAACTGCGTGGCTGCGCTTGCTGCGGCGCGCAGCGCAGCGCGCGCGCGCGGACCCTTGTCGGCCGAGGGCGAGGCGTTCGCGCTTCTGCACGGGCGCAGCTTGACCCAGGCGCATGTGGCACTCACCGACGACGGGGCGCGCATTGCGCTCGACGACGCGCCGGCCGTGACGCTGACGACAGACTGGGAACTCGGTGAGCGGGCGTTCACCGGGGCGCTGGATGGCGACGCATTCCACGCCGTCGTGCGCAGCGACGGGGCCGATGCGTGGCGCGTGGTTCACGCCGGCGCAAACGTGCGCCTGGTGGCGTGTCCGCCGCGTGTGGGCGCGCTTCTCAACACCCTGCCAGAGCACGAGGACGCACACGGCGCCAAGCAGGTCCTCAGCCCAATGCCGGGCCTGGTGGTGTCTGTCGCCGTGGAACCGGGCGCAGAGGTCAAGGCGGGCCAGACACTTCTGGTGGTCGAAGCCATGAAGATGGAGAACGCCATTCGCGCCGATCGCGATGGGGCGATCGCCCGCATCGCGGTTGAACCGGGCGCCTCGGTCGCGGCCGATGATCTTCTGGTGGAATTCGCTTAGCCGGGTGGGTGCGCGGCCATTCAACCCCGCGACCCCTGTGCTTAATTGTCTATCATCCTTGCAGTGTTACCAATGTGTCGCGCATGAATAAGCCGGGACGCAGAGGCGTGTGCGCGAGTGGAGGCGCGGCGTGGACATTGTGGGACTGTTCTTTCGCCTGGACGGGCGTATCAACCGCCAGACGTTTTGGCTGGGCTTTGTTGTCGCTGCGGGCCTGATCGCCCTGGCTGACATGGCCACGCGCAACACGGCCGGCTGGATCCAGCTCGTCTTGTGGCTGGTGCTCGGCTACCCGTTGATTGCGGTGATGGTCAAGCGTCTGCACGACCGTGGTCGGACAGGCTGGTGGACGTTGGGCTTGGCGCTTCCGTTTATCTTGGGCCCGCTGGCGGGTTTGGCGTGGCGCCTGGTTGGCGCCGGCGAAACCTCCATTGCCCAGGCCATGAGCGTGGGCTTGTCGCTGGGCGCGGTGCTGGTTGCCGCGCTGGTGATTTATGAGCTGGGCCTGCGCGAAGGCGATGCGGGCTATTCGCGCCACGGACCGCCGGCGCAGCGCTAAACGCCGCCCGCGCGCGGGCGTCAGGCCGGGTCAGCGCCGGTGACTGCCAGCACGACGCTTTGAGGCTCAGGGACGTCGATGGTCGGCCCGAACGTCGCCTCAAACCGCTGGCGCAGCACTGCATCCACATCGCCCATCGTCTGCGCCCGCCCCAGCGCGGCCAACGAGGTGACGCCGTGATCGGCCACGCCGCACGGGATGATGCCCGAGAAGTGCTCAAGGTTGGGC
>CAYGQB010000060.1:13926-14852 GCA_964351895.1 uncultured Caulobacterales bacterium
CCACATTGATCGCCAGGCCGTGGAACGACACCCATCGGCGCAGGCGCACGCCGATGGCGGCGATCTTGTGCTCCACCGGCCCGTCGGGTCCGGCGCTGACCACCCACACGCCCACTCGGTCGCGGCGTCGCTCCCCGACGATGTCAAACGCGGCCAGCGTCTCGATAACGATCTCCTCCAGCGCGTGTACAAAGGCGCGCACATCGCGTCCATGCTCGCGCAAGTCCAGGAGCGTATAGAGCACCCGCTGGCCGGGCCCGTGATAGGTAAAGCGCCCTCCGCGGCCGGTCTTGTGGACGGCAAATCGCGTCGCATCGATCAACTCGGCCGGGTCCGCGCTCGTGCCCATGGTGTAAAGCGGGGGATGCTCCAGCGCCCAGACCGCCTGCGCCGCTTCACCGGCGGCGATGGCGTGGGCGCGCGCTTCCATGGCCGCGGCCGTGGCGACATAGTCGGCCGGCCGAGAAAAGGCGCTCCATTCAATCAGCGACGCCGCCAAGCGCGCCTCCTTTAACCGGACTGTTACTCGATCGGGTCCACAGTGGGCCTTGCGCAGGCGATTGCAAGATGCGCGCGGCGTTCAGGCCGCCTCCCGCGAAGGACCGTCATCAGATGAGCCAAATCGACCGTGTAGAAGTCGAACTGTCTGTCATTTTGGGCCGCTGCTCGCTGCCCATGCACCAGCTCTTGCGGATGGGGCGCGGCGCGGTGATCCCGCTCGACGCCCACGAGGATGACGAGGTGTGGATCCTGGCCAACAATCACCCCATCGCGCGCGGCGAATTGACGATCACCGGCGACAAGGTGGCCGTAAGCATCACCGACCCCGCCGACGTCAACGACTACTACGCCGCCACCTAGCGCCATCACCTCAACCCGTACGTCTCGCAGTGCGGCGCTAGGGGGCACACGATGTGGTACAGGGC
>CAYGQB010000061.1:0-14706 GCA_964351895.1 uncultured Caulobacterales bacterium
TGACGATCCTGATCATCGTCTCCGCGCTGGCGGTGCTGGTGACCCTTGGCCTCGGGCTTTTCTCACTGATGCGCGGCGGTGAGTTTGCCCAAAAGCACTCCAACCGGCTGATGCGCCTGCGGGTGGTGTTTCAAGCCATCGCCATTGTCGTCTTGCTGGGCGCGATCCTGATCCAGCGCAACATGGGCTGATCGGAGTGGTCACCCTCAACCGCATCTACACCCGCCAAGGCGACGCGGGAACGACACGGCTGGCCACCGGGGCGCAAGTCTCCAAAACGGATGCGCGGGTTGAGGCCTACGGGGCGGTCGACGAGACCAACGCCGCGCTTGGCTTGGCGCGCGCCGCCTTGGCGATCGCCGACCCGCTCACCCTCGACCCCCTGCTCACGCGCATTCAGAATGACTTGTTTGACGTGGGCGCGGATTTGGCGACGCCGGGGCCGGATGACGCGCTGGAGTTTACGCCGCTGCGCGTGACGCCCGGCCAAGTCACCTGGCTTGAACAACAGATCGACCGCCTGAACGCTGACCTTCCCGATCTCACCTCGTTTGTTCTGCCTGCGGGCGGGGAAACCGCAACCAGGCTGCATGTGGCGCGCACGATCTGCCGGCGCGCTGAACGGCGCGCAGTCGGCCTGGCGCAGACCGATCCTAAAGCCGTGAACATGCAGGCCGTGGTCTACCTCAACCGGCTGTCGGATCTGCTTTTCGTCACTGCGCGCGCGGCCGCCCGCATCGACGGCGAGGAAGCCTTGTGGGTTCCCGCCGCTGGCCGCGCGACCGAGTAGACCTCTCAGTCGGCGTCGACAAAGCGGGCCAGAGCCTCCCGGTCGACGACGGTGATCCGTCGATAGCCAAGCTTGACGGCGCCGGCGCGGGCAAAGACCGACAGCGCCCGCCCCAGCGTCACCCGGCTCACCCCGAGACGGGACGCCAGCCGCGCCTGATCGATCCGCAACTCGCCCGCCTCGCGCGCCCCCGCCCCGGTGGTCCAGAGGAGATACTTGGCGGCGCGCGGCAGGGGCCGCAGAAGACGCAGATCGTCCAGCACGGCAAAGACATCATGCAGTCGCCCGGCGAGCAGGCGGGCGAACGCTGCAGCCACTTCCCCCTCTCCCTCCACCAGCTGAGCGAAACGGGCGGCCGGGACGATCAACAGCGTGCTCGTCCCGCGGGCATAGGCGTCATAAGCCGGCGCGCGCCCCGACAAGAGCGGGATCTCTCCAAAGCAATCGCCAGCGGCCAATTCCGCTAAGTCCGCCAGGGCGCCGTCCGCTGCGGTGTTGGCAAAGCGCACCGCGCCCGTTTCGATCATACAGAAGCCAGCCTGCGGATCGGCTCTGCCTTGAATGTAGGCGCCGTCGCGAAACGGGCGCGGCGCGCCCGCCGCCTCGACCAGCCGTGCGCGCACACGTTGGGGCACGGCGTGAAAACCTGTCATCGGCGGGGGTGGCTCACTCATCGCGCCAGAATGCAAAGAAGTTAGCAGTTTGACGAGCCTGAACGTGACAAGGTCGGACGCTATGGACCTGGCGAGCGATGCGCGCGCCAACACGAAGGACGCCAGATCATGGGCTTAGAAAAATGGACGGTGCTGGGCCTGTTCGCGCTTTTTGCTCTCAATGAGGCGCGGCGCACCGGCTTCCTGCGCAAGCCGGGCGCACGTGCAGGCGACAACGCCGCCGACGCCAGCGCGTTTTTTCTCACCGCCGTGCTTGTTGTTCCCACGATCTTTGTCGTTGTGAACGTTGGGCTGGCGGCGCTGATCCCTGACTGGGCGGGCGCCTTGAGCCACTGGAGCTTCTTGGCCCAATTCGCCTGCTTTCTCGTGCTGGACGATCTGATGCAGTACGCCTGGCACCGCACCGCCCACAATTGGAAGCCGCTCTATCGGCTCCATCGCGCCCACCATGAAACCAGCTACATGAGCGTGCGCGTCTCTTACCGAAACAACTTTGTCTACTACGTGTTCATGCCCTCGTTCTGGCTTTCGGCCACCTTGGTGTTCCTGGGCATGGGCTGGACCTATGCGGTCTTTCTGGTGATCAAGCAGCTGGTGATTTTTGGCGCCCATTCAGACGCCAAGTGGGACAGCTTTCTGATCCACCGCCCCGCTCTGCATCCGCTATTGTGGGTGCTGGAGCGCACCATCTCCACCCCCTCGACCCACCACATGCATCACGGCAAGCACCTGGACGACGGCGTCACCCACTACAAGGGCAACTACGGCAATCTCTTGTTCTTGTGGGACGTGATCTTTGGCACGGCGCGGATCACGCGCCGCTATCCGGCCGCCTATGGCACTGAAAACCTGAAGCCGGCGAACTGGTGGACGCAAGTCCTGTCGCCGCTTGGCGCCAGCGCCGCCCTGGTGACTGATCCTCCCCCCGAACCTGCGACAGCGCCCCCAGCTGCTCCGGCAGAGTAGGATCAGACCATGATGAGCACGCCATCATGAGCTCACCGGCATGAGCAACTGGGCCACACCCGCCGATACGCCCCCACCACTTGGCCGGGCGGCCTTCTGGATGGGCCGCGTGCTGCTGGCCTCTCTCTTCATTTTGGCCGGCGCGGCCAAGATCGCCAACCCTGAGCGCACCCTTGAGATGATGACCAGCGGCGGCGTACCTCAGCCTGAAGTCGTGCTGCCCATCGTGATTGCGCTAGAGCTGTTCGGCGGTTTTGCCGTGCTGACAACCCCAGGTGTGGCCGGCGCGGCGGCGGCCGTGATTTTGGCGGGCTTTACACTGGCGACCAATGTGGTGGCGCATCAGTTCTGGACCTTCGCAGGAGAGCGCCAGGCCCTCGAATTGTCTCTCTTTTTTAAAAACATTTCGATCGCGGGCGGGCTCTTGGTGCTGGCCGGCGTTTTATGGTCGAGGCGCAGACGGGGCCCCGGCCCAGTCGCCGACCCAACCGCCGGCCCGGTTGCCGACCCAGTTGATTGAACCGGCTCACTGAACGGAGTTTTTACCCCTGTGCGTCATCATGGTCGGTGCATGTGTTCCACCGACCCGAGTGCTTGGCGTTGCGTCAGATCATTTATTATAGCGCGGCGCGGCACCCTCTCAGCGCCCCTGAATTGTCGACGTTGCTGACACGTGCGCGCGCACGCAACCATGAAAACGCGGTCACCGGGGTTCTGATTTACGCCCGCCAGTCCTTCGTGCAGGTGCTCGAGGGCGCTGATGACGCCGTGGCTGAGACCATGGAGCGCATCAAGACCGACTCGCGCCATGACGGCCTCCTGGTGGCCATGGACGCACATGTACCTGCGCGCAGCTTTGCCCACTGGTCGATGGGTTTCAGCGTCCATGTGCCCGACGCCATCTTGCCGGCGGGCGGCTTTGATCTTCGCAAGGGCGCCCTGCCCACGAGCCTGCGTTCTGACGCGCTCGCGGACGCCATCCTGACCCAGTTTGTCGCCCACCGCGCCGCCTAGGGCGCGAGCGTTTCGATGGGCGTATAGGCGCAATCAAATCCGAACGCGCGGGGCCCCACGACCTCCAGCGCCTGCGGGGTGCGCATCAGAGCCGGCGCCCCGATGGCGAGCATGTGGGCGCGCTGTCCATAGCGCAGTGTTTCAGCGGTGATTGGACGCCCAGTTTCCAAGTCCATCAAACAGATCAGGTCCGGCGTCATGGCCAGCGGGCGCCCCTCCTGCGTCGCCAAGAGATACTCGTTCTTGATGTCGACGGTGACGGGTGCGGCGGCGCGCGCGAACGGAGCCAAGGTCACGGTTGCAAAGTCATAGCCGCCGCGGACCTGGCGCTCGACGCTCACCACCTTGCCCGTCATCAGATCGCGCACGGCCCCATAGTGTGTCGGCGCCAAGCGCGCCGCCAGCGCCTGACCAAAAGCTTCAAGACGCGGCCCATGAGCCGCGATCAGACGCCCGATGTCGCGGCACAGGGAGATGGTTCCGGGGATCGCGACCTCAGCCACCACGGCGCCGCTCATCACATGCTCGGCGCTGACGCACTGGCCGCCGCCTGCGACCACGGCAAAATGGCGCACCAGGCGTTCGGCCACCTGCGACGAGCGGGCGTGCGGCACAATCAGCGTGTCGCCATGCTCGCCGGCCGCCGCCATTGGCGTGGCTGAGACGCCATAGATGGAGAACGATTCCATCTGCAATTCAGGAAACGCCCGCCCCATGCCGTCCGCGTCGACAACCGGCAGACCGCGCTCGGCCGCCGCAAAGAACGGCGCGAGGGCGTTGACGCCGCCCGCCTCAAACGCGATCAGCGCATCCACCTTCTTGCCCAAGGTGGCTTCCAGCGCATCCAGCGCCCAAGCGGATTCGCGGCCGTTAGAGGGCTTTTCTTGCATAATCGTTGGCGACCCAACTGAGCCCAGCGCGGCAACCACGGCGTCCGGCGCCAAATCGTCAACGGCCACCAGCGTCACCGGGCCATGCCGGGTCAGCGCCGCCTCGGCCATGATCTCGCCGATCAGCGTGTCGCCGCCGCCGCCGGTCGCTAGGAAGGCTCCGCCCAGTGCAATGTCGGCGACATCCTCGGCGGTCACGCGGGTCAGCGGCTGCGTGCTCATGCGCCCGCCCCCGCCTGCGATGGTCGCGCGTCAGTGCCGGCCAAGTCAGGATCGCCCACCACCTTGACGCGCACGACGCCGCCGGGCGTGTCAGTGTAGCTCATCGCGCGCTCGTCGACTTCGGCCACGACCAGCGTGTCGGGCGCCAGAAACGCGCCGCCGCCGACCACGATCAAGGGTAGAGGCTCGGCGCTGGTTTTCATCCGGTCCACGGCGTCCTCCAGGAGCGTGCGCATACGCGCCATGGCGCTGGCCACGACGCTCGGCGCCAGACCGGCCACACGCGCCGGCTCGCCCATCTGCGCGCGCCCGGCCGCCACTGCGATGTCACTTGCCGTCAGCGTGTCTCCCCCAAACACACGTCCGCGCTGAGGCAATTCGCGACCCACAGACTGGGGGCCAACCTGCGTCCCGTCAGCCGACACGTGCGAGCCGCCGCCCAGTCCGACGGCCAGCACGTCGGGCATGCGGAAATTCGTCGTGACGCCGCCGACCTGCGCGGTTGCGCCGGAGGGCCGCGGGAAGCCGTCGATCAGCATGCCCACGTCGGACGTGGTGCCGCCGATGTCGATGACCATGGCGCTGGCGCGACCGCACAGCCGCGCCGCGCCGCGCATGGAATTGGTTGGCCCAGATGAGAACGTGAACACTGGGAAGGCGCGCGCATAGCTTGCCGCCATCACCGTGCCGTCGTTCTGGGTCATGAACAGCGGACACGACACGCCGAGCCGTGCGAACGCCGTCTCAAACGCATCCGCGACCTCCCCGGCCAGGTCCATGAGGGCGGCGTTGAGCACGGCGGCGTTCTCTCGGGCGTGGAGGCCCAGTCCGCCCAGGGCGTTCGACGGCGCGATCTGGACATGCGGCAGGGCGGCGCGAATGCGCGCGGCGGCGTCTTGCTCAACATGCGGCGCAGCGCCGGCAAACACGGACGTGATCGCCACCGCCCCCAAGCCCTGCGCTTTCACCTCGGCGATGAAGGCGTCCAGTCCGGCCAGATCCGTCGGCTTGATCAGTGCGCCGTCATACTCAGCCCCGCCGTCAATCATCGCCGCGTGGGCGACGACGGCGGCGCGAATATCGGCCGGCCACTTTGCCGCGATCGGCATGGCCGAGGAGGATTGCGCGCCAATGCGCAGGGCTGCGACCGGCGCAAGACGGCGACGCTCGACCACGGCGTTGGTGAACTGGGTCGTTCCGATGGTGAGCGCGGTGACCTCGCCCGGTGCAACGCCGGCCTGGCGCAAGACCTCTTGGGCGGCCTCCACAACGCCGGTTGCAATGTCGGCGCTGGTGGGCGCCTTGGTGGCCGCGCGCAGCGTTTCCGCCTCAAACAGAACGGCGTCGGTGTGCGTGCCGCCAACATCAATTCCGATGCGCATGACCTGGATCTATCCTGTCGCGGGCGCACGGCGGCGCGCGATATACTTTGCCGCGCCATAGGCGGCGCCGGCGCTCAAGGCTCCGTCCAAGCTCGACATGCCGGTGATGACGATCACTTCCTGGTAGGCCAGAGCGGCGATCACCGCCCCCGCCAGCCAGGCGCCAAACGCGGCGGCGGAGACGGCAGGCTCGGACGCCAGATCCTCAAGTCGATACACGCCGCGACGGACGAAAAAGAAGTCGATCGTGTAGACGCCCAGCACCGCCGAAAACAGGACGCTCTGCCACACCAGGAAGTCGATGAAGAGATGAGAGACCTGCATGAGCGCAAGCCCGGTTCCCGTAACGCCGGCAATGAGTACGTACGCCCATTCAGGCACCCGCGGCGCCACGGCCGACAGCGCCAAGCCTGACCCGTAGAGATTGACTGCATTGGTGGACACCGACGCCATGACGACAAAAATCAATGCGATGCCGGTGAGCCCCAGGGCCGACATCATCGCCAGCGGCTGGGAAACGCCAAAGACCAGCGCCGGGCCCGACGCGGCGATGTGCACCACCGGCTCAATGATCGCCAGTGCGATGACCGCAGCGATGATCACGTCCTTGGGCCCGCGCGCATAGCGCATGAGATCAGGCACAAGGACCACGCCGACAATGATCCCCCCCGCCAAGACCGTGACGGACTGGCCGAAGGTGAGCGAGCCGTTGCCCGTCAGGGCGTTGAGGGCGGCCAGATCATAGTCGGCGAAGATGCGCGCCATCATCAGGGCGAGCACGGTCAGCATGAGCGGAAAGACGACGAGCGCCATCTTATCGAGCGCCTTAAAGCCGAACACTGTGGCCGCAGTCATGACGACGCCGCCGCTCAAGATGTAGGCGTGAACTGGCCAATCGACGCTGAAGACCTCGCGGCCAGCGGCGGCCGCGGCGTCCCCAAAGTAATAGGCGTTGACGCCAAACCAGCCGAACTGCGCCAGCGCGAAGGTGAGGTTCACAAACCCAGCGCCTACGCGGCCAAATGAGAAGCGCAAGATCATGTAGGTGGACAGCCGGCTGCGCATGCCAACCCAGCCGGCGGCAATGGCAAGCGCCGTCACCAAGGCCCCGGCCACCACGAAAGCCAGGGCGCTTTGGGTGAAGCCCAGCGCCCGCCCAACCTCGGCCCCCGAAAGCAGGGCGGGAAGCGCAATGCCGATGCCGCCTAGGACAAAACCGACGCGCACGCCGGAATAGGTCTTGGCCTGCGGCACCGGCGTGGTCGCATAGTCTTCAACAAGATCTGAGAGCCCCGCCATGGCCGACCATAGGCCCGTGTCGCAGCGCGCGACAAGCGCCAAGCATCTTGTACGGACATTGCTTGACGTTGACGTCAACGTCAGCTAAACACAGCTTCTCTTCGACAGGACTTCGCGCGCCGGTCGACGCGCGCTATATGCTCGCTCGTGGAAACGCCGCGATGTCAGCAATAACAACGGAGCCGTTTATGAAGGTGCTCGTCCCGATCAAGCGGGTGGTCGACTACAACGTGAAGGTGCGGGTGAAATCCGACCAGACCGGTGTCGATTTGGCCAACGTCAAAATGTCGATGAATCCGTTCTGCGAGATCGCGGTGGAAGAAGCGGTCCGCTTGCGCGAAGCCGAGATCGCGACCGAGGTCGTCACCGTCTCAATCGGACCGGAGAAGGCGCAAGAACAGCTGCGTCAATCTCTCGCCATGGGCGCGGACCGATCGCTTCTCATCCAGACTGACGATGCAGTTGAGCCTTTGGCCGTGGCCAAGCTCCTGGCCAAGGTGGTCGCCGCTGAAAGCCCAGACCTGGTGATCTTGGGCAAGCAGGCGATCGACGACGATTCCAATCAGGTGGGCCAGATGCTCGCCGCGCTTTTGGGCTGGCCGCAGGCGACCTTCGCGTCGAAGATTGAAAAGACCGACGAAGGCTTGGCTGTCACGCGTGAAATTGACGGCGGCTTGCAAACCCTCGCCCTGCCGCTTCCCGCCATTGTGACAACGGACCTGCGCTTGAACGAGCCGCGCTTTGCGTCCCTGCCCAACATCATGAAAGCCAAGCGCAAGCCGCTTGAGGTCTCCACGCCAGCCGATCACGGCGTCGACACCACGCCGCGCCTGAGCGTGGTGAAGGTGTCCCAGCCGCCCAAGCGCGAAGCTGGGGTGAAAGTTGAAACCGTCGCCGATCTGGTCGGCAAGTTGAAGAATGAAGCGGGGGTGCTCTAATGGCCGTTCTCGTCGTTGCCAGCCACGACAATGCTGAGCTGAAAGACGCCACTGCAAAAGTGGTGACCGCCGCCGCGGCAATTCAATCTGACGTCGATGTGCTCGTTGCCGGGCATGGCGCGGACGCCGTCGCGCAAGCCGCCGCCAAGATCGCCGGCGTGCGCACCGTCATCGCCATGGACGACGCAGGGCTGGAGCACCAGCTTGCTGAAGCCATGGAAGGCGCCGTCTTGTCGCTCATGGACGGCTATGACGCCGTCCTGACGGCGGCCGACACCACGGGCAAAAACTTCATGCCGCGCGTCGCCGCCAAGCTCGATGTGGTGCAGATTTCTGACATCACGGCGGTGGACAGCGCCAATACGTTTGTGCGCCCGATCTATGCGGGCAACGCCTTTGTGACGGTGACCTCGAACGAGCCCAAGAACGTCATCACCGTGCGCACGACGACGTTTGCGCCAGCAGCGGACGGCGGATCGGCCAGCGTTGAGGCCAAGCCCTTCCCCGGAGCCACGGCCCAGTCGCGCTTTGTCAGTGCAGAGTTGTCAAAGTCGGATCGCCCTGAGCTGACGTCGGCCAAGCGCATTGTCTCCGGTGGACGGGCGCTGGCCTCGTCTGAGAACTTTGTCACCTACATTGAACCGCTTGCCGATCAGCTCGGCGCCGCCGTTGGCGCCAGCCGCGCGGCCGTGGACGCCGGGTACATCTCCAACGATCACCAGGTCGGCCAGACCGGCAAAGTTGTCGCCCCTGAGCTTTACGTCGCGCTCGGCATTTCCGGCGCCATTCAGCACCTCGCCGGCATGAAGGACAGCAAGGTGATCGTGGCGGTCAACAAGGACGAGGAAGCGCCGATTTTCCAAGTGGCCGACTATGGGCTGGTGGGCGACCTGTTCAAGGTCATCCCCGAGCTTCAAGACGAGCTGGCAAAGGTGGGCTACGAGAAGGCCTAACAACGGCGACAGGGGTGCGATGCGCGCACGCGTCGCCAGACCAGCCAAGCTCTATGCACCCGCGACGGGTGTGGCGGCTGGCGCGGCGGCGCGCGCGTGCTAGCGTGTCGCCGCTTAGATCAGGGATAGCGCAGTCATGGACACGGTGCAGACGATCGGCGTCATTGGCGCAGGTCAAATGGGCGGCGGCATCGCGCAGACCTGCGCCAGCGCTGGCTATGCGGTTGTCCTCCACGACATCGACGCTGACCGCATCAATCACGCCCTGACCGACATCGACGCGCAGCTGGCGCGCATGGTGGAGAAGGGCAAGATCGACGCCGATGCGCGCACCGCGAGCATGAGCCGATTGACCGCCGCGCCCGCCCTGTCCGACCTCAGCGCCTGCGACCTGGTGGTTGAGGCGGCGGTTGAAGACGAAATGACCAAGCGAGCGATCTACGAGAGCCTGGCTGGGGTCCTGCGTCCCGACGCCCTGATTGGCTCTAATACGTCGTCGCTTTCCATCACCCGCCTGGCGGCGGCCACTGACCGGCCCGAACGCTTCATTGGCCTGCACTTCATGAACCCGGCCCCGGTGATGCGCCTGGTTGAGATCATCCGCGGCATCCAGACCAGCCAAGAAACCTTCGATCTGACCGCCAGCGTCGTTGCGCGCCTGGGCAAGGACATGGCGGTGTCAGAAGACTTTCCCGCCTTCATCGTCAATCGCATCCTGATGCCGATGATCAATGAGGCCTGCTACACGCTCTATGAGGGAGTGGGCACGGTGGAGAGCATCGACAAGGCCATGCGTCTGGGCGCCAATCATCCCATGGGACCGCTGGAGTTGGCCGATTTCATCGGGCTGGACACCTGTCTTGCGATCATGCGGGTGCTGCACGAAGAGCTGGCAGACACAAAATACCGCCCGTGCCCGCTGTTGGCGAAGTATGTTGAAGCGGGATGGCTTGGCCGCAAGGCCGCACGGGGATTTTATGACTATCGCACGGACCCGCCCGCGCCGACACGCTGAGACCGCCGCGCCGCCGCGGCTGAGCTGGGCAAGCTTGGCTTGCCTGTGCCTGGTGATGGTCTGCCTTGCTGGTGCGCCGCCTCCAGCGTTGGCGCAGACCGCTGATCCTGGCCGGGGTCAAGGGACTGGGCTGGGCGGTCTTGCGCCGACACTCCCGCCGGATGATGAATCCACCCTGTTTCAAGCCACCGACGGTGCTGGCGGCCCGCTTGTTGACGAGCCGCTTGACTGGACCGTCTACACCACGGCGCCGCGCCGTGAAGCGGCCAGCGCGCGCGGGGCCGCCACCCTGTCAACCCGCCTATCGGCCGGTCGTTACAGCGTGCGCGTGGTTCGTCCGCGCGACGGGGCGCGCGCAACCGGGCAGTTTTCCGCGCCCGCAGTGGGCGGCGCCCTGGTCACGGTCGGCCTGGAAACCACGTCGCGGGCCGGATTTGACGCACCGCGCAGCGCACTCGCGGGCGCTGAAATCGACGTCACCTGGAGCGGTGATCCCATCGAAAACGGCTTCGTGGCCATCGCCCGCTTCGGCGATCCCGACTATCGACCCCGGTTTGAGTATGACTCAGTGGCGCTCATGTCTGCGGCCGGCGGCGCCGTGCTGCGCTTGCCCGCCGCGCCGGGCGACTATGAAGTGCGCCTCGTTTCAGACACCTCCCCGCCAAAAGTGGTCGCCCGACGTCCGATCTCAGCCGGTCTCGGCGACGTGGGTCTGATCGGACCCGACGAGGCCCCGGCCGGCGGCGATCTCCTGGTGGATTGGTTTGGCCCAGGTCACCGCGGCGACATCATCGGATTGGCGCCGGTGGGCCTGGAGGATACGGCGCGGCGCTTCTCCTACGCCGCTGTCGCGGACACCAGCGACGGCGCCCCGGCGCGCCTGGCCCTGCCCAGCGCTCCGGGCAACTATGAGTTACGGTATGTCGCCGATCTGGCCGACCCGCCCGGCGTCTTGGCGCGCACGCGCATCGAATTGACGGCTGCGCGGGCAACGCTGGAGGCGCCCGAAAGCGTCAGCGCCGGCGCTCTGGTGACCGTGACCCACGATGGCCCGGCCTATGATCACGCCGTCGTTGCGATTGTCCCCGCGAACGCCGCCACGGACGCTGGACGCCGGGTCTATCGCGCCAGCGCGTCGGCCCGCGATGGTCGCGCCCTGACACTGCGCGCGCCCTATGCGCCTGGGGCCTATGAGGTGCGCTACATCTTGGAGCGCGGACCCCGCGTCTTGGCGCGCGCGCCGTTGCAAGTGCGCCCCTTGCCGTATGGTCTGGAAGCGCCGCGCGCCACCGTCGCCGGCGCCGCGGTTGAGGTGGTGGCGCGCGGCCCCGTCACCGGCGACACCGAGGCGCTTGTCGCCATCGCTCGACCCGCGGCGCCCGACGCGGCCGATCCGTCCCAATACCTGGCGTCAGCGCGCCTTGACGGCGCGCGAGCCGCGCGTTTGGACGCGCCGGCCTGGCCGGGCGACTACGAGGTGCGGCTCGTGATCGTCACCGGCGGCGCCTACTATGTGGCCTCGCGTCAACCGCTTCTGGTGCGCGAGACGGACGCCGGCGTCACCATTGAAGCGCCATCCATTGTCGCGGCCGGCGCGCCCATCGTCGTGTCCTGGCGCGGCCCGGCGGGAGCCGCCGATTTGGTGGCGTTCGGCGACCCGGCCCTGCGCGATACAGCCGGACGCGCCGAGTACCTGGCGGCGACGCCTGCAGCCGACGGGGCTCTGGTTGCGTTCACCGCGCCAGCTGCGGCGGGTGTTTATGAGCTGCGCTTTGTCAATGAACCCAGCGGCCGCGTCTATGCGCGCCGATCAATCGAAGTTGTCGCCCCCGACTGACGTCTGATCCGCGCGAGCTGCAGGGCGTGCGCCCCAGGTCATCAGCCTGGTTCCCGGCCAGCTCCTCAGCCACGTCTGCGGCCAGAACCCCAGAGTGTCTGCACACTGTCCCACGCTTGCACGTCGCCTCGCGTCACACCGCGGCGCCGCACTTGCAGCGTGCTCGCCTCACACGGGAGGCGACACCTCATGGGTCCCCAAATCGCGAAAAAACTGGCGCCAGCGTTCTTGGCCATCATCGCCATTGTCTCGCTCCTGGCCGCCGAGCGCACGGAAGGCATCGTCGAAGCGGTGTTCTATCTGATGACCGCAGTCTCGCTGGGCGGCCTGATCAGCGCCGCGCGATTTGATCAGTAGGCGCACCGACTAAGACGCCGGCGCTCCCGCCGGGCCAGCATCATTCACCACTGTCTCTAAGAAGGCGATGGCTTCGGGCGCCGCCCAGTCCACCTCTCGCGAGATGCGCGCCAGCTCTCGACCGCGCGGATCATAGAGCACGCTGATCGGCAGCCCTTGCGCGGCGACCTCCTTGCCCAACCCCAGCGTGCGATCATTGTAAACGCCCAAGTTTTCAATCCCGAACTCGGCGAAGAAGTCACTGGCTTCTTCAATCGTGCGGTCGAAGCTGACGGGCAGAACCAGAAGCTCGTCTGGATCAAACTGGGCCTGCACGGCGTCCAGTGTCGGCATTTCCTTGACGCACGGGGCGCACCAGGTCGCCCAAAGATTCAACAGGACATAGCGGCCTTCGAAATCGGCGAGCGTGCGCTCAGCCCCCGTCACATCGACAAATGCGCCGCGCGGACGCGCCGGCGGCGCCTCCAGAACCACAAGATTTGCCAAGGCGCCCTTGGCGTGACGCTGTAAGCCGGTCGCCGGGCCATTTCCGGCGGCTGACGAAAAGACATAGACTGCCGATCCGATCGCCAAGGCCACCATGGCCGCGATTGCCAGACCGAGTGGATTGCGCACCATGTCCAAACCTTCCCTCTCCGGCGGAACCGCCGCCAACGCCCTGTGGGGCGGTCGTTTTGACGGCGCGCCCGATGCGGTCATGCAGGCGATCAACGCCTCCATCGACGTCGACCAGCGCCTGTGGTGGTGCGACATTGCCGGAGGGCGCGCCCATGCCGCGATGTTGGCTGCCTGCGACGTGATTTCAAGGCAAGACGCCGACGCAATCGCGCGCGGCCTGGACCAGGTGGAGGCGGAACTGTCCGAAGGACGCCTGGCGTTTGATCCGGCGCTTGAAGACATTCACATGCACATTGAAGCGCGCCTGAAAGAGATCATCGGCGCCCCAGCGGGGCGCCTGCACACGGCCCGCTCGCGCAATGATCAGGTGGCCACTGATTTTCGCATGTGGGTGCGCGACGCCCTGCGCGACGCCGACACGCGCCTGGCGGGATTGCAATCGGCTCTGGTCGACCAGGCCGACGCGCACGCCGACGCCGTCATGCCCGGCTTTACGCATCTGCAAACGGCGCAACCCATCACCTTCGGCCACCATTGTCTGGCCTATGTTGAGATGTTCGCCCGCGATCGCGGGCGGCTGACCGACTGTCTGCGCCGGCTCAACGAAAGCCCGCTTGGCGCGGCGGCGCTGGCCGGCACGCCCTATCCCATCGACCGAGCGATGACCGCATCACAGCTCGGCTTTGACGCGCCGATGGCCAACTCTCTGGACGCCGTGTCGTCGCGCGATTTCGCCTTGGAGGCGCTGGCGGCCTTAACGATTTGCGCCACGCACGTGTCTCGACTGGCTGAAGAGATTGTCCTGTGGACCAGCCCGCACTTTGCGTTTGTGTCTCTGTCTGATCGTTTCTCGACAGGGTCGTCGATCATGCCGCAGAAGCGCAACCCGGACGCCGCTGAGTTGGCGCGCGCCAAGGTCGGGCGCATTGCCGCCGCCTTCCAGCAGCTGGTGATGGTCATGAAGGCCCTGCCGCTGGCCTACGCCAAGGATCTGCAAGAGGACAAGCAAGTCACGTTTGAAGCGTTCGACAGCTTCACCCTCGCGGTCGCGGCCATGACCGGCATGATCGGCGACCTGCGCGTGCATCGCCAAGCCATGGCCAAGGCGGCTGGCTTTGGGCACGCCACCGCGACAGACTTGGCCGATTGGCTGGTCACCCATGCCGGAGTTGCGTTTCGCGACGCCCATCACATCGTTGGCGCGCTCGTCGCCGAGGCCGACGCGCGCGGCTGCGGCTTGCACGAACTGGAGTTGAGCGTCATGCAGGAGGCGGCGCCGATGATCAGCGCGCAGGCGGCCGAGGCTTTGACGCCGCAAGCGTCTGTGGCCAGTCGCACAAGCTATGGCGGAGCCGCGCCGGCGCGGGTGCGCGAACAGGTGGCGCGCTGGCGCGCCCTGTTGGAAAAGGAGACATCATGATCGAACGCCCCACACATCGCCCGCTTGCCAGGCGTCTGGGCCAAGCAAGCGCAGCGCTCTTGGCGATCAGCGCGCTTGTCTCTGCGTGCGGCGTTAAGGGTGAGCTGACCCCCGCCGCGCCGCTGTGGGGCAATGCTGAACGCGCCACGGTCACGGCACCCGAGCTGGCTGAGGACACGCGCGAACTCACCCCGCTGGTGTTCGAAGAAGACTTCGAACCGGTTGCCGCGCCCGCCCCGCCTGCGCCCAGCACGCCTGAAGACGCGGGCTCTGAAGCGGATGCTGGCGCGCAAGCCGACGCGCCCTAACTTTGATCCTGCGCTGTCATCTC
>CAYGQB010000062.1:0-14377 GCA_964351895.1 uncultured Caulobacterales bacterium
CGCGCGCCCGTCTCCCATCGGGGCCCAGGTTTACGCCGCCCTTACTTGGCACGGCGCCCCACCCGCACTGGCCAGCGATCTTGCCGCCGCGGCCGCCGCCAAAGGCGACACGCTGGTTGCGCCGGCGCTCGCCAGCGCCCTGGACGCCCGCTGGACGTTCGCGCCCTCGCAAGAGGGGCGACTGGTGACGCTCGTTGGCCCGCCCGGCGTCGGCAAGACCAGTGCGGCCCTCAGCCTGCTGGCGCGCGCTCACGCCAATCGCCAGACGGCGCGGCTCTATGTCGTCGGGCATGCTGACGCGGTGCGGCGAACCGATCTCGGCGCGCGAACGGAACATGCCGGCGGCCGGATCATGATCGTGGAATCGCCCGGCGCCTTAGTGCGCGCCCTGCGCGAGGAAACCGCCGACCAGATCGTCGTCGACACGCCCGGCGCCAATCCATTCGACACCGATGAAGTAGAGGGCGTGTCAGAATTGGTGCGCGCGGCTGGTGGAGACACGTTCGCCGTCCTCGACGCGGGTCTCAGCGCCGGAGATCAGGCTGACGCAGCGCTCGGCTTTGCGAGCGCGGGCGCCACCGGGCTGATAGCCGGAAAGTGTGACTTGGCGCGGCGGATTGGCGGCGTCCTTAGCGCCGCCGAGGCAGGCCTATCCCTCGCCTTCTTCAGTGCACGGGCAAAAGATGGCTTAACGCCCGCGTCGCCCTTGCGCTTGGCGCGCATGCTGCTGGACAGCGCTCAAGAGGCGACCGCGCGCGATCGGGCATAGCTGCCAACCTCACCGGGTCAGCCACACTGATCGTCAGCATAGCCCTCACCGATATGTTGGCGCATTAAGCGCTGATTCACAAAGCCTTCCGTATGGTAATGATGACGCTGACCCTTGGAGCCGCGCCATGCCCATTGCCGCGCCACGGCCCTATACGCTGCAAGACGCCGCAGCGGCTCAACCCGTCCAGCGATCACAGTCACCTGACAATGCTCCATCAGACAAGCGTGCACTGATCATGACAGTTCTTGCTGTTGTGCTCGGAGTAGCTTGGGGCGTTTGTGCGCCGCTGGCCTGGCTCTACGCCCCAGGCATTGTTGGCCTGGTTGTCCTCGCAGCGCCTCTGGTCGCACTCGCGATCTGGCTGCGCGGCACCCACACGGTCGATGAAACGCCCTACCAGTCTTCTCCATATGAGGGCCTTTAGGTCCTGCGCGATGGGAGGCTGGGTCGGGGTCCTTGAACTGGGGCGCGCCGATTGCGACACCTGGTCGCTGCATCCTGGCTTGTAACTGCAAATCACTCGCAGTATCATTTCGCCATGATCGTATGTGTTTGCAATAGGCTGAGTTGTAGCGCAGTGCGCGCCGCCATCTGCGCCGGGGCGCAAGATTGCGCTGACGTGATGGGCCATCATGACGTGGCGCCTCAGTGCGGATGTTGCCTCAGCCACATCGAGGACATGCTGAGCGCCGCCGCAGAACCGTCGCCGGCTGTGACCGCACAGGCGCACCGCGCAGGCGCAACTGACAACTCCCACGCGCGCGGCTAGCGCTCAAATCCCTTTCCCAGCTCAGACCAATAGCTCTTTCACGTTGGCCACCAGGTTGAGACGCGGCGCCGCGTCGTATCCTGGCGCGCGAGCGTCTATGGTACGCGCAAATCAACTGTCCATCAGGCCCAACTCCTGGGCCCTTCAATCTAAAACGGCGGCAACGGCACCATGCAAGGCGATCCGAAAATCATCAGCCACCTCAACGTCATTCTCAAGAACGAGTTGACCGCGATCAACCAGTACTTCTTGCATTCTCGGATGCTGCAAGACTGGGGTGTCTCAGAACTGGCGGCCAAGGAATACGAGGAATCAATCGACGAGATGCGCCATGCTGATCAGCTGATCGAGCGCATCTTGTTTCTGGGCGGGCTGCCCAATCTCCAGGCGCTGAACAAGCTGCGGATCGGCGAGACTGTGGCGGAGATTCTTGAATGCGATTTGGCATTGGAGCATGACGCGATCCCAGACCTGCGCGCGGCAATCGCGGACGCAGAGAAGGTTCAAGACTATGTCTCGCGCGACCTGTTCGCCTCAATTCTCGCCAGCGAAGAAGAACACGTTGACTGGCTGGAAACGCAGATCGGCCTCATCGAACGCATCGGGCTGGTGAACTTTATTCAGCTCCAATCGCGGCCCAACGCTGCGACCGCGCAAGACGGCTAGCCAGTCTTGCGCGGCGCGAGGCGCTGTGTCGAAGCGGTCCGCCGTCTGAACGTTTGAGGCACCTAGACCGCTTCCGTCTTTGACGACAATCGGTCGTCGGTTTTTCTTCGCTCACGGCGTGCCGGCGGGCGCCGGCAGACTCCGCGGGGGCAGCCTCCGCGGGGGCGGCCTAATCGGCCGACGGGCCTTGCCCGGGGGAGCGTTTCCGCCGAAGGCGAAAACGCACTAGCCGGCGGCGCGGCGCATGGCCGCGACATCGTCCAGGTCGGCCTGGGCGCGCTTGGCCCGGGCGGCCGCCTTTTCAGCGCGGCGGCGTTCTTCCATCAGCTCGTACTTCTTGAGCTCACCGAAGGCGGCCTCAAGCTGTTCGCGCAAGTGCTCCGCCTGCCCGCTCACGCCATCGAGAGACGTGCGCAAGTTGGTTTTGCGCTGGATCACCGCCTGGGCGTAGCTACCGTAGGCAACAAAGCCCTCGCGCGACGCGGTTGCCGCGACCTGTTCACCCGGCACGCTCTTTTCCAACGTGTCGATCTGGCGTTCCAGCGACAGGCGCGCCTCATCAAGGGTCGCCATCTGTTTTTGCAGTTCTTCAACCTTGAACCGCGCAAGTCTGATCAATCCATCTAAGCTGCGCATGATACCCCGCTCCTTTCACCTCATTCTGAGTGACCGAGAGCCTGCGCGAGCTGCGCAAACCCTTCATCCAGCCCCGTCGCCTCTTCCGGGCTCTGAGACAGGAATGCTTCCAAAGCTGCATGCACCGCCACGGCGCCATCCACCTCTGGGTTCGCCCCGGCGGCGTATGCGCCGAGGCGAATGAGTTCCTCCATGTCCGCATACGTCGCCATGTGGCGGCGCGCGGCGTCGATCAGCTCGCGTTCATGCGGCTCAGCGCAGCCAGGCATCATGCGGGAAATGGACTTCAGAACATTGATCGCGGGATAGCGGCCGCGTTCAGCGATCGCACGTTCCAAGACAATGTGGCCGTCGAGAATGCCGCGCACCGCGTCCGCCACTGGCTCATCATGGTCGCCGCCATCCACCAGCACTGTGAACAGGCCCGTGATCGACCCTGCTGCGCCGCCGTCTGGGCGTTCCACGCCCGGCCCCGCACGCTCCAGAAGGCGCGGCAGCTCGGCGAACACTGACGGCGTAAAGCCGCGCGTCGCGGGCGGTTCGCCGGCCGCCAAGCCGATCTCACGCTGGGCAAGTGCGAGCCGTGTCACTGAATCCATCAGACACAAGACAGACTTGCCTTCATCACGAAAATGCTCGGCCACGGCCAATGTCATGTGGGCGGCCTGGCGACGCTTGAGCGGCGGTTCATCGGATGTGGAGACGATGACGATGGCGCGCGACAGCCCCTCAGGGCCGAGCACGTCTTCGATGAATTCGCGCACCTCTCGTCCGCGCTCTCCGATCAGTCCAATGACAATCACATCAGCGTCGGCGTTCTTGGCCAGCATGCCCAGAAGCATGGACTTGCCCACGCCAGACCCCGCAAACAGGCCCATGCGCTGACCAAGACAGACGGGCGCAAACGTGTTCAGCGCCCGCACGCCAAGATCCAGCCGGGCGCCAACCCGCGCGCGATGGTGCGGGTTAAGCGGCTCTGCGCGCACCGTGCGCGCCCGCGCGCCTTCCAATGGGGCGGGCTTGGCGTCCAGCGGCCGGGCAAAGGCGTCCAGCACCCGTCCCAACCAGTCGCGCGACGGGCGAATGCTCAAGGCCTGCGGCGCGATCACCAGAGGCGCCCCTGCACGCACGCCGTCCAGACCGCCAAATGGCATCATCAGGGCGCGCTCGCCGCGAAAGCCGACGACTTCAAACTGGTCATGGGGGCTGTCCGCCAGGTGGGCGCGCGCGCCAACGCGCAGCGCCGGCGCTGGGCCGACCGCCTCCAAAAGGAGGCCAGTCACCGCCGCGACACGCCCAGTATAGGCGCGCGTTTCCAGCGCTTGAATGTCCGCGATCAGATCGCGCATGGCGTTTCGAGCCCGATTTCAATCACGCGCCTTATGCGACGTGAACCCAACTCTATCGCACCGCCCGTTTCGAGCCGCTTAACGTTGACGACGAGTTCTGATTGATTTGCTTACAAAGAGCGAAACGTGGCCAAGCGCACGGCCGCTTGGGGCGCCCGCTCCGCACGGGCTGCAAATCTCTCGCTCGCGCCATAAGCGAATTGTGGACAGGAATGAATCACGTCAACGATGCTGCGTTAACCTCTCTTAAAGCCATCACTCGATAGGTTAGGGTTAACCATAGCGCGTGGCGCTTTGTTTGGTGTCCGCAGGGAGAGCAGTTCGATGCGTGTGCTTTTGATTGAAGATGATCCAGCGACCGCCCAGTCCATCGAGCTGATGCTCAAGACTGAGAGCTTCAATGTCTATGTCACAGAGCTTGGAGAAGAGGGCGTCGACCTCGGCAAGCTTTATGACTACGACATTATATTGTTGGATTTGAACCTTCCTGACATGCCAGGCTTTGACGTGCTCAAGCAGCTGCGCCTGTCTAAAGTCAACACGCCGGTCTTGATCCTCAGCGGGATGGCCGACATTGACATCAAGGTGCGCGGCCTTGGCTACGGCGCCGACGATTACATGACCAAGCCCTTCCATAAAGATGAGCTGATCGCGCGGATTCACGCCGTCGTGCGTCGCTCCAAGGGCCACTCTCAATCCATCATTCGCACCGGTGATGTGACGGTGAACCTCGACGCTAAGACCGTTGAGGTGAACAGCCACCGCGTCCACCTTACCGGCAAAGAATATCAGATGCTGGAGCTTCTCTCGCTGCGCAAAGGCACCACGCTGACCAAGGAGATGTTCTTGAACCATCTCTACGGCGGAATGGATGAGCCGGAACTGAAGATCATCGACGTGTTCATCTGTAAGCTGCGCAAGAAGCTCGCGAATGCGACCGGCGGCCTCCACCACATTGAGACAGTGTGGGGACGCGGCTACGTTCTGCGCGATCCGGTCGAAGAAAAAGCGGCCTAGCCCACCAGCATTCTGCACACGCATAAAGAACACCGGCGCCTCCGTGTCGCCGGTGTTTTTTGTGTGTGGGGGTCCGCTTACCGACACGCCAGTCCTGAATGGCTCAGAACCGCCAAGCACAAGCCAATACCGGCCCGCACCTGGCGGACCGGTCATCAGCGTCGATCATCTGGGAACTGAAGAGTGCTCAGGCGGCCCGCACGGCGGCTGACGAACCACGCTGGTAGAGCCCTCGGCGGCCCTTCACGGGTCCAAACGCCTCGGTGAGCCCCATCACCGTTTCAGCTGCGCCAAGCAGCAAGTAGGCGTCGTTCTGCATCTGCCCCGCCATGCGTTCGAGAACCGAGCGCTTGGTCTCTTGATCAAAGTAAATCAGGACGTTGCGGCAGAACACGACATCAAACTTCCCAAGAGCGCGATACTCATCAAGCAGGTTGAAGCGTCGAAATGAGACCATCTGCTTCAGCGCCGGCGAGACGCGCCAGAGGTCATCCACCTTCTCAAAATGCTTGACCAGCATCTGAACAGGAAGGCCACGCTGAATCTCAAACTGGCTATACAGCCCCGCCTTCGCCTTCTCCAAGGCCTTTGAGCAAATGTCAGTTGCGACGATCTCTACCGGTCGCCCGCCGATCTTTGGACGCATCTGATCAATCAGCATTGCAATCGAATAGGGCTCCTGCCCGGTCGAGGCGGCGGCGCACCAGATGCGAAACGGTTCACTGGCGCGGCGCGCTGAGATCAATTCAGGAAGAACGTGCTCCGTCAGCGCTTCAAACGGCGTCTTGTCACGGAAGAAGAACGTTTCATTGGTTGTCATCGCTTCGGTCACGAGCCAGGCGAACTTGTCGTCACGCCGTGTGCGCATGGCTGCAATCATCTCATCGAGCGATCCATAGCCTTCACGACGTGCGATCGGCGCCAGGCGGCTCTCCAGGAGATAGCCCTTCTCTGGCGTCAGGCTCAGCCCAGAACGTTCATGCACCAGCGCACTCAAAAACTTATAGTCTTCCGGCTTCATCGTCCGCGTCCTCGAAGTCGTTGATTTACAATATCAGTAAGCTGTTCAACTGGCCCAATCGCAGCGGCGAGGCCTGCGCGCGCCACCGCGCCTGGCATCCCCCACACCACGCTTGACGCCTCGTCCTGGGCGATGACGTCGCCACCAGCATTAACGATTGCCCGCGCCCCGTCAGCGCCGTCCGAACCCATGCCCGTCAGAACCACGCTCAAGACGCCGCTGGTAAACCCAGCCGCCGCGCTTTCGAACATGGGATCAACGGCCGGACGGCAAAAGTGAACGGGCGGACGCTGATCGAGATGCGTGGTCGCCACGCCCTGTCGTACACGGATTGTGAGGTGCTTTCCGCCCGGTGCAATGACAATTTCCCCTGCGCGCACTGGAGCTCCGTCGCGGGCCTCGATACAGGAAATTCCAGGCAATCGACTGAGATGGCCGGCCAAGATGGACGTGAACGTCGCTGGCATGTGCTGGACAATGAACACCGGCGCCGGGACGGGGGTTGAGAGACGTTCAAAGAACGCGCGCAAGGCTTGGGGTCCGCCGGTGGACGCGCCAATGACCAGGGCTTGCGGCTGCTTGCATTGATAGGGGCGCAGTGTGAGAGGCTGAGAGAGCGTGTTCAGCGAGCCTGCGCCCGCAGCACGCCCCACTCCCCGCGCCAGGGGGACGTCAACTTTGCGCCCGGCGCGCCCGTGCGCCACGCGGGCGCCAGCGGTGCGTCGCCCAAGCGCCCGGATTTTGCGTGTCAGTTCAGCGCGATACTCTTCAGCGCCGGAAATACGGCCCGTTTCAGGTTTGGGCAGGAAATCGGCCGCGCCCTTGGAAAGCGCGTCAAGTGTAATCTCGGCGTTGCGAACCGTCAGGGTTGACGCCATCAAGATCTTCGCGTTGGGGCAGGTTTTCACCAACTCAGGAAGCGCGCCAAGCCCATCAAGGCGCGGCATCTCCACGTCGAGCACGATGACATCGGGTTGCAGGTCGCGCGCCTTGCGCACGCCATCCAAACCATCCACGGCGACCGCGGCCACTTCTATCCCCTCCTCTTCAGCCAACCAGCGCGCAGACAGTCCGCGCACGATCGCGGAATCATCCACGATCAGCACACGAATGACGTGTCCTGCGTCTGAGGCGTGATGAGGTGCGAGGGTCATGAGCGCCTAGACCAGACCGACTTCGGCAAACTTGGCTTCGATGATGTCGCCATCGAACGGCTTCATAATGTACTCGTTGGCGCCGGCCCGTAGAGCTTCTGTGATGTGCGCCATGTCATTCTCGGTCGTGCAGAAGACGACCACGGGCGCCTCCCCGTCGCGCTCTTTACGCAGCGCCCGCAAGAAATCGATGCCCGACATGACCGGCATGTTCCAGTCTAACAAGATGGCGTCCGGCATTTTTTGGCGACAGGCGTTGAGCGCCTCCATGCCGTCTGCGGCCTCTGCGCAGTCGAACTGAAGGTCCTCAAGAATGCGGCGGGCCACTTTGCGAATGACGCGGCTGTCATCAACGACAAGGCAATTTTTCATGATCGGTCTCTGCTCTTGAGTGCGCGGGGGTGGGGCGATTAGGCGGCGAGGTCCTGCTCAGAACTCAGTAGGCGGTCGATATCAATCTCAACCAGAAGTCGGCCCTCTAGTCGAAACACACCCGCCGACACGTCCTGCCAGCGAGAATCAAGGTTGCACGGATTGGCCTGGCGATCGTCGACGCTAAGCCGCAGCACTTCGCCAACTGCGTCAACGAGCAGTCCAAAGGACTCCCCTTTGCGTTCCAGGCCCACCGCCATGCCGGGCTCATCTTTGGTGCGCGGCTCTAGCCCCAGTCGGACGCGCGCGTCGATGATGGTAACGATGCGACCGCGCAGGTTCAAAACACCCGCCACTTCCCTCGGCCCTAGCGGCACGGGCGTGACCCCAACCGGGGCAAACACGTCGTGAATGTCCGTCACCGGAACGCCAAGCGCCTGGCCAGCGATCATGACGGTGACATATTCGCGCGTATGCGCCGTATCATGGATCATGTCCGGGCTCATGCCGCCTCTCCTTGCGACTTCATGGTGTAGGCAAGCGTTGCGATCAGCGAGGCGCGATCAGAC
Source organism: uncultured Caulobacterales bacterium (assembly GCA_964351895.1). Taxonomy (GTDB): domain Bacteria; phylum Pseudomonadota; class Alphaproteobacteria; order Caulobacterales; family Maricaulaceae; genus CAYGQB01. Next base: position 8,326 of record CAYGQB010000062.1, read on the forward strand.
TTGGGGATGAAGTCGACAAAGGCGTCGGCCAAGTCGGCTGGCGTGTCGGCGCTGGCGCGTCCTGACAATGCAACGCGCGGCAAGTGACACCAGCGCGGGTCGTCACGCAGCTTGGCGGCAAAATCGAAGCCGGACTGATTGGGCATTTCAATGTCTGTAACGATCACGTCGAAGTCTTCTCCGGCGTGATTGAGCTGCCAGGCGCGCTCAACACTGTCGACCGCGACGACCTCGTAGCCGGCGGCCGTCAGCAGAGGCGCCATCATGTTGCGAAAGAAGGCGCTGTCATCGACGAGCAAGACGCGCCCGCCGCGCTGGTCGGCCGAATCTTCGTCTGCGCCTTCAAACCAGTCGGGCTTGGCTTGCGTCAGGAAGTGGCCAACATCAATGATTTCAGTGGCCTGCCCTCGGATGACGGCCGTACCCACAAAGCCCTCGCGTTCAGAATCGATCTCGATGTGGACTTGCTCGTCGACGATGTCGACGATCTCATCCACGATCAGGCCCGCAGACTGGCCACGGTCGGTGAACACCAGCACGGGCTGCTTGCCAGCGTCACGCAAGCCGGCCTGGGCGCCGCCAAACTCTCCAATGGGAACAAGCGGCATCAAGGCGCCGCGATACTGGACCACTGGACGCCCGTTTGAGCGTTCAATCGTGGACACGTCGATGTCTTCAAGGCGGGTCACCAGCGACAGCGGCGCGGCCTTGGGATCGGTCCCTCCAGCGCGGAAAACGAGCATCGCAGTTGTGGTCTCGCGCCGCGCTTGCGCGCCGTCATCTTCACGTTCGGCGCCCGAGTTAATCTCGTCGCTCGCCCGTCCGATCGCCGCAGCAACCCCGTTTGGATCAAGGATCATGATCACCGATCCGTCGCCGAGAATCGTATTGCCCGAGAAGGTCGGGATGTCGCGCAGCATCGTTGCCAGGGGCTTGACCACGATTTCTTCGGTGTCGTGCACATCGTCGACGACCACGCCGAAGCGTTGCGCTCCAACCTGCATGACGACGACGAACGCCGCGTCTGCGCGCTTTGGTTGAGCTTCCAACCCCAGGATTTGCGACAGCTCCACCAGCGGTAGAAGCCGATCACGCAGCCGCATCACACGCGTTTCATTAATGGTTTCCACCTGGGTGTCGGAGGTCGCGCCAACACGCACAAGCTCAAGCACGGCAAGCTGGGGAATCGCAAACTTGGACCCGCCGGACTCTACAATCAGTGCAGAGACGATCGCCAAGGTCAAAGGGATCTTGATTGTGAACGTCGTCCCCCGCCCTTCCACCGAATGCAGATCAATCGCCCCACCGATCTGTTCGATGTTGGTGCGCACCACGTCCATGCCCACACCGCGCCCCGACAGGTTGGTCACCTGAGCCGCAGTTGAAAATCCGGCATGGAAGATGAAGCGATGCACCTGGTTTTCCGTCAGGACGGCTGCTTCCGCCTCGGTCACCAGCCCGCGCTCAATGGCCTTGCGACGGATTTTGTCCGTGTTCAGGCCGGCGCCGTCGTCTGAGACAACAATGAGAATGTGGCCGCCCTCATGATAGGCGTGCAGGCGCAATGTCCCGGTTTCCGGCTTGCCGGTCATGCTGCGATCTTCAGGGGTTTCAATGCCGTGATCGCAGGAGTTGCGCACCATGTGCGTGAGCGGATCTTTGATCAGCTCGAGAACCTGACGGTCCAACTCAGTGTCCTGGCCTTCCATGACCAGTTCGATCTTCTTGCCAACATCGATCTGGCAGTCCCGAACGATGCGCGGCAGCTTCTTCCAGGCGTTTCCGATGGGCTGCATGCGGGTCGCCATCACGGCGTCCTGCAACTCGCCGGTGATGTTGGACAGGCGCTGGAGCGGGACCTTGAACTCAGAATCGTCTGAGTGTCGCACCATCTGCATGAGTTGATTGCGGGTCAGCACCAGCTCAGACACCATCGTCATCAGGTTCTCAAGAACGCCGAGATTGACGCGAATGGACTGCTGGGCGACCCCGCGCTGTTGGGTCTCATCGGCGTCGGGCGCGCCTGCCGAGTTCGTTTCGGGACCAGCCGCGTGCGCGGCCGCGGGCGGCGCGGCCGCAGCTGGCACCGCGGCTTGCATGATTTGATTGGCCTCAGATTCTTGGGCAAGAGCATCCAAGTCCGGCCCGTCCGCGGCCAAGAAGGCGGCTTCTAGCTCAGCCAGCGACACCTCGCCGGGACGCAAAGGCCGATCAAGATCGGCGTCATAGCCGGCGAGCGTCTCGCCCGTCGCATTGTCGGCGCCTTCATCAGCGGACGGCGGACCATCGCTCGAGGTCTCTTCGAGCGCTGGAGCTGCGTCGACAGCCGGAGCTGCGCCCTCCAGTTCTCCCTCAGCCGCCGCTTCGAGACGCGCGATCAACTCCGCGTCGTCGCCATCAGGCTCAGCGCCGTGAGCTTCCAAGTGGTTGAGGACGGACTTGATTTGATCAATTGATTCAAGGACCAGACTGACGGCGGGCCGCGTCACGGTCAGCTTGCCATCACGGAAACGACCCAGCAGAGTTTCGCCGGCGTGGGCGACCGCCTCTAGGCGCGGCAATCCGAGAAAGCCGCAGGTTCCCTTGATGGTGTGCACAAGGCGAAAAATGTTGTCGAGGATGGCCCGGTCGTTTGGGCGCGCCTCAAACGCCACCAGTTCTTCGTCAATGACCTCAAGGCTTTCCGCCGTTTCGGTCAGGAATTCGGTGAGCAGATCGTCCATGTGAGCCTCGCGCAAGACTGCGTACGATGGGCGCAGCCCACCGATCGAGGCGGATCATCTATCTCTTTGGGTTAAGCAGAGGTGTAGGCGCGCGCACTATCCAAAGACTGCGACGCGATCCGTGGGCTTCTCTGGGCTCAGTGCGATCACTTCAACACGTTCTTCATCGACTTGGGCGGACGCGCGCCCACCCGTTTCGCGCGCGAGCATGCCGGCGTAGTAGGGTTGAATAGAGCGCGCATCGAAGCCGTCCTCGGGCGACGTTCCTTCAAGCGCCGCGCGCGCCGCATCAGACAGGCGCGCACGGCGCCCTTCTGAGACCACGCGCACGCGGTCGCCGGGCGCTGATACTTCAATGGTGACAACGCCGCCGCGCGGCAGAGCTTCCACACCCAGCGTCACCAGATTCAAGAGCAGCTTGGCGACCGTTTTCTCAAGGCCCGCAGGGCCGATCTTCCAGACCAACTCATGCTTGCCGCCGCCGTACATCACGTCGGACACGCGTTGCAGCTCTCGCGTATCGAGCTGACCCGGTGCTGATCCGCCGGCCCCAAACGCAAGCCGCGCGAACTCCAGCTTGGCCCAAGCCTGGGAAGCGGACCCGCGCACCAAGTCCATTGCGTCCGAGTGCATGTCGTGCGCGCTTGGGTCGTCCAGGACACTTAAGGCATTGCCGATGGCGCTGACGGGGCTGACCAAATCATGGCACAGGCGGGCGCACAGAAGAGCCGAAAGTTCGGCGGCGGACATTTCATAGGGATTAGACATGGCGCGCACGCTCCGGCGATTCTGACTTATGACAAAGACAGAACATCATCCTCACTCGTCGCGCACGTCGATGTCGTCGTAGCCATGTCGATTGCTGTGGAAAACGAGCGCCATCAAGCCAACTGCGAGGGCGAAGGTCAGGATGGACCCGCCAATGAGGGCAATGTAGCCGTGACGTGACATTTCAACCGCCCCGAGGTCCGACCAGGCGCGATATCCGACGACAGCTCCCCCGATAAGAAAGCCCAGGGTGACCAGCACGAGGACCAGTGGTCTCATGCCCGTGTCACGTCGGTTGCCGGTCCCGGGGTGGCGCGGGTTGCGATCTTGGCGCGAAGGCTCACTTCTGGGTCCAGGCGCCGCTGGCGTCCATTACGCACGCACCGGGCGCAGCGTTTGCGATCTGCTTCTCCCCGGTCACCCGAGCGACAACCTCGATCGTCACCTGTTGCGCGCGTGCAAGGTCAGCGAAGACGGCGCGCCGGCGAATGTTAATTTCCTTCATGGCGGCAACCGCCTCAGGGGACGCCTTGTCGTCGACTTCGGCGAGATAGCCGGCAATGGTTTCGCCGATCTCGCACTTAGCGATCGCGGCGTCCACGAGGGCGCGAGAGTCGGACGCGTGAGCGCTCCACCCCAGCGACAGGGCAAACGCGGCGGCGATGATGGTTGTGCGCATCATGTCGAAGCTCCCGGCGCTAAAACAGATCAGGGTTAGAGGCGATCAAGTCTTCAACCTCTCGGTCGAGCTTCACGCGTACTTCCTGCGTGATGTTGACGTCGAGCTGAATGCGGATCGGTTCTTTAGTTTGCAGGTTAACGGTCGGCGTGCAGGCGCCGAGCCCCATGCTGGCCAGGGCGGCCAGAGCGAGGACGGATGGCGCGAGGACGGATGGCGCGCGCGTCGGGCCGAGCCGCTCGCGCTCGGGGGCGCGCATTCTAATCTGTGTCATGCGGCGTTCTCCTCGTGAATGCAGCGTTGGTGCGTTTCGACAGCAACCGTAGCGCCGGCTAGCTGAACTGGCGGTGAACTTCTTATGCGCCACCTTAGCGCCTTTCCTCGCGCCGCGCCTCATCAAGTGTGGCGCCCAAGTCCAGTGTGCCCATGGCGCGCTGGATGATCTTTGCAAACTCGCCTGTGGTGTTGAGGGTGAACTCAATTGGGCGACCATCTTGGAAGTCCGGATTGGCGCCGGCGGCGTCCAGTGTCAGGCGCATGTCGCCCGCCAGATCCCCCGCCACGGCCACGCGCATGGTGTCGTACTCAAAGTTGCGAAGCGCGCGAAACGCGTCCCCCGCCGTCGCATCGGCCGCCGCGGCGGCTTGTCCAGCTGCGCCCGTGTAGGCGATGCGCCCTGTTTGCATGGCTTCCAAGACCGCCATATCAACGGCGATGGAGCGGTCTGAAATCACCACGGGGGCCTGACCGCTGACCCGCCCGCTGACCTCAAGGTCGGCAAAATCAACCAGCCCCATGACGGCGGCCAAGTCGATGTCGATGATGTCGATGAGGATCGTTTGCTGTTCGGCGATCGGGTCCCACACGGCGCCCTCGACGAGGAACGCCCCGCCGGCGAAGGGCGCGCGCGCGCGTTCAATCACGATCCGCCCATCGCCTGGAAAGTCGATCAGCGCCTCGATGTCGTTGAGGTCCACACCGGTCTGTAGCTGGCGCACTGAGACGGCCTGCGGCCCGTCGGAGTCTAGGGTGAAGAGGTCGTCAAACACCACGGTCGACGAGAGCCCGTTCACGCGTCCCACGCTGGTGTCAAAGATCAGGTTGGAAAGACCTAGCGTCGCAGGGAAAACGGATCCCGAAGCTGACCATTGCAGGTCGCCGGAAAACGTCGCCGCTCCGGTGACGTCGGCGGCCAAGCCCCGCACGATGGGAGCAAGGTCGCTGGGCTGAAGCCCGCTGCGGTTAAAGCTCAGCTCCGGCGACGCCATACGCGCGCGCCCGCGTCCGACCGTCAGATCGTGCTCGACCTCCACATCGGACACCCGCACCGCCCCGGCCACCAGATCACTGCTGGCCGATCCCGTGATGCGCCCCCCTACGGCCTGCGCGGCGCCAACGACGGAAAGCGGCGCAAAGCGCGCCGGGCTCACTGGATCGCGCACTTCAGCGCTGGCCAGCGTAAAGCGCCCGTCGGCGACCGCCCCGTCCACCAGCGTCGCGGCCGCATCGAATACGGCCCTGCGCAGTTCTATTGGGGCGGCTGGTCCGCTGGCTGTAACTGTTTCAGCGTGCAGCGACGTTGTCATTGACCCGGCGCCCACGCTCGCCTTGGCGTCCAGCACCCCCGCGCGCACCGCAAGTGCGCCCCGTTCGGCCAACTCTGCGTCCAAGGTTGGGGCCTGGGCGCGCAGCTCCATCTCACGCGGCGCCGCGTGCGGCCCGCGCACGTGCAACTCCGCAGATGGCAGCCCCACAGCCCATCCAGACCCATCGCGCACGACAAGCCCACGCGTGTCAACGAGCTGGGCAAGCACCTCAAAACCCGCATCGCTCGCGGTGGCGAGCGGCTGGGCGCTCGCGGCTTGCGCGGACACGTCGAGGC
>CAYGQB010000063.1:0-14182 GCA_964351895.1 uncultured Caulobacterales bacterium
CGCAGGGAGGAGCCTCGCCGGCCCCGCTTTCGGCGGGCGTCCCACTCACCCGTTTTCGTCTCCTCACCCCACCACGGCCGCCCCATGACGCTTTCGCCCTCCCTCGCCGTCGCCTGGATCCGCGAACGCGCGCCTGGCTTGGCCCTCATCATCATTGTCGCCGCCGCGTCCAAGTTCTTGGAAGGGGCCTATGGCGGACCGGTGATGCTGTACGCGCTCTTGCTGGGCATGGCGCTGAACTTTCTGTCCAGCGAGCCGCGGGCCAAGGCGGGCGTGCAGACCGCCTCTAAGCTGGTCTTGCGCATCGGCGTGGCCCTGATCGGATTTCAGATCACTGTGGCGCAGATCATGGATCTGGGGGCCCCGGTTCTGGCGTTCGTTGCTGTGACGGTCGCCGGGTCAATCGTGCTGGGCGCAGTCCTGGCGCGAATGATGAAGCTTGACGGACCCGCCGCCCTGGTGAGCGCTGGCGCGGTCTCAATCTGCGGCGCGTCGGCGGCTCTGGCGCTGTCGGCCGTGGTGCCCCAGCGCCCGGGCCTGGAACGCGACACGGCGGTCACGGTGGTCGGTGTGACGGCCCTGTCCACCGTGGCCATGATCGCCTATCCGCTGGCGGCGACGGCCTTGGGGCTGTCGGACATCCGCGCCGGCGTGTTCATTGGCGCGGCGATCCACGACGTCGCCCAGGTGGTTGGCGCGGGCTACACCATCTCGCCCACGGCCGGCGACACGGCCACCATCGTCAAGTTGGAGCGGGTCTTGTTCCTCTTGCCGGCGGCCTTGGCGGTCGGCTTTGTCGCCACCCGGCTTTATGCGCAGAGCGAACCTGGGGAGGCCCGCCCCGCCCCGCCTGGCGCGCCGCTCTTTCTCATCGCCTTCTTCGTGTTCGCCGGCTTGCGAAGCTTTGGCCTTGCGCCCGAAGCGCTGGTGGAGTTTGCCGGCCCGGCGGCGCGCTGGTGCCTGGTGGCGGCCATTGCCGCGGTGGGCGTCAAGACCGATCTGGGCGACGCCTTCAAGGTGTCGGGGCGACTTCTCTTAGTGATCGGCGGCCAGACGCTGATCATCTTGGCGTTCGCACTGGCAGGCGCGTTCTTGTTGCCGCTGGATTAGGCCACGGGCCCGGTCCCGTCCGACGCGCAGGCGATTGACGTGCACGATTGACGCGAGCTGGAACCCGCGCCCAACGTGGCGAGACGCGCCCTGCGTCGAACTTGAGGTGACCTTGTGGACACATCCGCCCCAACCGCTCCAACCGCACCAAACACAGCGCCAGCCCGCGCCAAGGTGCGCGCGGCCCATCGCGCCGACGAAGCGGATGTTCTGGTGGCTCTGGCGCAGGAGGCCAGTCTGAGTCCTGGCGCGCGTGACGCCGCCCTGCAAGACGCCGCCGCCTTGGTGCGCCATGTGCGCGCCCAGCGGCGCAAGGTCGGCGGCGTTGACGCCCTGATGCAGGAGTATGACCTGTCGTCGGCCGAAGGGGTGACGCTGATGTGCCTGGCCGAGGCCCTGTTGCGCATTCCCGACACTGAAACCATCGATGACTTCATTGAAGACAAGCTGGGCGGGGCGGACTGGTCGAGCCACCTGGGCCTGTCGGACAGCTTCTTCGTCAACGCCTCCACCTATGGGCTGATGATGGCCGGGCGCACGGTGCGCATCGACGAGGCGCGCGGGCCGGCGCTCGGGCGCCTGACGCGCCGGCTGGGCGAGCCGGTGATCCGCAACGCGGTGCGCCAAGCCATGCGCATCATGGGACGCCAGTTTGTGATGGGGCGCACGATTGAGGCTGCTTCCCGGCGCGCCGCCCCGCTTGAGGCCAAGGGCAATCGCTTTTCCTATGACATGCTGGGCGAGGCGGCCCGAACCATGGCGGACGCTGACCGCTACATGCGCGCCTATGAAGACGCCATCGACGCGGTCGGCAAGGCGGCGGCGGGGCGCGGCCCCATCGAGTCTCCCGGCGTCTCGGTCAAGCTGTCCGCGCTGCATCCGCGCTATGAATTTGCCCAAGCCGATCGGGTGTCCAGCGAATTGAAAGACCGGCTGATCAGCTTGTGCGCACGCGCGGCCAAGCTCGACGTGGGCCTGTGCGTGGACGCTGAAGAGGCCGACCGCCTGGACCTGTCGCTGGACCTGATCTCGGCGGCTGGGCGCGCGCCTGAGACGCGCGGCTGGGAGGGCTTTGGGCTGGCGGTGCAGGCCTATCAGAAGCGCGCCCGGCCGCTGATCGACTGGTTGGCCGAGGAAGCCCGCGCCTCAAAGCGCCGCCTTCTGACCCGCCTGGTCAAGGGCGCTTACTGGGACACTGAGATCAAGCGCGCGCAAGAGGCGGGCGTGGTCGACTATCCGGTGTTCACCCGCAAGACCAACACCGACGTCTCGTACATGGCGTGCGCGCGCGCCCTGTTGTCGGCGCCCGACGCCTTCTATCCCTGCTTTGCCACCCACAACGCCGTCACCCTGGCCAGCGTGCGCGCCCTGGCCGGCGGCGCGCGCGACTATGAATTCCAACGTCTCCACGGCATGGGCGAAGCGCTTTACGAGCCCATCATTGCCGGCGACGACGCCCACCCGCCGGTTGCCTGCCGCATCTATGCGCCGGTGGGCGGACACGAGGAGCTTCTGGCCTATCTGGTGCGCCGTCTGTTGGAGAACGGCGCCAATTCCTCGTTCGTCAATCGCATCGCCGACGACGCCCTGCCGCTGGAAGACATCGTCATTGAGCATGTCGACCGGGCGCGCCGGCTGGGGCTGGACCGCCACCCCCAAATCCCCAAGCCAGGCGATCTGTTTGCACCCGGCCGCGCCAACAGCGCCGGCATTGACCTGTCCGATCCGGACGCCGTCGCCGCGTTGGATCGGGCGATGGCCGCAGGCGATGTCCCCTCGAAAGCTGCGCCAATGATCAGTGGCGCCGCGCCAACAGATGCGGGCCCCCCAGGCCCCGCTCAGGTCCCCACTCAGACACTGACCAATCCCGCTGATCCCGGCGTTGTCATCGGGACGGTGCGCCACGCCAGCGCCGATGAGGCGCGCGCCGCGCTGGACGCCGCTGCAGCGGCCTACCCGACCTGGAGCGCCACGCCTGCGAGCGAGCGCGCCGCCGTCTTGGACCGCGCCGCCGACCGCTTTGAAGCCGACACGCCGCTCTTGATGCGCCTCATCGTGACCGAAGGCGGACGCACACTGCCGGACGCCCTCTCTGAGGTGCGTGAAGCGATCGATTTCTTGCGCTACTACGCCAACCAGGCGCGCGCGCACCTGTCCGCGCCCGCCGTCATGCCGGGACCGACGGGGGAAACCAACGCTGTCTCGCTTTACGGGCGTGGGCCGTTTCTGTGCATCAGCCCGTGGAACTTTCCGCTTGCGATCTTCACCGGTCAGGTCGCCGCCGCCCTGGTCGCGGGCAATCCGGTGCTGGCCAAGCCGGCCGAGCAGACCCCGCTCACGGCCCAGGCCGCCATCGCGCGCCTGCACGCCGCCGGCGCGCCCTTGGAGGCGCTTCAGTTCCTGCCCGGCGACGGGCCGACCATTGGCGCGGCGCTCTTGAGCGATCCGCGCCTGGCGGGCGTCGCCTTTACCGGCTCAACCGAGACGGCGCGCCTGATCAACCAGGCCCTGGCCGCGCGCGACGGGCCGATCGCCACGCTGATTGCTGAAACCGGCGGCGTGAACGCCATGATCGTGGATTCCACAGCCCTGCCTGAGCAGGTGACGCGCGACGTCGTCGCCTCAGCTTTTCAGAGCGCCGGGCAACGCTGCTCAGCCTTGCGCCTCTTGTGTCTGCAAGAAGAGATCGCCGAGCGCCAGATCGCCATGATCATCGGGGCCATGCGGGAGTTGCGCCTCGGCGATCCGCGCGCCCTTTCCACCGATGTCGGCCCGGTGATCGACGACGCATCCGCCGCCCAGTTGCGGGCCTATTGCGCCGCCCAGGCCGCCGATGGCCGCGTTCTGGCGCAAGCTCCGCCTCCCCATGGGCAGGACGCCGAACACGACCAGCACGCCCGGTTCGTGCGCCCAACGCTGGTGCGCCTGGACGCGCCGGGCGACCTGACACAAGAGATCTTCGGCCCCGTGCTGCACGTTGCGACCTACACGGCCAGCGGCCTTGATCAGCTTGTCGACACGCTCAACGCGACGGGATACGGGCTGACCTTGGGCGTGCACAGCCGGTCAGACGCCCGCGTCGCCCGGGTGACGTCGCGCGCACGGATCGGCAACATCTATGTCAACCGCAACCAGATCGGCGCCGTTGTCGGCGTGCAGCCGTTCGGCGGCGAGGGTCTTTCCGGCACCGGACCCAAGGCCGGCGGGCCCCACTATCTGACCCGCTTCACAACTGAGCGCACTGTCACCGTCGACACCACCGCCAGCGGCGGCAACGCCTCTTTGATGGCCATGGACATCTAGGACCGAGCCGCGCTCCCCAAAGTCGCCCCAAGAGTATTAAAGACCGCGCATGACGGTTTGGTAAGCCGCACAGTCGCCTTGATCGCGCCCCACATCCGGCTCATCGGGCTGGTTGTCTGTCCTTACCGCAAAAGGGCGAGGGAGAACGACATGGGCCGCAACCGCACACAGCTTCTGGGCGCCGTCGCCGCCCTTTGCCTGGCAGGGACCGGGCAGGTTGCGACCGCCGCCGCCGCCGCGCCCGCCGCCGCGCGTCAGGCCCAGGCGCCCCAGATCGACGTCGTCTTCACGCTCGACACCACCGGCTCCATGAGCGGCCTGATTGAAGGCGCCAAGCAGAAGATCTGGTCCATCGCCAGCGAGATCATGGAAACCGAAGAAACCGCCAACGTGCGCTTTGGGCTCATCGCCTACCGCGACCGCAGCGACGACTACACCACTCAGGTCTATGACCTCACCGACGACATCAACGGCATTTACGGGCACCTGTTGGGCTTTAGCGCGGCCGGCGGCGGCGACCGTCCCGAATCGGTCAACCAGGCGCTCAACGAGGCGGTCACGCAGATGCAGTGGTCAACCGACGCCAACGCCTTGCGGATGGTGTTCCTCGTCGGCGATTCTCCGCCCAACGATTATGACGACGACATCGACTATGACCGCACCTGCGAGCTGGCCACGGCGCGCGACATCACGGTCAACACGGTGCTCGCCGGCAGCGCCGCCGACACGCGCGGCATTTGGAAAGCCATCGCCACCTTGTGCAACGGCACGTTCGTGGAGATCCCCCAAGACGGCGGCATGCAGACCGTGGTCACCCCTTATGACGACCAGCTCAATCAGCTGCAGCGCCAGATCAACGCCACCGTCCTGCCCTATGGCAAGCCGGCGGCCCAAGAATACATCACCGAACAGCGCGAAGCCGCCCTGGGCGCCGACCGTTCGGTGGCTTCAGACATGGCCGCCGTGCGCATGAAGGGGGCCAAGGCCAATCAGATCGTCACCGGCGGCGCGGCGCGTCTGGATGGCGGCGATCTGGTGGAGGACATCGAGGACGGCGCGATCCAGCTGGCCGACGTGCCCGAGGACGAATTGCCCGCCGACGTCGCCGCCCTCCCCGCTGACGCCCGGGCCGGCTATCTGGCCGACAAGATCGCCGAGCGCGGCGCCATCAACGCCCAGATGGCAGAGTTGATCGAGCAGCGCGACGCCTGGTTGGCCGAGGACATGGCCCGGCGCGCCGAAAGCGCCGAAGCCGACAGCTTCGACCTCATCGTCAATGACACCATTCGCTCGCGCGCAGCCGACAAGGGCATCGTCTATCGCGACTGATCACCGGGCGCGACTGATCACCGGGCGCGACTGATCCTCACGAACGCGGGTTTCGTCTTGCTGTGACGCGGCGTGCGCGGGGGGCTTAAACGCCCCCCGACATGCCGAGCGCGGCCAGAACGCCCGCGCCAATGAGCACCAGAAGCGCTGCGCCCGCCGCCGGACACGGACGCGCGGTCGGAGCCGCATCGTCCGGCGCCAGGAGCGGTTCGTCCGCGCGCATCCAGTAGGCGTCGAGCTGAGCGGCAAGCGTTTCAATCAGGTTGGACATGATCCACGGGGCCCTTTCCTAAGACGCGCCCCGTCGCCAGGGCGGCTGATCCACACCCCAAGCCTGAGCCATTTTCAGCGCGCGCGCCCGCAGTTTCCCGGCCTATGGCCAAGCCGCCCTCAAGGCTGGGCGTTTAAATCGCGCCAAGTTTGAGACAAGGTGGTCGACAGGCGCAGAATTCGCCGCATCCGCTCCTCGTCTTGGGCCTTCCCGTCTTGGGCCTGCCCGCATCAGCGCCCCTTGGATTTGCTCATGTCCGCCAACACCTCTTCGATCTTCATCACCGGCGCCGCGTCGGGCATTGGGCGCGCGGTCGCCTTGGCGTTCGCGGCGCGCGGCTGGCGGGTGGGCGCCAGCGATGTCAGCGCGGACGGCCTGGAGCGCCTGATTGCCGAGGCCGGTCAAGACCCTGGCGCCTCTGCGGGACGTATGACGTCGCACCTTCTGGACGTGCGTGATCGCCGCGCCTGGACTGACGCGCTGGCGACGTTTTGCGGCGGCTCCGAGGCGCCCTTGAACGTCCTCTTCAACAATGCCGGGATTGGCGTCGGCGGGCCCATCAGCGCCACCGACGAGGCCCGTCTGACCGCCACCGTGGACATCAACTTCAACGGCGTCTTGAACGGCGTTCTCGCCGCCCTGCCACACCTGCGCGCGGCCGCCGCGCAGCACGAGCGCGCGCGCATCATCAACACTGGCTCAGCGGCTGGGCGCGTCGCCCTGCCCAACATGGCCGTTTACGCCGCCACCAAGCACGCCGTTTTCGCCCTCACCGAAGCCCTGAACGCTGAATTGGCGCCAGAGGGCGTGGACGTGGTGGAGATCAATCCGACGTTCCTCGACACGGCAATTCTGGACACGCCCGTTGGCAACACCAACATGACCGGCCGCGACGAGCTGGAAACACTCGGGATCAAGGTGCTGCCGGTCTCACTGGCGGTCGACGCCGTCTGGGCCGCCGCCACCGCTGACCGTCCGTCGGTGCACAAGATGGTGGGGGCCAGCGCCGTGACCGCTGACCTGGCGCAACGCTTCGCTCCCGGCCTGGTGCGGCGCTGGGCGCGCAAGCGCCTGACCTAGACCGCGCGCAAGCCCCTGACTTGAATGTGCGCACCGGGCGGTTCAGCGTGCGGGCGTCCCGCCTCACGTCATGGGACTGGCGCGTGCGCACACACGTCGCCCGGACGCGCCGCCTCGGCGTCGGCAAACTCAGTGTCAGACGTCGCCAGTCGCCGGATCAGCGCCACGCCCTTGGTGGTCGCGGAGACCGCCGTCTGGGCCGGATCGAATCCGCCGCCCAGCGCGCGCGCCTGAGCCTGGCTGACAATGCGCACCTGGGCCGGCTGACCGCCGAGCGCGCGATCATTGACCACGAAGAAGTTGTCGGTGCGCGCGTCATAGAGCGACAAGGAGTGATAGTTGGCCGAGGGCGACATGGACACGTCCACCGGGCCGCCCGAAAGATCATAGACGCAGATCGAATAGATGAGGTCAGGCGACGGGCGCACCACGTTGCGCGACGCCGGCGTCACCCGCGGCGGGTGCAGCCACGCATTGACCCCGCCCGCCGTCGCGCCAACACGTTCGAATACAAGGCTCATGGCGCGATGCGGAATGGCCCGCAGCGTCAAGACGTGCGCCGCCACGCCCGCCGCCACCGCCAGCGCCACCAGCGCCAGCGCAAGGCGCCGGCTCATGACGCGCCTCCCGCCGATCCAGCTTGCGGCGCGCTCACCGCCGCATCGCACGACAGCTTGCGCAGACCCGGCAGGGCGATCTCCTCAGGCGCGGCAAGGGCTGATGGTTCTGGATTGTAGAGCCGCAGCGTTAAGCTGTAGGCGCCGGCCGCGTTCGACGACACCCAGTGCGCGGCCCCGTCACGCGACGCGCCAATGCGCGCGCTCCACATGGCCCCGTCAAGGCCCGGCGTGGAGGCGCTCACGGTGTGGGCCTCGTCGTCGTTGCGGGCCAGAAAATCATCGTCGGCGTAGAGCGTGACCGACCACCAGCGCGCCGGCAAGCGGCCCCCGGCCAGCGCATAGGCGCACTCTGGGCGCAGGCGCGCCCCTTCGTCATCGGTGTCGCGCGAGAAGTAGATCGTCTCTTCCCGGCTCAGCGCCAAGAGACCACGCTGGGCAATGGCCGCGCGCACATAGGGCCCGGCGTCGCGCGACCCGATCGTCAGATCACCGCGCCAGCCCTTCACATCGATCGCGCCGCTGGCGGCCAGGCCCGCTCCACCCCAGAAGCCGCTCGCCCACAAGGCGCTCGCACCTCCGACCAGCACGCCCACAGCCACGGCTCCCAAAGCCCATGCGCCTAAGGCCACTGCGCCCAAGCCCACTGCTTGTTGCGCCCGAGCGCCCTTCGTCGTCGTTGCGCGCATGCGTCCTCCCCCTTTGCGCGTCGGGGCGTCGCCCGCGCGCCCGCCGTGTATGGGCAGAGTGTGCGTCAGGCCGCGTCCGCGGTCGAGGGCGACGCGCGCCTTGTGCCTGGCGCGCCCCGTTTTTAGCCGGCTTGGCTGCGGCTTTGGGCATGTCCGGACAGGGTTTTGCTCGTGTTGGGACTGCAACTTGCTAGGATCGGACATCGCTTGTTGGCAGCCTCGCGGCTGCGTTGAAAGGGCCAAAGGATCGACCATGCGCAGTCCCAAGAAGAGCGAGTCCCTGGAACTTCGGATCAGCCACGAAGCCAAGACCGCCTTCATGCGGCGCTGCCACGCTGAAGGTCGATCGGCGAGCGATGTGATCAGGCAGCTGATCGCCGCTCACGCCAGCGAGAAGAGCTCCAAACGCGACACGTCCACCCGCGAATGGAGACTTTACATGTCCAACCTCTTTAAGACCCCGCCCGTGGTCGTCGGGCTTTCCCTGGTTGGCGCAGTGGCGGCGCTGGCGCTAATGTCAGGCGCAAGCGCCTCTGCCGACCCGGCCCAGGCCTTCAGCGCCATCGACACGGATCGCGACGCGTTCATCAGCCTCCCAGAGTACCTGCGCGCCGCCGAACCCGTCGCCGCCCTGGCGATCAGCCAAGACGGCGACCAGGCGACGGTTTTAACCCCGCAGCGCGCGCGCCAACTTCTGCTGATGGACTATCGCGCCTACGACCAGGACAATGACGGCCGCGTCAGCGCGCACGAGTTCTTGCCACGCTTCGACATCACCACGCGGATCTCGTTTTACGCCGTCGATACAAATGCGGACGGCGATCTCAAGCTGGACGAGCTGTTGCAGTTTGCCCAGGACGACGAGGCCGGCGCCCAGCGCCTGCGGTCCGCGTTTGACGTGCTCGACATCAACGCAGACGGACGCGTGACGCTGCAAGAGTACCAGACGGTCAAGCTCTAGCGTCTCATCGGGTTCAGCGACGCCATCCATGCGCCAGCGCTCGGATGGCGTCGGCGACGCGCTGCTCGTACTCAACCAGGGCTGTGCGCAGGGCGGCGTCCCTGATGATGGAAATTCGGCCCGCGTCCTCCAGCTCCACAACTGAAGGCAGCCTGAGAACGTTGATGTTGTAATAGTGAGAGGTCGCAAGCGCCATGCACTCGGCTTGCGTGAGCTGATCTCGCGCGGCCACGCCGAAAATGACCTCTGTGGCGGAACGAAGGTCGTCAATGACAGCGATCCTGCGGTCGCGCACCCGCGCCGAAGACGCCTCAACGCGGACGATATCCGGGTGCAGCCGCTCCAAAAAACTCAACTCGTCCGCTCTGTCGCCCCGCGCCTCATTCCAGTTGTTGACCTGCAAGCCGATGAACACGCCGAACACGACGATCAGCGTTTCCACGACAACGGTGAACCAGTCTTGCTTGCGGATGGACGTGGCGAGACGGCGCAGGATCATGGCGCGGCGTCCAAGGTGTTTTCCATGAAGAGCATCATCGGCCTCATCGGTTCGGGATAGTCGATGTAGGGCGCGCAATCGGTGAAGCCGCAGGACCGGTAGAGGCCAATCGCCTCGGTCATGTCGCGGCTGGTGTCGAGCACCATCTTGCTGAAACCATTGGCTTTCGCGAGGTCGAGCAAGGCAAGGCACAGCTGGCGCCCGACTCCTCGGCCCGCCGCGCTCTTGCGCACATACATCCGCTTCATCTCGCAGGCGCCCGGCGCAATCACCCGGTCCGCGACCCCGCCGATCATCTCGTCCCCATCCAGCGCGATGAGCGTGCGCCCCTTTGGCGGCCCGTAAGACACGCGGAGGTGTTCCAGTTCTTGGTCAAGCGACTGGTGGCTGAAGGCCATATCGACCAGCCAGGGATCGGCTGCATAGCGGTCCCGGCGCCACGCCACATACTCTGAGATCAGCGCTCCGAAGCCGGCGTAATCGGCGTCTGACACGGCTTCCCGCAGGATCACAGTTCGCGCGCCTGTTGATCGTCAGACGGCTGTCATCGGTTTTCCCCCGCTTCACGGCGTCAGCGATAGGGTCAGACGAGATCAGCGCGCCCCCCTTGCCGCCCCTCCATATACGCCGCCAATGCTGGCGGCAAACTGATCAGAGCCGGTGCGCAGGCTCGCCCAAGTTGGCAAGCGACGCCGCGCGCCATAAGGTCGATGACCGGCCGATAGGAATGTTTTTGGGGCGGAACGCATGGGCGATGTCGCCAATCTCAACAAGTTCCGAAAACAAAAGGCGCGCGCTGCAAAGAAAGCGCAGGCGGCCTTCAACCGCGTCAAGCATGGGCGCACAAAAGCCGAAAAAATGGCTGAAGAGTCACAGACCGTGAGGGATGAGAAAAACCTCGATAGCGCCAAGAGAGAGTAAATCACCGCTTTACGGGGATTCCAGCGTTCCGCCCCCCGGTGGAGCCCGACCCGATTTGATTGGCCAAGCGTGTTTATTCCGCAGTGGAGCGCAGGGGGTGGCGCTCGACAGACCTCAAGGTTGGCGCGCCTGTCTTGCCTTGCGACTTACGCAGTCACGGGCGCGAACATCCCAGAGCACGCTGCCGCGTCATCGCATGGGCGACCATCAGGCGCAGCGCGATGGCAAGTTGCGACGCGCGCGCGCAAATTGATGTGCGGCCGGGCGCCTTGAGCGAACTGGGCGCCATAGCGTCATGACAAGTCCGACGCCGCTCAAGCTAGAATACTTTTAATCGACGGTCGTCATGATGCGCGAGAGGCGTTTGAAAAATTGACGGAGCATTGTTCGTGTCCAACTTCTTTATAAATGTCGTCGGAGTCACGATGATATGCATCGGGTTCTATCTTGCTAAAGAAACAGTGATTTTGCTTTTTAATGGAACAAAAACTAAAGGCACGGTCATTCAGTTTACCCGCCAAAACAGCTCAACTGGAACCGTTAACCCCGCATACTATCCAATCGTTGAATTTACCGATGATACTGGTCTAATCACTACATTTACGTCTGAATACGGATCATTTCCAAAGCCACAAAACATTGGTGATCATGTCACGGTGTACTACGACGCATCACAACCTCAGCGCGCCATCATAGGCGGCATGAGCTCAGCTTGGGTCATGCCCATCATCCTCGTGACAATCGGGCTGGCTTTTTGCGGTGAAAATTTACTTTTGTTTACGTGATTGGGCAGACCAAGCCACAGCTCATCAAGCAGTCCCGGTACAGGAACCGGCAGCACGATAGAGACGAGTTGCCGCGGTTATTCAGGTATCTTGTTCCGTGACCTGGATGTCGCATCGCTGAAGCGCGACCAGCGGCCTTCCCTCTCCGGTCCCCTCGGAGAGTTCCTTGGTTTCTCAGTTTTAAGCGGAGACCATTTCGAGAGAAATGGCGCGAGTGCCGTGCGGCAAAATCGGTCATAATATACAATAAAAACAAGATCTTAAGGCCGTTAAAACTTCAAAATGTATCCCATTTTGTATCCAATTTGTATCCCATTCTGAAAATGCCCGGGTTCGAGGCCTGTTTATAGCGTCGAACCCGTTTTAGAAACATTCTTTCTCAAATCACCGAGATTCGGAGCAACTTCTTCCGCCTGGGACCGCAGTGTGAATCTGCCCCATGAGCCGTCCCCCTGATGCCCCCGCTTCATTAATTGTTGTTTTCCAGCGTCTGTGATATTAAGCGTCAAATACGACACTCAGTGGCATCATGGATTTCAGAAATGACACTTAAAATAAGCTCTCCCAGTGCGAAACGCGCCCTCGAAGCGTTGGGGGCCAACTTGAGGACCGCGCGGATCAAACGGCGTATCTCGATAAAGGGATTTGCCGAACGCGCAGGTGTATCAACGAGCACAATCATCCGTCTGGAAAAAGGAGATGCCGGCGTCAGCATGGGGACGCTCGCGATGGCCTGCCTCGTTCTTGGAGAAATCGATCGTATCGCGGGCTTCCTTGATCCGAGCTCCGATGACACCGGCCTGCTCCTCGATCAGAAGGCACTTCCCAAACGGATCGACAGCAAGCGAGGACCAAAACCGGGCAATGTTCCGAAAGGCGAGCAACCAGCGACCGACGAAGACGACGTCGAAGGCGTGGGCTTCTAGATGCCCGAAGCCATTGTCGCCATTGGTGAGCGCAAACGGATTGTCGGCACGCTGCGCTTCGAGAGCGATGGCCGACGCCAGCACTCGCAGTTTGAGTATGCGGAGGCATGGCTCAAAGCGCCCGATCGTTTCGCGCTGTCGCCTGCACTACCGCTAAGGCCAGGCGGGCAATACAGCACTGGCAAGGATGACAAGCGCTCGGCGCTCTCGGGGTGCTTTGCCGATGCGGCGCCGGATTCCTGGGGCCGTGCCCTCATGCGCAAGGCCTTGGGGGACGGGCTTAGCGAGTTCGATTTTCTGGTTCAGCCGGATGACCGGACCCGACAAGGGGCATTGAGGTTCCTGGGACCAGATATTGAACCTCTCTCCGATCTGTCCCCACCGATCCCGCGCCTTGTTGAGCTCGAACGTCTGCGGGGACTTGCACAACGGTTTGAGCGCGATCCGAGTGGCGCCGAGCAGGAAGCGCGCGACCTTGCCGGGGTCGCAGGCTCGCTTGGCGGCGCGCGCCCAAAAGCCAATGTTGAGGGTGAAGGCCATCTCTGGATCGCCAAGTTCACGTCCGAACGCGATGCCAAACCGATTGAACGCGCGGAAGTCGCAACGCTGAAGCTTGCGGCGATGTGCGGGCTGCGCGCGGCCGAAGCGAGGCTGGAACTCGCCGCAAGCGATCATCCTGTAGCCCTCATAAGGCGGTTCGACCGCCGGGGCGCGACCCGCATCCCGTATATCTCGGCACGCACCGCGCTCGACTGGCAGAGCGACGACAATGGCTTCTACACCGATATCGCCGATCTGATCCGGCAGATTTCCAGCAACCCCGTTGAGGACCTTCACGAACTCTGGCGCCGGATCGTGTTCACCGTGCTTGTCTCCAATACTGACGACCATCTGAAGAACCATGGCTTCATCTATTCTGGTAACGATCGCTGGCGGCTGTCCCCTGCCTTCGACATTAATCCCTCACCCGCCCGGCACCGTGTCCTCGAAACAGGGATTGTGCGCGGCGGATCATTCGACGCTTCGCTCGATATCGCTTTGGAGGCGTGCGTGTTCTTCGAGCTGACACCCCAGGAGGCCGAACGAAGCGCAAAGACTATGGCCGAAACGCTCCAGAAACACTGGAAACAAGCGCTCCGCCATGAAGGCGCCTCGCCGGGTGACGTTGGCGTCTATGCCGACGCGTTCGAACATGCAGAAGCCGACAAGGCCCTGAGCCTCCCCGCGTCGTGATCCATGTTGGCAACTCCGCGTCTGAAGCGGAATTTCCGACAGGGATTAATCTGACGCTTCATCGATCCGATCGGAATTCTGATCGGACACGCCATTCAGCCGGGACGACACACCTCGTTCGTTTCCAAGTTTCTTCGCGACCTGCTGGATGAAATGGTCAAAGCGTCTCTGGCCGAGGGCGTGGGCGGCGTCGCGCTCGCCTTCCGGGATCGGCTCGGTCCGGGTCAGCCAGTAGAAGACAAAATGGGCGAGCGTTTCGAGGCACAGGGCGGTATCCCGCTCAATTTCGCCCTGCCGCCGATCGAAGGCATCCATGCGGCGAAGAAGCCGTTCCTCCAGCACCAGATTGGCTTCCGGATCGAAATAGCGGCTGAGCGCGTCTTCCACGACTTTGGCCTTGGTTACGCCCGGCATGGATGTGCGCCGTTCGAGCTCGGCATGCAGCTTGTGGGGCAGTC
>CAYGQB010000064.1:0-13952 GCA_964351895.1 uncultured Caulobacterales bacterium
GTATCGCATCGGCCGTCTGGCCTTGCCGGCTGGCGTCACCATCGTGGGCGCGCCGGGGGCAACGCGCCTCGTGGCCACCTCCGCAGGGGCCGGCCTGGTGCTGGACGGCGCAGACGGGGTGCGGCTGACCGGGCTGACCCTGGAGGGCGTCAGCGACGCGCCGGCCGACCCCGACCATGGCCTGATCTCGGCGCGTCAATGCGCGGGCCTGGTGATTGAAGACTGCGTGATCGCCGCCACGGCGGGCTCTGGCGTGGTGCTGTCGGGCTGCGCCGGCCGGGTGTCGCGCTGCACGCTCACCCAGATCGCCCAGACCGCCATCTTCTGCCTGGACGGGCGCGGCGTGGACATCGAAGGCAACGACATTTCAGAGTGCGGCAACAATGGCGTGCGCGTGTGGCGCACGACCCAGGGCGAAGACCGCACGCGCGTCGCCGGCAACCGCATCACCAACATTCGCGCCGATCGCGGCGGCGACGGGCCGCACGGCAACGGGGTCAACGTGTTTCGCGCCGGCGGCGTGCAAGTCGCGCACAACCTGATTTCCGACTGCGCCTTTTCAGGATTTCGCGCCAATTCGGCAGACAATCTTCAGGTCATCGGCAATTCGTGTCTGCGCCTGCGCGAGGTGTCGATCTATGTCGAATTCGGCTTTGAGGGCGCGATTGTATCGGGCAACCTGGTGGACGACGGCGCGGCCGGCATCGAGGTGACCAACTTTAACAATGGCGGGCGCTTGGCGGTGGTGCAGGGCAACCTCATTCGCAACATCAAGCGGCGCGACGACATCGTCACGCGGCCCCACGGCATGTTTGTGGAGGCGGACGCGGCCATCACCGGCAATGTGATTGAAAACGCGCTCACGATCGGTATTCAGATTGGGCGCGGCAGCTATCAGCGCGACGTCAACTGCACCGGCAACACCATCCGGGCGTGTCCCATCGGCATCGGCGCCTCGACCCACAGGAACGCCGGCGTGGCCGTGATCGCCAACAATCTCATCACCGGCGCGACGCAAGGCGCCGTGCGCGGCTTTTCTGATCGCACCGCGGTTGGACCGGACCTGGCGCGACCGGGCGCTCAGACGCCGGCGCATCTGGTGGTGATGAACAATGTGTCGCGCGCCTAGTGCGCCCGGCGCCAGCTGATACGGCGGGCGGCGACAAGACCGCGCTTCGCGCTCGGCTAAGGGATATGCGCAGCTATGAGGCGGGGCAGATGGCCAAGGCCGACGAGGCGGCCATGGCGCGCACGCCTCAAGCCCTCTTGGCTCCGCCGCCGGCCTGCGTGGCGGGCTACTATCCGATCCATCACGAGTTGCCGCCGGGCGGCGTGATGCAGCGCTTCATGCAGGTGGGGGCCCAGCTCTGCCTGCCCGTGGTTTCTGCGCCGGACGCGCCCTTGACGTTCCGCGCTTTTGCTTTTGGCGACGCGCTTCACAAGGGCGCGTTTGGCGTCCTTGAACCCACGCCAGATCAGCCCGAGGTTTCGCCTGACCTCATCTTGACGCCGCTTCTTGGCTTTGACGCAACTGGCGCGCGGCTGGGCTATGGCGGCGGCTACTATGACCGGACCTTGGCGGCGCTGCGCGCGCGCGGCCCTGTGACGGCTGTTGGCCTCGCCTATGAGGTGCAGCGCTTGGAGCGGACGCCGCGCGAGCCCCATGATCAGCTCTTGGACTGGATCATCACCGAATCCGCCGCATATCGGTGCACGAGACTGGATACGAAGGACACGCTGGGCGGCGACGCTTAAGCGCGCGCCCGCCACGAGGAGCACACACATGCGCATTGGCTTCTTTGGAGATGTGTTTGGCCGCGCCGGCCGTCGCGCGATCAGCGACCATTTGGACGACGTGCGACGGGCGCTTGATCTGGAATTCATCATCATCAACGCGGAGAACGCGGCGGGCGGGTTCGGGATCACGGAGGCGATTTTCAACGATCTGATCGACGCCGGCGCCGACGTTGTCACGCTTGGCAATCACGATTTTGACCAGGCCGAAGCCTTGACCTTCATCGCCCGCGAGCCGCGCCTTTTGCGCCCGGTGAACTATCCCATCTCGGCCGGCGTTCCCGGACAGGGGGCGGGCGTCTTTGACGCGCCAGGCGGACGCCGGGTGCTGGTGATGAACGTCCAAGGGCGCATGTTCATGGACGCCCTCGATTGCCCCTTCAACGCGGTCGCCGACCAGCTTGACGCAGCCCCGTTGGGCGAGGCGGTCGACGCCCTCGTGGTCGACATGCACGCCGAGGCGACATCTGAAAAATACGCCATGGGCCACTTCTGCGACGGCCGCGCCAGCCTCGTGGTGGGCACCCACACCCACGTTCCAACCGCCGACGCCCAAGTGTTGCCCGGCGGAACGGCCTATCAGACTGATGCGGGGATGTGCGGCGACTATGACAGCGTCATCGGCATGGAAAAGCATGAGCCGGTGCGCCGCTTTCACACGCGCATTCGCGGCGAGCGCCCAAAGCCCGCTGACGGCGAAGCCACATTGTGCGGCGTTTTCGTTCAAACCGATGACGCGACAGGCCTCGCCCTGCGCTGTGCGCCGATCCGCGTTGGCGGCCGATTGGAGCCGGTCATGCCCAGCCTTGTCGAAAGCGTGCCGGCCGAGTAGGCGCCGCCGCTTGCGCGGCGACGCCCGGGGCTCACCTGATGAGACCGATCACACCGGGGCGCGGGTGTAGCCCATGTGGATCACGCGTTCGCCGGTCGGAGGGTGAACGCTCGTTCCGGTCGGCTTGAACCCATAGCCGTCGTAGAAGCCGCGTCCGATCCGGTTGCGTTCAAAGACCTGAACGGCGAGGTCGCCGCGCTGCGCCACGGCCTCATCAACCATGGCGCGTCCCAGGCCTTGGCCATGATGGCTGGGCAGGAGAAACAAGGCGCCCAACTCGGTTTTGAAATGGGCGTCATCCGGGGTGTCCAAGAGGGCGTAAAAGCCCACCAGCTCGGCGTTGTGCTCACACACCCAGGTCTCGGCAAAGCGCGGATAGACGTCGCGCACCTTGATTTCCTCTTCATCCAAAAAGGCGGAGGAAAGGAACGGATGCGCCAATGCGCTGGCGGTGCGCCAGACATGGGCGACGGTGTCTGCATCGGTCGGTGTGAATGGTCTGATCATTGTCAGGGTCTGCTTTTCTGTTCGTACGTCCAGCCTTGTCCACGCGCTCACGTTTCAGGCGCGCCTCGTGGCGCGCGAGCGGGGCATGCTGGACCAAAGAGAAGAAGTCGCACCTCAGGCGTACGCGCGTCTTGCGCGCCGCGAGAGCTTGAAGTGTGAGGCTGGCGCTTGCGCCAGCCGGACATCACCGGGACATGAAATCTCCGAACAGATAAGGTGACCTACCATTCATCGTCGAACGGGGCCAGCCGAACGCCGCCCCCTTGCGGCGCCGGCGGCCCCGGAGGCTCTGAGTGACGCAACGCGGGTTCCGCCGCCCGCAGGTCTGGGCTAGACAGGCGGCTTGCGTTTCTTATCGACGAGACAGGTATCATGGCCGGCCATTCCAAATGGGCCAACATCCAGCACCGCAAAGGGCGCCAGGATGCTGCCCGCTCCAAGCTGTTTTCCAAGCTGTCAAAAGAGATCACGGTCGCGGCCAAGATGGGCGGCGGCGACCCGGACATGAACCCCAGACTGCGCCTGGCGATTGCCAACGCCAAGGGCCAGTCCATGCCCAAAGACAACATCGAACGGGCCATCTCAAAGGGCGCAGGCGGCGACGGCGCCGACTATGAGGAAATCCGCTACGAAGGCTTTGGCCCGGGCGGGATCGGCGTGATCGTCGAGGTCTCGACGGACAATCGCAATCGCGCCGCTTCAGACGTGCGTTCAGCTTTTTCTAAGAACGGCGGCAACTTGGGTGAAACCGGCTCGGTTGCCTTCATGTTCGATCAGGTGGGCGCGATTGAGTACGCCTTGAGCGTCGGCGACGAAGACCGTGTGATGGAAGCCGCGCTTGAAGCCGGGGCTGAGGACGTCGAAACCGATGCGAGCGACGATGACGACGATGCGGACGCCGGCGGCCACACCATCTATTGCGCCCGAGAGGATCTGTCTGACGTCGCCAACGCCCTTCAATCCAGTCTGGGAGACGCGCGCTCCACGAAGCTGATCTGGAAGCCGCAAAACACGCTCGATGTTGGCGCCGATCAGGCCCAAACCCTGATGAAGCTGTTGGCGGCGCTGGACGATCTGGACGACGTTCAGAACGTGTACGCCAACTTTGAGCTGTCCGACGAAACGATGGCCAGCCTCGACGCCTAAGCGCCCGCGCGCCCACCGACGCTGCAAACTGGAGAACGCCCGTGAAGCGACTTGGATTTCAATGCGGTGTTCTGTTGGCGGGCGTTGCTCTGACCGCTGTTCTGGCCTCCTGTGATCCGGGCGGCGTGCGGCCTGCGCCGGCCGAGGGGCCGATTACGGCCACCACTGTCCCGGTGCTCCAAGCCACGTGCGAGACCCGCGACGGGACGGACGTCGCCCTGTGCGCCTGCGTGGCGCAGCGCGCCGGCGACTTCAACGCCAATCAGCGCGGCCTGTTGATCGCCAGCCTGGCGGGCAATGACGCTGAATCGGGGCGGTTTCGTTCCGCGCTGCGGCCTGCTGAACTTGCCGATACCGGCTTTTTCCTCGCCTTGGCGATCCCTGAATGCGCGGCGCAAGCCGCCGCGGGCCAAGTTGATGAGGAGTAGGGCGCTGCGGGCAATTGTGCGCCAGCGCGCGCCGGGCGCAGCTGCGCTGCTCGGGGCGCTAAGCTTCGGGGCGGCCGGATGCACGCCGCAAGACAGTGCGCCCCCTCAAGCTCCGTCCGCTTCCGTTGCCCAAGAAGGCAGTCCGTCCGCGCCTGCGCCGGATGCGGACGCGTCACAAGAAGACCAGGGCGGGCAGGCCATCGTCACCTATCTTGGGAATGAGGCCGTGTTGGCCACCGGCGCCTCGGGACGAGCGGTTCTGTTCGACCCGCTGTTTCACGACGGCGCGGGGCAGTACCAACAGCTTCCCGATGACATGCGCGCGGATCTGATCGCGGGAGAACCGCCGTTTGATCGCGTCGAGGCGGTGTTCGTGTCGCACGCGCACGCCGACCATTTTGTTGCCGACGACGTGGTCGCCCTATTGCGCGCGCGCCCCGGTGTCCGGCTGTTTGCGCCGCCTCAGGTGGTGAGTGCAATCGGGGAGGCGCAGGTCGCGCTCGGTGCAGACGTGCTGGATCGGGTGGTGGCGCTCGACCTGTCTCCCGGGGACGCCTCCCATGAGATCCGTCTGGCGTCTGGCTTGACGCTGGACGCCGTCGCCCTGCCGCACGCGGGCGGGGACCGACACGCCGAGGTGGAGAACATCGTTTTTCGGGTGACGCTCGACGCGTCGTCTCCCGAGCCGGCGGACGGTGCGGGCGCCGATTCGGTCGTGCGCATCACCCACCTGGGAGACGCCGCCGCTGACCGCGCCGCGTTCGCCGCGTCCCAAGCCTACTGGGCCCGTGAGGCCACCGATCTTGCCCTGCCGCCCTACTGGTTTTACCTCAGCGACCATGGCCAAGAGATCATGGCCAACCACATGAACGCCCGCGCGCATGTCGGCATCCATGCGCCGGGCCATCGCTTGGCCTTCGGCGAAGACCCCCGCGCTTCCATCGACGGCGACATCTTCGTCACCACGGGCGAAATGCGCCGGGTCGCAGGGTCCGGCGCGACAACGCCATGATCCGTGTCCTCGACACCATCGTGTCGCCGGGCGTGGATGGGCGCGGCGGTGACGATCGCCTCGGCTTTGATGAAGCCGCCGGTGTCGCCTGGGTGGTGGACGGGGCGACGGACGTTGGTCCGCTGCGGCTGTTTGAAACGGGTGAAAGCGATGCGGCGGTCTATGCCGACGCCTTGAGCGCGCGCCTGTTGACGCCTCCCGCCGCGCTGCAGTCGGGGGGCGACTATTGGCGCGGCGTGCTGACCGATATGCGCGACTTCTGCGCAACCCACGCTCGCACGTCCATCGACACAGCCCCGCGCCACATGCTGCCCAGCGCCGCGGTCGCCTGGGTGGGTCTCGGGCCTCAGAGACAAGAAGTCGACGCCCCAGCCGAGCTTGATTTTTTTGCGCTGGGAGACGCCATGCTCCTGGTGCGAGAACCAAGCGGCGCGGTCACGGTCTACGGCAACACCGAGAAGGTGGAGGCGGAGGCTGCCCACGCTGCGGCCATGGCGCGCGCCGCCGACCCCGACGCCCGGCGCGCCGTCTCGCAAGCCGCACGCGCCCAGCTGAACACGCCCGACGGCTACTGGATCGCCAGCGTTCACCCCGAAGCGGCCGATCACGCCCTGGCTTTGCGCCTGACCTTGGCGCCAGGGGCCGTTGGTCTCCTTCTCACCGACGGGCTCTACCGCCTGGTTGCGCCCTATGGGCTGATGTCGCCGGCTGAGGTGATGGAGGTTGGCGTTGAGATGGGGTTGGGCAACCTCATCTCACGCCTGCGCGCCCACGAAGCCGCGTCAGACCATGCTGGCCGCGCCCAACGCACCAAGCTGCGCGACGATGCAACGGGCCTTGTGTTTTGCGCACCCGACTGAAGCGCGGGGCGGAGCATGCCTGCAGACGCCTGGGGATAAGCGGTGTTCACGGCTGATTTTAACCTGCTAAAGCGCGCGCCCTGAGCGCGGCGTTAACGATTGCTTTACCCCCTCAGGGCCACCTTCTGTTCCGCGTAACTTCACGCTGGAAGGACATCAGCCTCATGCGCGTGCTCGGGATTGATCCGGGCCTCAGGCGGTGCGGCTGGGGCGTCATTGACAGTGACGGAACGCGGTTGCGGGGCGTCGATTTTGGAACCGTCACCCCGCCAACAGATGAGGCGATGAGCGTGCGCTTGTCGGTTTTGTTTGAAGAACTTCAGGCCGTCGTGGCGCGGTTTGCGCCCGACTTGGCCGCCATCGAGGACACGTTTGTGAACGCCAATCCGATGTCAGCGCTGAAGCTGGGTCACGCGCGCGCCGCCGCGCTGTTGGCCCCTGCGCGCGCAGGCATCGCCGTTCACGAGTTCGCTCCCAGCGTCGTCAAGAAAGCCGTCACTGGCTCAGGCCGCGCCGGCAAAGATCAAGTCGCCGCCATGGTTGGCGTGCTCATTCCTGGCGTGAAGGCCAAGGCGGACGCGGCCGACGCGCTCGCAGTGGCGGTGTGCGCCGCCCATCACGTTCCTTCACCGCTTCACAGAAACAAGGCTCTAGCCCGATGATCACCAAGGTCCTGAGCGCGATTGCGCCCATCACCACCCTCGCTGCGACGCCGCGTCCGACATCGTTCGCAGGACGCCTGGACGCAGAGCGCGCGCGCCCGCAAGACACGCCGCCTCGCTTCACCCGCGATCTGGAACAGCGTGCACGACAGGTGCTGGCGCGCTAACCTTCCCCCATGTACGCCAAACTTAAAGGCACGGTCGACGCGGTCGGGCCCGACGATGTCGTGCTTGACGTCGCCGGTGTGGGCTATCTGGTCTCGTGTGGGCAGCGCGTCTTGGCGCGCATGCCGTCGCCGGGCGAGGCGGTGACGCTCCATATCGAAACCCATGTGCGCGAAGACGCGTTCCGCCTGTTTGGCTTCTTGTCGGAAGATGATCGCGCCTGGTTTGTGCGCCTTCAGGCGATCCAGGGCGTCGGCGCGAAGGTGGCGCTCGCGGTCTTGGACATACTGACCCCTGCTGAAATCATGGACGCGGCGTCGAACGGCGACCAGGCCATGGTGGCGCGCGCCAGCGGGGTTGGTCCGCGCCTGGCCGCGCGCATTGTCACGGAATTGAAAGGCAAGCCGGCGCCGCCAACGCGCTATGGCGGGTTTGCCAGCGCCCCAACCTTGACGCGCGGACCCGGCGGCGGGCCCGGTGGCAAGGCGGCCGCTGGAGCCGCAGTTTCGAGCGGACCGGGCGACTCCAGCACTGAGGCGGGTCTGGCGGTGCGCGCTGACGCGGTGTCCGCGCTGATGAATTTGGGCCTTCAGGAACCCGACGCTCGGGCCGCCGTCACCAACGCCTATGCCGGATTTGATGCGGCTCCGGCGCTTGACGCCCTGGTCAAGGCGGCGCTGAAGGACATGGGGCGGTGAGCGAAGAGCGCATCGTATCAGCCGACTCTCAAGTCGGTGACGGGCGCGACAAGGCGCTGCGGCCTCTGTCTTTTTCCGATTTTGTTGGACAGGAAAGCGCCACCGAGAACCTGAAAGTCTTCGTCGCCGCCGCCCGCGGGCGCGATGAGGCGTTGGATCACGTGCTGTTGTCGGGGCCGCCAGGCTTGGGCAAGACCACCCTGGCGCAGATCGTAGCCAAGGAGCTGGGCGTCAATTTCCGCTCAACGTCCGCGCCGGTGCTAACCAAGCCGGGCGACCTGGCGGCCATCTTGTCCAATCTTGAACCGCGCGACGTGCTCTTCATTGACGAGATTCATCGCCTTAATCCGGTGGTGGAGGAGGTGCTCTATCCGGCGATGGAAGATTATGCGCTCGACCTCATCATCGGCGAGGGGCCGGCGGCGCGCACCATCAAGATCGAGCTGAGCCCGTTCACTCTGATCGGCGCGACCACGCGGGCGGGCCTGTTGGCCACGCCGCTGCGCGATCGATTCGGGGTGCCGGTGCGGCTGGAGTTTTATGACGAGGCGGAGCTGACCAGCATCGTGGCGCGTGCGGCCGCCAAGCTCGGCGCTGAGATGACGCCGGACGGGGCGGGCGAGATTGCCAAGCGCGCGCGCGGCACGCCGCGGGTGGCCGGGCGATTGTTGCGCCGGGTGCGCGATTTCGCTGAGGCCGATCAGGCCAAGACCATTGATCGCAAGGTCGCCGACGGGGCGCTGGCGCGCCTAGAGGTCGACGCCATTGGGCTCGACGCCCAGGACCGGCGATACCTGGTGGCTTTGGCCGACACTTTTGAGGGCGGTCCGGTTGGGCTGGATACGCTGGCGGCCGCCCTGGCTGAGGCGCGCGACGCCCTTGAAGAGGTGGTTGAGCCGTTCCTCATCCAGCAGGGGTTCTTGTCGCGCACGCCGCGCGGTCGGGTCGCCTTGGCGCGCGCCTACGATCATCTTGGCATGCCGCGACCGGTTGGCGCGCCGGCTCCAGCGGACTTGTTTCAAGATGATCCCGACAGCGCGGATGCGGCGGGCAGTGGCGCAGGCGGGCAAGGCGGGACGCCGGCGGCCGGCGCGGGGACGGCGTGATCGATCCCCAGCCCACCGCGGGCGAGATCGGGCCCGATCTGGTGCATCGCCTTGCGATTCGCGTTTACTTTGAAGACACCGATTTCTCCGGGATCGTGTATCACGCCCGTTATCTTCATTTCTGCGAGCGTGGACGCTCAGACTATGTCCGCCTGATTGGCGTCAGCCACGCTGAACTGTTCGCCCGGCCCGAGCCCCTGGCGTTTGCCGTGCGTGAAATGACGGTGACCTGGCTAGCCCCCGCGCGCATCGATGACGCGCTGGTCGTGGAAACGAGCTTTGAAGCGGTGAAAGGGGCGCGGTTCTTCATGTCTCAGCGCATTCGGCGCGGTGACCAAACTTTGGTCTCGGCGCGCATGGAGGCGGTGGTCATGACGCAGGACGGACGGCCCCGCCGGCTGCCAACCGACGTGGCCGACCGCATGACGCCCTATCTCAGGCCGTCTGCTTGCGACCACGCCGGCTGATCGCGCTACTGCAGGGCGTCGGGTTCCAGAAGACCGCGTTCAAGAGCGGCCTCACGCATGGCGGCTTGCAGCTTTTCAAACGCGCGCACCTCAATCTGCCGCACTCGCTCTCGGCTGACTTTGTAAACCGTGGCGAGCTCCTCCAGGGTCTTGGGTTCTTCCGACAGGCGCCGCTCTGACAAGATGTGCTGCTCGCGCTCGTTGAGCGCGCCCATGGCTTCCTGCAAGAGCTCAAGACGCATCGTGAACTCTTCAGAATCGGCGACGTGCTCTTCTTGGTTCACCGCGTCAGTGTCGACGAGCCAATCCTGCCATTCTGCTTCGCCGTCTGCGCGCATGGGCGCATTGAGCGACGCGTCGCCGCCCGCCAGACGCCGGTTCATGTTCACGACTTCGGTTTCGCTCACGCCCAGCTTGGTGGCGATGCTTTCCACCTGGTCGGGGTGCAGATCGCCTTCTTCAATGGCCTGCATCTCGCCCTTCAGGCGGCGCAAGTTGAAGAAGAGCTTCTTTTGCGCGGCCGTCGTGCCCATTTTGACCAGCGACCAGGAGCGCAAGATGTACTCCTGGATCGAGGCGCGGATCCACCACATGGCGTAGGTCGCCAAGCGAAAGCCGCGATCTGGGTCGAATTTCTTGACCGCCTGCATCAGGCCGACATTGCCTTCAGAGATCACTTCCCCAATCGGCAAGCCATAGCCGCGATAGCCCATGGCGATCTTGGCCACCAGGCGCAGGTGGCTGGTCACGAGCTGATGGGCGGCGTCGGTGTCTTCGTGCTCAACCCAGCGCTTGGCGAGCATGAACTCCTGGTCTTTCTCCAGCATCGGGAATTTGCGAATCTCGGTGAGATAGCGCGACAAGCCCTGTTCAGGGCTCAAGGTGACGGTGAGTGCTGCACTCATAGTTTTGACCTCCTCAGCGCGTCGCTGGTGGCGGCGGTCGTTCTCTCCGCACGCACCCCAGGCGCTGTCGCCCGCGCGAATGTCGCCCGGGGCCTCGTTCAGCTCAATATGGGGGCCGCGGCTAGAAACAAAAGGTGCTTCACAAACCTGTGTCACCGCCGTGTGCCGCCGGACCGCCGCGATTGACGCAAAAGTGAGGCGTCGCATTGGAAACGGGTAGGCTCTAATGGACGCGTCGGGCCCCCCGCGGCTCTCACGCCGTGTGGTGGACGCGGGTGCAACGCCGCCTATCGTCTGTTGCATCACGCGCGCGAAGATTGGGTCGGGCGGGCTTGCGCGCAGTGGCAACGAGAAGGACACACCTATGGTTGTGACGACCACCAAACGTTCAGAAGGTCTGCGCCGGTCGCTGGTTGCCGGTTGCGTTCTGGCGTCTGCTTCCATGGCCGGCTTAACCAGCGCCCATGCGCAATTTGCCATCGGCACGGGACCTGCGGCGGACCTCTACCAGATGCATTGCGCGGCCTGTCATGGCGTTGACTTGGGGGGCGGGCTTGGCTCGGCGCTCAACGACGACAGCTGGGCGCACGGCGACAGTGACGCGGAGATCGCGGCGGTGATTGCCGACGGGCTGCCGGGCGGCGAAATGGCCGGCTTCTCTGAGGTCTTGAGCGCGCCGGAGATCCGTTCGCTGGTCATCTACATACAGGAAGCTGGCCTGGTGGCGCGGCGCGAGGCTGAGGGGCCGCCGGTGTCGCTCAATGACGCAGGCGTTTTCGAGACTGACCTGGCCAGCTACACCGTTGAAACTCTGGCCGACGTGGACGCTGAGCTGTGGGCGGTCGAGCAGATCGGTGAGGAAACATTTCTTGTGACCGATAAGGCCGGCCGCCTGTTGCGGCTCGACCCGGACCGGTTAGTCCACGAGATCGAAGGCGCGCCTGCCGTTTGGGACGCCGGCCAGGGCGGGCTCTTGGACGTCGGCGTCCATCCGAGCTTTGAAGACACCGGGCTGATTTACCTCTCGTATGCGGCCTCAAGGCGGGAGGGCGGCGCGCGGCGCGGCATGACGCGTGTCATGCGTGCGCGCCTTGACGGCGACGCGCTGGTGGACGCGGAGGTGATTTTCCAAACCCGGCCCGAACACGACCTGCCGACCCGTTTCCATTTTGGATCGCGGTTCGTGTTTGCGGACGGCTATGTCTTCTTTTCGATCGGTGATCGCGGCGAGCCGGAGATGTCCCAGGACATCACCCGCCCCAACGGTAAAATCTTCCGCCTTCATGACGATGGCCGCGTGCCAGACGACAATCCGTTTGTCGGCGTCCCGGGCGCCTATGAGGCGACGTGGAGCCTAGGCCACCGCAACCCGCAAGGGCTGGCGGCCGATCCGGTCACAGGCGTCCTTTACGCCACCGAACATGGACCGCGCGGCGGCGATGAGCTGAACGCACCGGTGGCCGGCGCCAACTTTGGCTGGCCGGTGGTCACCTTCGGCAAGAACTACAATGGGTCGCCGATCACCCACGAAACGTCGCGCCCTGAGTTTGCCGATCCCTTGCTCCACTGGACACCCTCGATCGCCGCCTGCGGCCTCGACGTCTATCGCGGCGACGCCTTTTCAGCCTGGTCTGGCGATCTTCTGGCGGGCGGGCTGGTCACTGAGGAGGTGCGGCGCATCCGGATTGAGGACGGCGTGGTGACCCAAGACGAGATCATCGTCAAAGGGCTCGGGCGCGTGCGAGACGTGCGCCTGGGCGCGGACGGGCGCATTCTTTTGGTGGTCAATCATGGGCGGGGCGGGGCAAGCTCTGTGTTGAGGCTGTCGCCGGCGTCCGGCGCACCGGTCCTCCAGCCACAGGTGACGGATACGCTATGAGCCCTGAGATGCCCGGTGGCCTTGAGTGGCTGGTCTTCTTGCCGCCGCTTCTGGCCATCGTGCTGGCGGCGTTCACCCGCGATGTGTTGGCCGCGCTCTTAGCCGCGCTTCTCGTGTCAGAGACGCTGATCAGCGGGTTCAACCCCGGTGCGGGATTTCTCGCCGCGGTGGAGCGGTCCGTCAGCACGCTCTCTGATCCTGGCAACGCCCGCGTCCTCATGTTCTGCCTTGGCGTCGGGGCGCTCTTGGCGCTGGTGCGCGACGGCGGCGGGGTGGCCGCCTTCGTCAATGCGCTGGCGGCGTCTGCGGTGGCCGGCGGGCGTCGGCGGGTGATGGCCTTGCCGGCCCTCATTGGCGTGGCGGTGTTCATCGAAACCAACCTCAGCCTTCTGGCCTCTGGGGTCGTGGCGCGCGATCTCTTTGACGACAAGAAGCTGTCGCGGGCGCGGCTGGCCTACATCATTGATTCCACGTCCAGTCCGGTCAGCGTGCTGATCTTGTTGAACGGCTGGGGCGCCTATGTCTTGGCGTTGTTGGCCCCGTATGAGCTGGCCGACCCGGCGGCCACGCTGGTGGCCACCATTCCGCTCAATGTCTACGCCCTGGCCACCATGGCGCTGGTGGCGTTCACCATCCTCAGCGACCGCAGCTTCGGCCCCATGCGCGCCAGCGACGCGCGCGCCGTGCGTGCGCCTGCGACCGGCCCCTTGTCCGGCTATGACGCCCCCGCAGCGGCCGCCACTCAGCCGCTCTCTGAACCTGGGGCCGTGATGAACCAGGCCGCAGGGCCGGCCGCCCCCGAACCGAGCCACCCCGCCTACATGATTGTGCCGCTGGCCGTGATGATCTTTGGAATTTTGGCGTTTCTGGCCTGGACTGGGAAGGGCAACCTGCTGGCCGGGTCTGGTTCGCAATCGGTTCTTTGGTCGGTGACCTTGGCGGTGCTCGTGGCGGCCGTGATGTTGAGGTTCGGTCGCGGCTGGCGGCTCAATGCTCTGTCCCATACCGCGCTCAAAGGCCTGTCGGAGCTGTTGCCCGCCGTCACCATCTTGTTCTTCTCCATCGCGCTGGGCGCCAGCTTGAAGGCGCTGGGCGTCGGCGGCGTTGTCGCGGGCGCGGTGGACGGCGCCTTGCCGGCCGCGCTGTTGCCCGCAGCGGTCTTTCTGGCCACCGGGGTGATGTCGTTCGCCACCGGATCAAGCTGGGGCTCGTACGCGATCATGGTGCCGATTGGCGTGCCCTTGGCGTTGGCGCTTGGCGCGCCGCCATCTCTGGTGCTGGCGGCCGTGCTCGGCGGCGGCGTCTTTGGCGACCACTGCTCGCCGATCTCCGACACGACGGTGATTGCCTCGCTGGCCGCCGGGGTCGACCACCTGGAACATGTGCGCACGCAGCTGCCATACGCCTTGGCGGCGGGCGCGTTTGCCGTTGTGGCTTATGTCGCGCTGGGGCTTGTCCTCACCTAGCGCGCCAAGCGGGTCGGGTCGGGTC